>NZ_JABAIC010000003.1:0-512048 GCF_012641315.1 Novosphingobium sp. ERW19
GAAAGGCGAGCCATCTGCTCGTCCGTCAGCCAGTACAGGTCGCTCATGCTCAGTCTCCTCGCGGAGCCTGAATCACATCCCCCTCAGCCAATCAATGGGTCCTGAGCCTAGGGCGTGATTCGCGGATAGCGGTCATTCCGGACGATGAATCGGTACGTCTGCTTCGCGCCCCACATCCGGCCGTTCGGCCTTGTCGCCGACGATCCCGAAAGCCGCCATTCGTTCAGCTAGCGCTCAACTGGTTCAGACCCGACATTGCGCTCCCGGCTTAATAGGCGTCGCCACAATCATATTCGGAGTGCAGCGATCAGGGCGTCCCGAGCCATGGCCACGCGCGGGTGGCGCAGCGATGAGCGTGCCCAGACGAGGTAGAAAGCGTTGCGCGGCACCGTGACCGGGGCGGGTATCTCGATCAGCGTGCAGGTAGCGCGTTCGCTGCGGGTGAGATAGCCGGGCAGCACCGTCCAGCCGAGACCCGCGCACAATCCCGATCGCAACACTCTCAAATCGGGCGCGGTCAGGGCGGGCTGGTTCGTAAGCTCGATCTGGTTTGCCTCGAGCCAGGACCGCAGCAGCGGCCGGTCGAGATCGTAGGCGAGGTGCGCCGTCCGGTTGAGCCCGTCGGCAAGCGGCAATTCGGCAATCCGCCCCGCCACGGCGGGCGAGGCGACGGCGCGCAGGTGCTCTTCGCCCAGCGCATGAAAGGCCAGCCGCGAATCTTCGGGTTGCGAGGCGGTGACGGCCAGGTGCACCTTGTCTTCGAGCAGCATGGCATAGAGCGCCTCGCGTCCGCCGATATGCAGGCGCAGGTCCAGCCCCGCATCCAGCAGCGGCGCCAGTCGGGGCGTGATCATCTCTCCCAGCAGGTCCGACGGCGCGGCGATGTGGACCGTGCCCGAAATGCGAGACGAACGGGCCCGCGCGCTGGCCAGTGCCGATTCCGCCGTGTCGAGGCTGCTTCCGATCGAAGCAGCGAGATCGTCGGCAATGGCTGTTGGTCGAACGCCGCGCGAATGGCGATCGAACAAGGGACGGCCCAATTGCGCTTCGAGCGAGGCGATGTGCTGCGAGGCCGCCGGCTGGGTGATGCCGATTGCCCTGGCCGCCTCGCTCAATGAACGGCGGCGGTAGACTTCGACGAAGGTGCGCAACTGCAGAAGGGACATTCCGGTTCCATAAGCGGATTTATGGCCGTCCGCCATTCCCGCTGGATTTCATGATGCCGTTCCCTGCGTATCTAAGCCGCCGAAAGGAACGATCGAATGCAAAATCGCCGCCAACTGCTGAAAGCCCTCACCGCTGTCTTTGTGGCGGGTGCGGCTGCGTCGGGTGCGTTTGCTCGTTTCCCAACATCAATGGAAAAGGACAATTGACGATGACCCGCATTCTCATGGTAGCCACCTCCGCCGACCGCATGATTCCCGGCACCGAACCGACGGGCGTCTGGCTCGAGGAACTTACCACCCCGTATTACGCCTTCCGCGATGCCGGCGCCGAGGTTACGCTGGCCTCGATCAAGGGCGGCGCCATCCCCGTCGACCAGCGCAGCGTTAACGCCGACGGCGAAAACGACGCTTCGGTAGAACGCTATCTCAAGGACGAGGCGCTGAAGGCCGAGGTTGCCAGCACCCCGGTATTCACCAGTATCGATCCCGCCGGCTACGACGCGTTGTTCCTGCCGGGCGGTCATGGCACCATGTTCGATTACCCCGGTAGCGACGAGCTGGCGCGCCTGGTCGAGCGCTTCGACCGCGAAGGCAAGATCGTCGCCGCCGTCTGCCATGGGCCCGCCGGGCTCGTTTCGGCGAAGAAGGCCGATGGCACGCCCTTCGTGGCCGGCCGCCGTGTCGCGGGCTTCACGGACAGCGAGGAACGCGCGGTCGGTCTCGACAAGGCCGTGCCGTTCCTGCTCGAAACGCGTCTCAAGGAACTTGGCGGCAAGCACGAGGGCGGACCGGATTTTGCCCCCTTCGCCCTGCGGGACGGCAATCTGGTGACCGGCCAGAACCCCGCCAGCGCTACCCGCACCGCGGAGCTCGTGATGGAAGCCCTCAAGGACAAGGTCGCCTGATCATGCGCTATCTCCACACCATGCTGCGCGTCGCCGATCCCGAGGCGGCGGTCCGGTTCTTCACGCTGCTGGGTCTCAAGGAGACCCGGCGCATGGAGAACCAGGCCGGGCGTTACACGCTGATCTTCCTTGCAGCCGACGAGGATTTCGCCGGTGAAGGCCAGCGCGCCGATGCCGAGGTCGAGCTGACGTATAACTGGCCGCCCGAGGACGGCAGCCCTGCCGAGACTTACACCGGGGGCCGAAACTTCGGCCATCTCGCCTACCGGGTCGAAGACATTTACGAAACCTGCGCGCGGTTGCAGGCGGGCGGCGTGACGATCAATCGCCCCCCGCGCGACGGCCACATGGCGTTCGTCCGCTCGCCGGACGGGATCTCCATCGAACTGCTCCAGAAGGGCGAACACAAGGCCCCGGCCGAACCCTGGGCCTCCATGCCCAACACGGGCGAATGGTGATGCCGAAATTGTTTGAACCGATCGAGGTTGGCGGGCTGCGGCTCGCCAACCGCATCGTCATCGCGCCGATGTGCCAGTATTCGGCCGAGGATGGCGCGATGACCGACTGGCACCGGATGCATCTCGGCCAGTTGGCGCTGTCGGGCGCGGGCGCGCTGACGATCGAGGCGACCGCGGTCAGCCCGGAAGGGCGCATCACCTACGGTGACGTCGGCCTGTACGATGACCGAACCGAAGCGGCGATGCGAAGCGTTCTCGAAGGTGTGCGCCGGTGGTCGGACATGCCGCTCGTCATCCAGCTGGCTCATGCCGGCCGCAAGGCGAGCTGCGCCAAGCCGTGGCACGGCGGAGCGCAGATCGCCCCCGATGCGCAGAACGGCTGGCAGACCGTGTCACCGAGCGCCGTTCCCTTCGCGCCGGACGACCATCCCCCTGTCGAACTGGACACGGCAGGGCTTGCCCGCATCCGCGAAGCCTTCGCCGATGCCGCCCGCCGCGCCAGCAGGCTGGGCATCGATGCCGTCCAGATCCACGCGGCGCATGGCTACCTGCTCCACGAGTTTCTTTCTCCGATCTCCAACCGGCGCGGCGATGCATACGGCGGCAGCCTCGACAACCGGATGCGGTTCCCGCTCGAAGTGTTCGATGCCGTGCGCGAGGCGTTTCCCGCCGACCGCCCGGTTACCGTTCGCGTTTCGGGGACCGATTGGGTCGAAGGCGGCTGGACGGCGGAGGAAACTGCGCGCTTTGCGCAGGAGCTGGAGCGGCGCTGTTGTTCGGCGATCCACGTCTCCAGCGGCGGCCTCGACCCGCGCCAGCAGATCCCGGTCGGCCCCGGCTATCAGGTGCCGCTGGCCCGGACGGTCAAGGAAGCGGTCGCGATGCCTGTCGTAGCGGTCGGCCTGATTACCGATCCGCATCAGGCGGAGCGCATCCTCGAAAACGGCCATGCCGACGCCATAGCGATAGCCCGCGCTGCGTTGTGGGATCCGCGCTGGCCCTGGCACGCCGCCGCCGCGCTCGGCGCTTCGGTCCACGCGCCCCCGCAATATCTCCGGTCCGAACCCCACGAGGCGGGCCGCGTTCTCAAGGAAATGACTCTATGAAGACCTCCGCCAAACTGCTTCTTGCCGCCGGCGCTGCCCTCTCGCTCGCCGCCTGCGCGGCGACCCGCGAGGGTGCATCCGCGCCCCAGATCGAACAGGTCGCGACCTTCGATGGCGCGATGCCGACTGGCGTGACCGTCGCCCCCAACGGGCGTATCTTCGTAAACTTCCCGCAATGGGGCGACAACGCGCCGTTCACGGTTGCCGAGCTGGTCGACGGCAAGGCGGTGCCCTATCCCGACGCCGCGACCAACCGGCGCGATCCGGCCGACCCGGCGGGGCACTTTATCTCGGTGCAGAGCGTGGTGGCCGATGGCGCCAACCGCCTCTGGGTGCTCGACACGGCGGCCCCCAAATTCTCTCAGCCGCAGGCCGGCGGGGCAAAGCTGGTGGCGATCGATCTCGCGACCAACCGCGTGGTGAAGACGATCGTCCTGCCGGCCAGCGTGGTGCTGCCCACGACCTACCTCAATGACGTGCGCTTCGATCTGCGTCAGGGCGCCGAAGGCGTCGCCTACATCACCGACAGCAGCAATGCCGGTGTCGGCGGCATCATCGTCGTCGATATCGCCAGCGGGCGTGCGATCCGGCGCCTGTCGAACCATGCGACGACCAACCCCGAGCCCGGCTTCAGCCCGGTCGTCGACGGCGCGGCGCTGATGAACCGCCCGGCCGTCGGCCCCGCGACGCCAGTCGCGATCGCCAGCGACGCGATTGCGCTCAGCCCCGACGGCAGCCTGCTCTACTACGGGCCGCTGTCGGGCCGCACGCTGCATGCGGTGCCCACCGACCTGCTGCGCGATCCCGCGGTGTCGGAGGAAGAACTGGGCCGCGCGGTCCGCAGCCTGGGGCGCAAAGGCGCCTCGGACGGGATAGCCGAGGACGACAAGGGCCGCGTGTTCGCCGGCGATTACGAGAACAACGCGATCCGCGTGCTCGACCAGGGCCGCTGGTCGACACTGATCAGCGACCCGCGCATCAGCTGGCCCGACACGCTGTCGATCGGCACGGACGGCTACCTCTACTTCACCGCCAACCAGCTCCACCGCCAGCCCGGCTTCCATGGCGGGCGGGATTTGCGCCGCAAGCCTTACGAGCTGCTCCGCATCCGGGTGGGCGCCGGGCCCATCCTCTTGCGCTCACAATGATCCCATCAGGCCGGGTAGGCTCGACATCGCGCCTGCCCGGCGTTCCCAATGGAGACCTTCTATGGCTGAGCCCATTGTCTCTGACCCGACGGTTGAGCGGTTTCTGCCGTTCATCGCCGAGGCGCTCGGCGCAGACTTTGCCGCATACCGCAACCACATATACCGGGTGTTGAGCTACGCAGCACACTTCCTCGGCGACGATCCGAGGGGACGCAAACACATCGCCTTCGCACTGGTGTTCCATGACGTGGGCATGTGGACCGACCACGAATTGGCTTATCTTGAGCCGTCGGAAGCAGCGGCCGAGCGCGTGCGAGCCCAGCACGCGCCACATCTCGATCCCACGCTCGTCGCCAACATCATTCACTGGCATCACAAGCTGCTATCGTTCGCAGGGCCAGACGCCGAGATCGTGAACGCCGCGCGCAAGGCGGACTGGATCGACGCAAGCATGGGTATGGTCCGGCATGGCGTTCCCCGTAAACAGGTGGCCGCCATAGAGGAGGCAATCCCCGTATTGGGCTTCCCGGAGGTCCTGATGCGCCTCGCCAAGGATTTGCGCCATGGCAACCGGGTAGCGGGTCTTTGGCGTGTGCTCTCTCGTGTCTACAGGATTTGACCGTAAGGGTGTAAAGGCAGAATATCTCAGTTGCTGATTAAAAGGCGAATGTCCGCTGGCGGCACACTTTCCGCCAAATATTAGCCCGCAATCGAACGGCAGCTTTCAACGACAACATCTGTCGCCGGGAATGACAGCAATGTTGGCGATCCAGTCGTAGTGCGCTCCGTCACTGGTCAACCAATCGCAGCAATCCCCGCCCAAAGCTCCATCCCCTTTCATGACTAATCCGTGCCCCTGACCGAACCCGGCCAGGCACTGCAACGTGCGCTCATGCGGACCGTGTTGTCATGCTGCGCATGCCTGCCCGCACCACTCCTTCGAGCGACGCTTCCCTCTCTGCGTTCGGTGCAGACCTGACCGCGCCCGGCCTTTTCGGGGCTCAGTCAAAGGTTGGTCCCTTGGACGGAAGAGCAGCTTCGAAAGGTCAGCATCATGAAGAACACCGTCACTCTCGTCGGCTTCGTCGGCAACACTCCGGAAGTCCGCACCGCCCAGTCGGGCGCCGCCATAACCAACCTCTCACTCGCCACCACACGCAGCTTCAAGGATAGCGAAGGCAACCGCCAGACCGAGACCGAATGGCACCGGATCACCTGCTTCAACGGCGTCGGCAAATGCGTCGCCGAGCACGTCACCAAGGGCGCGATGGTCATGGTCACTGGCCGCATCCACTACTCGCGCTGGACCGACAGCGAAGGCCAGACCCGTTATGGCTGCGAGATCATCGCCGAACAGGTCGACTTCCTCGCCAGTGCCAAGGAATCCAGCAGCGAAGAACCGAAGAAGCGGCGCTCGAAGTAGCGCCGCAGTCACCGGACAGCTTGCTTCAAAAGGCCCGGATCGGCGGTTGCCGATCCGGGCCTTTTGCATGCTAACCGGCCCAGGGATCCGCCGCTCACAAGCGCGGAAATGAGCGACCTCCGCAGGGTGGAGTTCGCGCGTTCAAAATGGCTATTTGCTTCCATAGTGCGGAACATCGCTCAACTATTGCAACTGCCCGGGGTTTCTCTCAGACGCCAGATAGGCTAGGTATCCTGCGGGATTGAGGCTCATTTTTCCCTAATACACGAGCAGCAATTTCTAGAACAATACGTGTCCAAGTTGGGAACAGATTCAGGCACACCGTACCCGGGAGCCCGGTGCTGGGAAATGGCGCAAATCGGCCCCTTACCGTGGCGCAAGGCGCTATGTGCCCGCGTGATGTCATTTGATGTCAGGCTTGCTAGCGTAAGTCAGATCTGACTTGGATTACGCCAACACTTTGATAATGCGCCGATAAAAAGAACTTTCCTACAGACCGGCCGTGACCTTAGCCTGATGTCTCGTCCGGAGGGGTTTCTGGCCGATGGGGGCGGCCGACCTGAGTTGGAACCCATGCGTTTTGCGCTGCAATGCTATGTCGATGAGCCGCTCTACAGGGCGGTGAAGGCCGCCGCCGATGCGGCTCAGATGAGCGTCAGCCAATGGCTGAAGCTGGCCGTGAACGGGGTGGTCGAAGGGCAGGATGAGGCGGCGTTCCGGGACCGGATCATGTCCCACCTGTTGTTCACGTCAACCGCGCTCGACGGGCTGCTGACCGCCCAGCCAGACAAGGACCTGCGCGCCCGGATCCATGTCGCGCACGGCAAGCGGCTGCGCGAGTACCGGGAGCGCATTGCTCAGCCCAAGCGGGGAGCATGAGCCATGCTGTCGCTCGCCAATGTGCGCTCGGCGGGCGGGGCCGCCAGCTACTTTGCCAAGGACAATTACTACGCCCGCGCCGACGCCGATCGGTCCGGGTTATGGGTTGGCAAGGGGGCCGAACGGCTGGGCCTGTCAGGGACGGTCGAAGCCCGGGCCTTCGAGGCGATCCTGCGCGGTGAGCTGCCCGGTGGCGGGCGGATCGGGCGCGAAGGAGCGGACCACCGTGCGGGCACCGATCTCACCTTCTCGCTCCCCAAAAGCTGGTCGCTGCTGGCTCTCGTCGGCAAGGACGAGCGCATCATCTCGGCGTACCGGGAAGCGGTGATCGAGACGCTGAAGTGGGCAGAGAAGAACGCGGCGTTCTTGCGCGTCGAGCGAGCCGGCAAGGAACGCCAGGTCCAAACCGACAACCTGACCGTGGCCCTGTTCCAGCACGACACCAACCGCAACCAGGAGCCCAATCTCCACTTCCACGCCGTGGTCGCCAACATGACCCAGGCTCCTGACGGGACCTGGAAGGCGCTGCGCAATGACCGGCTGTGGCAGCTCAATACCCTGCTCAACGCCATGACCATGGCGCGCTTCCGGGTCGAGGTGGAGAAGCTCGGCTACCGCATTGGGGCGGTCGGCAAGCATGGCAACTTCGAAGCCGCCGGGATCAGCCGCGAGGCGGTCATGGCCTTCTCGACGCGGCGGCAGGAGGTGCTCGAAGCGCGGCGCGGCAGCGGGCTCGAGGCGGGGCTGATCGCGACCTTGGCGACGCGCTCGGCCAAGCCGCACGATGTCGATCGCGGCGCCTTGCTGTCCCGCTGGGAGGAGCAGTGCTGGGGCATGGGCATGGATCTTGTCGGCATGGTGCGCGATGCCCGCGAGCGGTCGGCCGTCATGGCGATTGCCGCGCAGCGGCAGGAACAGGACCGCCCCACGATCGCCCAGCGCGGCAGGGTCATGGTCCTCGAACTGGCCGAGCGTCTGGGGATCAAGGCGGGCGATCCCCTGGTCCCTGCACGCATCCATCTGCGGCCCGCGCAGGAGATCGCCGCGGCCCATGCCGTGGCCTCCGCCGTGCGGCACCTGTCGGAGCGGGAGGCCGCGTTCAAGGCGACTGACCTCGCCAAAGCGGCGCTCGACTTCGGCCTGCCCACGACCATGCCGCTGATCGAGAAACGCATCGCGCAGCTGGCCGATCAGGGAGCGCTCAGCAAAGGGCGTGGGGCTATGCAGGGCTGGCTCACCACGACCGAAGCTGCAGCACTGGAGGCCCGCCTGCTGGCCGAGATCGAGCGGGGCAAAGGCGCAGTTCCCCCGATCCAGTCGAGTGAAGCGGCAGGGGCGCAATTGCAGGCGTCGGCCAACCTCAACTTCGGCATGACGCTCAACCCCGGGCAGGAAGCCGCCGGGCGCATGATCCTCTCCTCGGCCAACCGCGTGGTCGCCGTGCAGGGCGTGGCCGGCGCCGGCAAATCGAGTCTGCTGCGCCCCGTCGCGCAGATCCTCGGCGAGCACGGCAAGCAGGTCGTGGGGCTCGGCGTGCAGAACACCTTGGTGCGCATGCTGGAACGCGAGACCGGCATTCCCTCGATGACCTTGCACCGCTTCCTGGGACAGCATCGGGGGCTCCTTGAGGGGGCCGCGAGCAAGGCCGAGCTGGCGGCAGCGCGGTCAGCCTATCGCGATACCGTGCTGGTCCTCGACGAGGCCTCGATGGTCTCGACTCGCGATTCTGACCGGCTGGTCCGGCTCGCCAACCTGCTTGAGGTCGATCGGCTGGTGCTGATGGGTGACCCGAAGCAACTGGGCGCGGTCGAGGCGGGCAAGCCCTTTGCCCTGGCGCTCGCGGCCGGCACCGAGACCGCCCGGATGGAGACCAACCTCAGGGCGCGCTCGGAGACCTTGCGGCGGGCCCAGGCGGCGGCGCAGCAGGGCCGCACGGGCGAGGCCATAGAGCATCTCAAGGACCACATCGTCGAGGTCAGCGAGAACGGCGCGGTGGTTGCCGCCGAGCGCTGGCTCTCGCTGTCGCCGGCCGAGCGCGAGCGGACCGGGATCTACGTCTCGGGCCGGCAGCTGCGCGATGAGGTGAACCGGGCGGTGCAGACCGGCCTTGCCACCAACGGCGAGATCGGTCCGGAGAGCCGCAATCTCACGGTCCTCTCGCGGGTCAATGGCACGCGCGAGGAGCTGCGCCAAACCGCAACCTACGAGCCGGGCATGGTGCTGGAGCTGACTACCCGGCAGACGCGCCAGCACCTTGGCAAAGGGCGGTATGACATTGTCCAGGTGGACGCGGGCAAGGGGCAGGTAACGCTGCGGGACGCCCATGGCCGCAGCCATACCTTCACGCCCTCACGTCTTGGCACCACCGGAGACAATCAGGCCATCCAGCTGCACGAACGCAAGCCCCTCACGCTCTACACCGGCGACACCATCCGCTGGACCGCCAACGATCACCAGCGCGGGCTGATCAATGCCGACCGGGCGACCATCGCGGCCATCACGCAGGAGGGGGTGACCGTGCGAACATCGAGCGGCTTGGAGCATGCACTCAAGTCCGATGATCCGATGCTGCAACGGATTGACCTTGCCTATGCGCTCAATGCCCACATGGCGCAGGGACTGACCAGCGACAAAGGCATCGCGGTGATGGACAGCCGAGCCAGGAAGCTGCTCTCCGCCCGCAACTTCCTCGTGACCATCACCCGCCTGCGTGACGAGCTCACCCTGATCGTGGACAACCGCGACCAGGTCGAGGTCGGCATCGGTCGCAATCCCGGGGACAAGACCTCGGCGCTGGAGGTAACCCAGCGGCTGGGTGCGGCGGCTGCCAAGGGCCAGGCTGCCGGCAAGGCGGCGGAGCCAGAGCGGCATACCGAGTTGGAACGCACGATCGAGCGCGTGAAGCCTTTCGAGATCGGACTGTGACGCAAGGTCCGTCCTAACGGCTGGGCCAGCCGAGCATCTTCGCTGGCGCCGGAAAGATCCCCAGCAGCATCGCGCCCCACGCTTCCGCGATCTCCCGGCGCCGCGTGAGGTAGGCAGCGCGGTTGTAGGCGCCTTCCGAGCCCGAGATGCCCTCCGGGATATGCGCCAGCATCAGGTCGATGACATGGCGATCCCCCGGCGTACCGCCGCGCTCGGCCCATTCGTTCATGATGGTCGAGAACGAGGCCCGCCAGCCATGCGGCACGTGGCGGCCCTGATAGCCGCAGCGGTTGTAGAAGTAGCTCAGTGTGTTCTCGCTCATCGGCACCCGCGCATTGCGGTTGCTGGGGAACACGAGCGGCCCGCGTCCGGTCAGCGCACGCACCGCGCGGAGTACGGCCACGGCCTCGGCCGACAGCGGCACCAGGTGCTCGAAGCCTTCGTCGTGCTTGAGCTCAAGCATCAGCTTCATCCGGGTGGCAGGCACCCGCCATAGCGCATCGGAGCAGGGCGCCTCGCTGGTCCAGTCCACGTGCTCGATCTCGGTCCAGGGCAGCGCGCGAATCATCCCGGGGCGCTGGGCGGTCAGCGCCAGGAAGCGCGAGGCAAGCTTGGTCAGCGGTGAGGCCGGCTCGGCCTCGGTCTTGCGGATCATATCATGCAGGGCCTCGAGCGAGACCAGCGCCGGGCGCTTGCGGGCGCGCGGCACGGGCCTCAGCGCCTTGGTCACCACGCCCGCCGGATCGCGGGCTGCTGCGCCCTCGGCGATCGCATGGACAAACACCGCCGAGATCCGCTGGCGCACCCGGTGCGCGGTCTCGATCGCGCCGCGCTGCTCGATCTTGCGCAAGACCGACAGCACCAGCGGCTCATCGATCTCGCGGATGGGTAGCTTGCCGATCCAGGGGAACACCTCCTTCTCGAGGCTGCCAATGACATCGCCCGCATGGACCCGCGTCCAGCGGCTCTCCTGTAGATCATACCAGCCCCGCGCCAGCGCCTCGAAGGTGTTGCCGGCCGCCACCGCGCGCTCGACCTTGGCCTTTTGCGCCTCAAGCCCGGGATCGCGGCCTTCGGCCAGCATCTTGCGTGCTTCGATCTTCCGGTCACGCGCCGCCTTCAGGGGCAGATCGGGGTAGCTGCCCAGAACGAGCCGCCGTTCCTTGCCGGCAAACCGGTACTTCAAGCGCCAGCTGCGATGGCCGGACTTGGTCACATAGAGGTAGAGGCCCTCGGAATCGGCGAGCTTGTAATCCTTGTCCCTGGCCTTGGCATTCTTGATGGCGAGTTCTGTGAGCATGGATGCCCCCGGATGTGCGATTCAGTGCCCCCACAAACGCCCCCGGATGGGTGCGGATGCATCGGGATTGATCGAAACAAATCAGGAACAATACTGACCGCAAAACGCCCAAAACGCAAGGAAAATAGGACTTTAGGGGAGCCTTGCAGATCATAAGGTGGCGGAGACGGAGGGATTCGAACCCTCGGTACCGGATTTACCAGTACGACGGTTTAGCAAACCGTTGGTTTCAGCCACTCACCCACGTCTCCGGATCGCAGCGGCGAGGGCGCGCTATAACGAGGGTTGTGGGGGGCGGCAAGGGGCTGTCGGGCAAAAATCCGGCCAAATCGAAAATCATCCCGGGAAGGCGGTTCGCCGCGTTTTGGACTCGGCTCATCGCCGGTTCATTGTCGTGGCGTCAGCCTTGGATTCTGCATGAAGGGCAGGGGTGCGCGATTGCGCGCGAAGATCGGGACGGACGGGAATCATGATCACATTGTCGAAAGCGCGCACCTTGGTAACCGGCCTTGCCGCTTGCCTTGCGCTCACCACCAGCGCCGCTTTCGCGCAGGTCCAGACCGTCGATCCCAACGCCGTGATCGACGGTGACCTGGCGCCACAGTCCAATCCGCCTGTCCCGGCGCAAGGCCCTGCGGCAACGCCCGCCGGTGCCGAGGCCGGGTCGCTCCCTGCGCTCCCGGCCGATGCCCCGCCGCCCGCCTCGGCACCCTATCAAACCCCGGCACCGGCCACACTGCCGCCTGCGCCCGCAGCGGCAACGCCTCAATCGGCAACCAGCAACACCTACAAGGACGATGATCTGATCGGTGCCGCCGAGGGCGTGTTCGGCAAGGGCGCTGCAGGCCTTGCCGATCTGATCAAGGACCTCCTCAAGAAGCAGGGTGAGCCCAACGCCTACATCAAAGGCCGCGAAGCCGGCGGCGCGCTGGTCGTCGGCCTGCGCTATGGCTCCGGCACGCTCCACCACAAGGTCGAGGGCGAACGCCCGGTCTACTGGACCGGCCCGTCGATCGGCTTCGATGCCGGCGCCAACGCCGCCAGCACCTTCGTGCTGGTCTACAACCTGTTCGACAGCGAGGAGCTCTACAAGCGTTTCCCGGCGGGCGAGGGGCAGGCCTATCTCGTCGGCGGTTTCCACGTCAGCTATTTGCGCAAGGGCGATACCGTGCTGATTCCCGTCCGTTCGGGAGCAGGGCTGCGCCTTGGCATCAACGGCGGTTACATGAAGTTCTCGCGCAAGCAGAACTGGTTCCCGTTCTGACGGTTTCGCGCAATATCGCTGCAAATTGCCCCCCGCATACCTTATAATTGAAATGTAGGGTTGCCCCCGAGGCCTTCCGGCGGCATGGAGCCGCCGCAATTTGCTCCCCGCAAAGGAAGGCCTCATGCTCGAAAATCTTGCCACCCAGCCCGCCGACGCACTTCTGGCGCTGATCAAGCTCCACAATGCCGATCCGCGCGCTGACAAGATTGACCTCGGCGTGGGCGTCTACCGCACGTCCGAGGGCGACACGCCGGTGTTCAAGGCGATCAAGGCCGCCGAAGCCAAGCTGCTGGAGACGCAGGATTCCAAGGCCTACCTCGGCCCCGAAGGCGACATGGGCTTCGTCCACGCGCTGATCCCCTACGTCTTCGGCAAGGACTTCGACCGTTCGAAGGTCGAGGGCATGCAGGCTCCTGGCGGCACTGGTGCCGTGCGTCTCGCCATCGAGGTGGCGAAGCGTTCGGGCGTCAAGCGCGTATGGATGGGCACGCCGTCGTGGCCCAACCACGCCCAGATCATCGCAGCCGTGGGTGTCGAACTGAAGACCTTCAGCCACATGACGGCCGACGGCTTTGCCGATCTTGACGCGCTCAAGGCTGCCCTTGCACAGGCCGAGCCCGGCGATGCCGTCCTTTTGCACGGCTGCTGCCACAACCCGACCGGCGTCGACTACACCGAAGCCCAGTGGGACGAGATCGCGCCGCTGCTGGTCGAGCGCAAGGTCCTGCCGATCCTCGACCTTGCCTACCAGGGCCTTGGCGCTGGCATGGAAGCCGATGCCTATGGCCTGCGCAAGGTTCTCTCGGTCGTCCCCGAAGCACTCGTCGCCTACTCGTGCGACAAGAATTTCGGCCTCTATCGTGACCGCGTCGGCGCATTCTACGCCGTGACCTCCGATGCCACCGCACTCGCCAATGCCATGGCCAATGGCGCGACGATCGCCCGCGCTTCGTGGTCGATGCCGCCCGATCACGGCGCGGCTGCCGTCCGCCTGATCCTCGCCGATGAAAGCCTCACCGCGATGTGGCTGGCCGAGCTTGACGAGATGCGCGACCGCATGCGCTGGGTCCGTGATCGCCTTGCTGCCGCGCAGCAGGTCGGCCCGATCAGCATGGCGCCATTGGGCGTGCAGAACGGCCTGTTCTCGATGCTGCCGCTGGGCAGCGAACAGATCCTCGCCATCCGCGAGAAGCACGGCGTCTACATGGCGGGTTCGGGCCGCATCAACATTGCCGGCCTCACCACGGGCAACATCGACAAGTTCGTCGAGGCCCTGCGCGACGTCGCCTGAAGACGGCGCGAAACCAACGAGAAAGGGCGGGACCTGACGGCTCCGCCCTTTTCGTTTGCGTTCAGAAATCCGCGGCCCGTGATTGCCGCCGCGCTTCGGCAAAGCTGTCGGCGCGGAACTTCTCGAAGGCCACGCGCCGGTCATAGCCGGGGTCTTTCGGGTAGTCCTGATACTCGGCGATGATCTCGTCGAAGATCTCGCGCATTTCTTCCTTGTGGTCAGGGTGCGAGAAGATGTGCAGGCGGTTGGCCCTCATCGCCTCGATCACGCGCGCGCCGATCACGTCGGGCCCCATGCCGAATTCGTGCAGCCCCTGTAGCCGCTCCACCGCACTCGGATCGACCGGCTTCATCGCGCCTTTCAGCGCATCGGGCCGCACGTCATCGCTTGCATAGATGTAGCTATTCACCAGGCCGGGACAGAGCACGGAGACGCCAATCTCGTACTTCAGCAGCGAATAGTGCAGTGATTCCGAGAGCCCGCGCACGGCAAACTTGGTGGTGTTGTAGATGCCGGGGCTGCCCGCGGCGAGGAAGGCCGCCATTGAAGCGGTGTTGACCACGTGCCCGCCCTTCTGCTCGCCCGCCTTTACGCGTTCCACCATGCGCGGAACGAAAGTCATCACGCCGTTGATCACCCCGTGGAGGTTTACGCCCATGACCCAGTCCCAGTCGTCGTAGGAGCTTTCCTCGATCGGCTGGAACAGGTTCACACCCGCGTTGTTGCACAGGATCGATACCGGGCCGAACTTCGCCTCGACCTCGTCCGCTGCTGCCTTGAACCCGTCGCGGCTGGCCACGTCGAGCTGGACACCCATCACTTCCCGATTGTCGAGCGAGGCCAGCGCCTTGTCGATCGAATCCTGCCGGATGTCGGCGATGGCGACCTTGCAGCCTTCATTGAGCAACTGCCGCACCAGCCCGATGCCCACGCCGTTCGCGCCCCCGGTGACAAAGGCGGTGCGTCCTGCAAAATCCTTCATGCGCCGCGAGCCTCCTTCAGCTTGTTCTGCCGCGCAATCTCCTCGGTGATCGCGGGGTTGCGGAACAGCATGGCGAAGGTCTGCTTGTATTCCGGGTTCTCGGGCAGGTGGGTCTGCACGGCGGCAGTGGTGGCAAGGCCGCGCTCTTCCACGCCGGTCAGGAATTCGGAGTGGGTGAGGATGTAGAGCTCGTCATTGAGGATGCCCTCCAGCACCCGCTGCCCGACCTGCTCCTTGGTCTGGTAGAGATGCATGAAATTGCCACCGGATGCGCGGCGCTTGTCCGCCTCGGCATAGCCGGTGTCGGCCAGATCGGCAGGTCGGGTCTTGGCGGCATCGGCGATGTTCGATTGCACCGCGCCGGGGCAAAATGCGCTGCAGATCACGCCGCGCGGTTCCAGTTCGGGCCGCATGCACTCCATCATCGAAGTGACTGCCGCCTTGCCCGACGAATAGATCGTGGTCATGCCCACCGGCACCAGCGCGCTCATCGATGCGGTGCAGACGATGTGGCCGCCTTCGCCATGGGCGAGAATACGCGGCAGCATCGTGACAATGCCGTTGATCGTGCCACCGACGTTCACGCCCATGACCCAGTCCCAGTCGGCAAAGGTCGCCAGCTCCGTCGGCCCGACCACGGCAACGCCTGCATTGTTCACCAGGATGTGGATCTTGCCGAACTTCGCCTCGACCGCATCGGCCACCTCTGCGAACTGCTCGCGATTGGTCACGTCCAGCTTCAGCGCCAGCACGCGCTCACCGCCATCGAGTTCGGCGACTGCCGAATCGAGATGGTCCTGGCGGATGTCGGCGATGGTCACGTTCATGCCCGCGCCCAGCAGCGCCTTGGCGATGCCGAGGCCGATGCCGCTGGCGCCGCCCGTCACGAATGCTGTCTTGCCCGGCAGATTCTGCATCAGATCCTCTCCATCCATTGGCGCCCCCGACCCTCGGCAGAGGGCGGGGAATCATTTTTCACCTTGTGTATTCACCAGAGCGGAATTGTATGCAAGACTAACAATATCACCGCTTCGAAAAGGTCCACGAAAGGGCTGCTGCGGCGAGAGAGGAGAGCACATGGCAGGTGTCGCAGTCACGGCAGTTCCCGAGGCCGAGGTCCGGCAGGAGCGCGCCGAACATCCGGCAGGCGCGGCTTACTGGGCGCTGTTCGTGATCGTGCTGGCAACATTCCTGACGTTCTTCGATGCGATCACTTTCGGCATGCTGGCCGAGCGGATCAAGCGCGATTTCGGCCTCACCGATTCGCAACTGGGCTTCCTTGCGGGTCCGGCCAGCATCATCTGCTACCTCTTCGTTGGCATCCCGTTGGCGCGCCTCGCTGACATCTACCCGCGCAAGTACGTGCTGGGGGCAGGGGCCGCGCTGGTCGGCGTGATCATCTCGGCAGGCGGTCTTGCCCAGAGCTTCGGCCAGTTCGTCGGCAGCCGCGTGTTCCTCGCCGCTGGCGGCTCCGCCCACGCGCCTGCATCCTATTCGCTGCTGGCAGACGCTTTCCCGCCCAAGAAGCTGACGCGCGCCTTCGCCCTGCTGCAGTTCGGCTTCATCGGCGGCACCACCCTCGGCCCGCTGATCGGCGGCATGCTGGTGATGATGACCGCGCCCTGGGGGGCAACCCACCTCGGCCCGCTGACGATCCTCGGCTGGCAGTGGATCCTGATCTTCATGGGTATCCCCTCGCTGCTGGTCG
The DNA here is from genome assembly GCF_012641315.1 of Novosphingobium sp. ERW19. Classification (NCBI taxonomy): domain Bacteria; kingdom Pseudomonadati; phylum Pseudomonadota; class Alphaproteobacteria; order Sphingomonadales; family Sphingomonadaceae; genus Novosphingobium; species Novosphingobium sp. ERW19. Next base: position 16,559 of record NZ_JABAIC010000003.1, read on the forward strand.
GCCTGCTGTTCCTCACGATCAAGGAACCGCCGCGCATGGCCCCGGCAGCTGATGCGCCGACCGTTCCTGCCAATTCCACCTTCGGCCGCAAGATCCTGACCTTCATGGGGCTGGATGCCTTCCGCGCGATCAACGCCAAGCCCCGCGTCTACTACCCGCTGTTCGGCGCTTTGGCCCTCAGCGCGGTCGAGACCTTCGGCCTGCAGTTCTGGCGCGTGCCTTTCATGATCCGCACCTTCGGATGGAACGAAGGGCAGATCGGTGCCGCGCTTGGCGTCACCGTACTGATCGCCTCGCTCTCCGGCCTGCTGCTCGGGGGGCTGTTCGTCGAATGGCTGGCCAAGCGCTACAAGGACGCCAACGTCCGCGCCGCCACCTGCTGCGCTGCCGGGGTTACCGTCTGCACGATCACCGCCATCCTGATGCCCACGGCCTGGGGATCGCTGATCATGTTCGGCCTTTCGGGCATGTTCGGCATTGCGGGCGCCGTGCCGCAGAACGCTGCCGTGCAGCGCGTCGCCCCCAACGACATGCGCGGGCAGGTCACCGCCTTCTACCTGTTCATGTTCACCTTCTTCGGCGCGATGGGCAGCTACGTCGTCGGCAAGGTGCAGGACGGTCTGATCGGCGATCCCGCCCAGCTGTGGAAGGCCCTACTGATCACCGCCAGCGTGCTCATGCCGCTTGCCACGTTCCTGATGTTCAAGGCCATCCGTCCCTATCGCGAAGAAGTTGAAAGGCTTGAGGCAATGGGGCGTTGACAGGACTCGCACAGCCCGTCAGATTGTTAGTAAGACTTACAAAATAGATGCCAAAACATAAGGGAGTTGGACGTGTCCGATAATAGCCAGATTGCCGCGCTCGAAAGCCGCCTTGCCGATCTCGAAAAGCGCCTGACGGTGCGCGAGGACGAACTGGACATCCGCAAGCTGCAGCACCTCTACGGCTACCTGATCGACAAGTGCATGTATAACGAGACGGTGGACCTGTTCACCGACGATGGCGAGGTGCGCTTCTTCGGCGGCGTGTGGAAGGGCAAGGAGGGCGTCCGCCGCCTCTATGTCGAACGCTTCCAGAAGCGCTTCACCTATGGCAACAACGGCCCGATTGACGGCTTCCTGCTTGATCACCCGCAGTTGCAGGACATCATCAACATCCAGCCCGATGGCGTCACCGCACTGGGCCGCGCCCGCTCGATGATGCAGGCCGGTCGCCACAAGGACTACGAAGGCGATGCCCCGCATCTCAAGTCGCGCCAGTGGTGGGAAGGCGGCATCTACGAGAACACCTACAAGAAGGTGGACGGCGTGTGGCGGATGCATATCCTCAATTACATGCCGATCTGGCACGCCGATTTCGAACATGGCTGGGCCAACACCCCGCACGAATACGTGCCGTTCCCCAAGGTGACCTACCCCGAAGACCCGACCGGCCCGGACGAGCTGATCGAGGACCACTGGCTGTGGCCCACGCACAAGCTCAACGCCTTCCACATGAAGCACCCTGTCACGGGTGAGGAAATGGTCGCACAGCGTTGGCAGGGCGACATCGACCGCGAGAACGCGCGGGCGTAAAAGCTTGCGGGCAGGGGCCCCTTCCTCCCGGCTCCTGCCCGCAAACCATGGAACAGACATGACCCAGTATCCTTCGCTCCACATGATCATCGATGGCCAGCGCGTGCAGGGCGAAGGCCGCCGCACCCACACCGTCGTCAACCCCGCCACTGGCGAAACCATCGGCGAACTGCCGCTGGCCGAAGCCGCCGATCTCGATCGCGCGCTGGAAGTCGCCGCCAAGGGTTTCCGCATCTGGCGTGACAGCACGCCGCAGCAGCGCGCCGCCGTTCTGCAGGGCGCGGCCCGCCTGATGCTGGAGCGGCAGGAAGACCTCGCCCGCATCGCCACTATGGAAGAGGGCAAGACCCTGCCCGAGGCGCGCATCGAAGTCCTGATGAACGTCGGCCTGTTCAATTTCTATGCGGGCGAAGTCTTCCGCCTCTATGGCCGCACGCTCGTCCGCCCCGCCGGGCAGCGCAGCACGATCACCCACGAACCGGTCGGCCCGGTCGCTGCGTTCGCTCCCTGGAACTTCCCGCTCGGCAATCCCGGGCGCAAGCTCGGCGCGCCCATTGCCGCTGGCTGCTCGGTCATCCTCAAGGCAGCGGAAGAAACGCCCGCTTCCGCGCTCGGCGTCCTCCAGTGCCTGCTCGACGCTGGCCTGCCCAAGGAAGTGGCGCAGGCCGTGTTCGGTGTGCCCGATGAAGTCAGCCGCCACCTGCTCGGCTCGCCGGTGATCCGCAAGCTGTCGTTCACCGGCTCGACCGTCGTCGGCAAGCACCTCATGCGCCTTGCCGCCGACAACATGCTGCGCACCACGATGGAACTTGGTGGCCACGGCCCGGTCCTGATCTTCGGCGATGCCGACGTGGACAAGGCCCTCGATACGATGGCCGCGTCCAAGTACCGCAACGCAGGCCAGGTCTGCGTCAGCCCCACCCGCTTCATCGTCGAGGAAAACGTCTTCGAGCGCTTCCGCGATGGCTTTGCCGAGCGCGTCGGACGCATCAAGGTCGGCAATGGCCTTGAGGACGGTTCGCAGATGGGCCCGATGGCCAACGCCCGCCGCCCCGAGGCGATGGACCGCCTCATCGGCGATGCCATCACGCGCGGCGCACGCCTCCACACCGGCGGCGAACGCATCGGCAATGCCGGGTACTTCTACGCGCCCACGGTCCTCTCCGAAGTACCGCTCGACGCCGCGATCATGAACGAGGAGCCGTTCGGCCCCGTCGCGCTGATCAACCCGTTCAGCGGCGAAGAGGCGATGATCGCCGAAGCCAACCGCCTGCCCTACGGTCTCGCCGCCTACGCCTGGACCGAAAGCGCCTCGCGCCAGAAGCGCCTCACCCGCGAGATCGAAAGCGGCATGATCGGCCTCAACTCGACCATGATCGGCGGCGCGGACTCTCCCTTCGGCGGCGTGAAGTGGTCGGGCCACGGCGCCGAAGACGGCCCCGAAGGCGTCCTCGCCTGCATGGTCACCAAGGCCGTGCACGAAGGTTGATCGGCGGGCTTTGACGTGATCGGGAAACATCAGGGCAATGTGCCGACACTAACGCGCAAGGGTCATCCCCACTTGCCCGGAGTTTCCCATGCGGCGCACGCGTCTCCTGCTGGCCGCCGCCGGCCTCTGCTTCCCCGCCACGGCCATGGCCGCGCAGGAAGACGAACAGGTCTGGCTGGCCCAGTTCTCGACGATCGAGGTCGGGCAGAAGGTTCTGCTCTTCACCGATGTGCAACTGCGCTTCACCGATGGAGCGGACCGGCTGGGGCAGGTCCTGCTGCGTCCCGCCGTCGGCTATCGCATCACGCCCAGCGATACGCTGTTCCTCGGCTACGCCTATGTCCGCACCGAACCCTTGAACGGCACGCCGACCGACGAGCACCGCATGTTCCAGCAGGCGCTTGTTCGCGTGGTCGGCGGCCCCGGCAAGACGACGGTTACCTCTCGCACCCGTCTCGAACAGCGCTGGCTGGAAGGGCGCTCCGGCATGGGCTGGCGCCTGCGTCAGCAGGTGCGCGTCGAAACGCCGGTGACCAAGGGCCTCAACGCCATTGTCTGGGCCGAACCCTTCGTCAATTTCGACACGACCTCATGGGGCCAGCGCGCCGGGTTCGACCAGCTGCGCGGCTTTGCCGGGGTGGGCGTGCCTATCGCCAAGGGCATTGCCATCGAGGCGGGATATTCGGGCCAGTACGTCAACCGTTTCAACGTGCCCGATCGCATGAACCACATCGGCAGCCTGTCGCTCACCATCCGCAAGTGATGGACCGCAGGCTGTCTTCCCCGGGAAGGAAGCCTGCATGACGACAGAACTCAAGACCGGTGGCGAACAGGGCTACCTGCGCATCGCCACCGAGGAAGCCTTCGCCACGCGCGAGATCATCGACGTCTACTTGCGCATGATCCGCGACGGCACGGCGGACCGCGGCATGGTCTCGCTCTGGGGCTTCTACGCGCAGTCCCCGTCGGAGCGCGCCACGCAGATTCTCGAGCGCTTGCTCGATCTCGGCGACCGCCGCATCGCCGACATGGACGCCACCGGCATCGACAAGGCGATTCTCGCCCTGACCTCGCCAGGCGTACAGCCGCTGCTGGATATCGAAGAGGCCAAGACGCTCGCCACCCGCGCCAACGACACGCTCGCCGATGCCTGCGAAAAGCACCCCACCCGCTACATCGGCATGGGCACCGTCGCCCCGCAGGACCCGGAATGGTCGGCGCGCGAGATTCATCGCGGCGCCAAGGAACTCGGCTTCAAGGGCATCCAGATCAACAGCCACACGCAAGGGCGCTATCTCGACGAGGCGTTATTCGACCCGATCTTCCGCGCCCTCGTCGAGGTTGACCAGCCGCTCTACATCCACCCCGCCACTTCGCCGGATTCGATGATCGGCCCGATGCTCGATGCCGGGCTGGACGGCGCGATCTTCGGCTTCGGCGTCGAGACCGGCATGCACCTGCTGCGCCTCATCACCATCGGCATCTTCGACAAGTACCCGAGCTTGCAGATCATGGTCGGCCACATGGGCGAGGCGCTGCCCTACTGGCTCTACCGCCTCGACTACATGCATCAGGCCGGCGTCCGCTCGCAGCGTTACGAGCGCATGAAGCCGCTCAAGAAGACCATCGCGGGCTATCTCCAGTCCAACGTCCTCGTCACCAATTCGGGCGTGGCGTGGGAGCCGGCGATCAAGTTCTGCCAGCAGGTCATGGGCGAGGACCGCGTGATGTACGCGATGGACTACCCCTACCAGTACGTCGCGCAGGAAGTTCGCGACATGGACGCCATGGACATGAGCGCTGAAACCAAGAAGAAGTTCTTCCAGACGAATGCGGAGAAGTGGTTCAAGCTTTGACCCGCGCCGGGAGGGAGAGCCGATGACCATGGAACCGCGCCGCACTCTGGCCCCAGGCGCATGGTACGCGCTTGTCCTCGTCGCGCTGACCAACGCGATGAGCCTGCTCGACCGGCAGATCCTCGCCATCCTCGCACCTGCGATCAAGAAGGACCTCGCCATCGGCGATGCCGAGATGGGCCTGCTTTACGGTACCGTCTTCGCGCTGTTCTATGCGTTGTTCTCGCTGCCTGTCGGGCGTCTGGCCGATGGCTGGATCCGCACTCGCCTGCTGGCGATCAGCCTGCTGTTCTGGTCTGCCGCCACCGGGCTTGCCGGATTCGCGTCGAGCTTCGCAATGCTCGCCCTCTCGCGCCTCGGCGTCGGCATCGGCGAGGCCGCGACGCAGCCTGCCGGGACCTCGCTGGTCTATGACTTCTGGCCCAAGCACCGCCGCGGCTTCGTCATGTCGGTCATGGCCTCCGCCATTGCTCTCGGCCTTGGTGGTTCGCTGATCCTTGGCGGCGTCGCCGCGCACTGGTGGGACGCGAACCACGCGGCCGGCGGCCTCAAGGGCTGGCAATTCGCCTTCCTCGTCGCCGCCGCGCCCGGCTTCGTGCTCGCCGCCTTCCTGTGGACGCTGAAGGAGCCCACGCGCGGCCAGATGGACGGCATCGAGACCGCGCCCGAGGCCCACCCCTTCGCGCGAAGCATCGCATTGCTCGGCTCGGTCACGCCGGGCTTCCACTGGATCGGCATGAAGGGCAGGGGCGCCAGCCCGGCGATGATACGCGGCAATCTTCTGGCCCTGGCGCTGATCGCCGTTGCCGCCTTTGCGCTAACCCTGCTCAGCAACGCGATCAGTCCCAAGCCGCCGATGCTGCTGGGCAGCATCGCCATCAACCCGCATGCCCTGCAGTGGAGCGTGATCGGCCTCGGTGTCTTCGTCATCGTCAACCTGATGCAGGGCATGAAGCTGGGCGATGCCCAGGCCTTCCGCGTCATCTCGCGCTCACCCACGGTGATGATGTGCATTGCCGTCGGCACGCTGCAGTCGGTGATCAACTACGGGATGATGGCGTTCAACCCCAGCTTCCTGATCCGCACTTATGGCCTGACCATGCAGGAAACCGCGCTGCAGTTCGGACTGCTGTCGGCGGCCATGGGCATCATCGGCCCGCTGGCATGGGGACCCCTGTCAGACTGGCTGAACCAGCGCTTCCCCGGCGCCGGCCGCGCCTGGGTCGCACTCTTCGCGATGGCCGTCTCGCCGGTCATGTCATTCTGGGTCTACTACGCCGCCGATCCCGGCAGCTTCTACGCCCGCTTCCTGATCTACAGCTTCATCCTCACCGGCTGGATGCCGCCGCTCTACGCGATCATGTACGATCAGGTCCTGCCGCGCATGCGGGGACTCACCTCCAGCCTCTACCTGCTGGTCATGACGATCCTCGGCATGGGCATCGGCCCCTACGTCGTCGGCCTCCTGTCCGACGCCACCGGCTCCTTGCGCACCGCGATGCTCTCGATCAATGCGGTCGCGATCCCGATCGCGGTCCTGATGCTGTTCATCGCTCGCCGCGCACAGCGGGATGAAGGGGCGCTTTTGGAGAGAGCGGAAGGGTGACCGATCAGGTCACCCGCCACACCCAAAGCTTGATCCCCAAGGGATACCGCGCGCCCGAACAGACAAAGATCGACCGGTTCATCCAGTCGTACTTCCCCTTGGGCGCGATGAACTCGGGCACGGTGCGGAAGTAATACTCCGCCGGGTCCACGTCCTGCCCCGAGGCCAGTCGCTGCATCACCTCTGGGGGGCCATGCCGCAGCCCGCGATTGCGGATCTGGATCACCACCCCGTCATCGGTTTCAAGCGCATAGATCGCATCGGCCACGGTCACCCCGTCCGGCCGCGTCACCTGCCAGTCGGCCGCATTGCCGATCAGCTTACCCTTGATCAGCGGGCCTTCCACGCGCCCGCCGCCAACAATCGGAATGATCCGTCGCGTCCCGTCATAGGTTTCGCCGATGGGCACTGGCGGCTCGAGATCGCCGGTCGCCTCGTAGACGAACTCCAGGCCTGGTTGGATTCTGGGCTGAATCACGCCGCCATCTCCTTCTCGACCAGCCCGATCTCGTCCGCATTCGCCCAGTTGCCATGCAGGCCAAAACGCAGGCGGATCGGGATGTGTACCGTGGCCACCGGACCTTTCTCGATCTCCAGCGCGTCGAAGATCAGCAGGTCGCTGCGCTGGTCCTCCAGACGGTTACACACCTGCACGATCCAGCCGTCGCCTTCGGGCGCATCCTTCGAACGCGGCACGAAACATGGCTCCTGCAGGCTGGAGACCGGCCCGCACCACCAGTGCTGTTCGCGCCCGGTCTCGAAGTCCTTGTGGAACAGGCAGTTCATCAGCAACCCGCCGGCACTGCCGCCCCGAAGCTCGACCGGCCTCTTCATGTCCATCTCGAGGAACCAGCCGTGGCGCGTCTTGCGCCCGGCGAAACGGTCGTCGATGCGCGGAAACTCGGCAGCCGTGTCCGAAAGTTTCACGATCTCGGCAAAGTCGTCGCCGTTGCTCGCCATGTCGACAACCCAGTCGGTCGGGTAGCTCATCGCTTCCATGCCGTTGAACGGCGCGCCGTGGACGTCCGGGAAGAACGGGAACATGTTGTTCTTCGCCTCGCAGGTCACGAAATGAACTTTCGTCCCTTCCTGCCAGGCGTTGAGCACGTGGCTGGCAAAGCAGTTGTCGCGGGTGAACCAGCGGATGTCTTCCTGCCGCACGTCGTCGCGGCGGGGAATGATACCAAGGTGCACCGGCTTGGTCGTGTCGAAGCCGAAGTGCGGCATGCCCTTTTCCAGCCGCTCCCAGCTGCCGATCGAGGGCACGATGTGCAGCACCAGGTAATCCTCGGTGATGCCGAAATCGTGCATCATGCAGTAGTAGGGCACCTTGAACCACACCTCGCGGATCAGCTCGCCGGTGGGGCTCACTTCCATGTAGGTCACATCGTCGGTGCACAGGCCGGATGCCGCATAGCCGATAGCAACCATGTTGCCGGTCACGGGGTCCACCTTGGGATGGGCAGTGAAAGTCTGGCCGGTCATCTTCCCGCCGAACTTCTCGAACCCGAACGTCTCCATCGTCGCCGGGTCCATGACGAGGGCAGGGGAGTCCTCCTTCATCGCCCACAGCTTGCCGCCGAAGATGAAGGCGTTGGTGTTGGCGGTCGAACGGATCTCGCCCTTCACCGCCTCGTCGTCGGTCAGCGGATTGCGATAGGCGCCGAACAAGGCCTTTCCGGCCGCATTTTCCAGCTTCCACTTGTCGGTTTTCGCCCAGCGCTGGCGGAAGTCCACCTGGCCATCATGGATATGGAAGCGGGTGATCATGCCATCGCCGTTGAAGGCGATGTCATCGGCAAGGCGTGGGGGAAACTGCGGGTCGGGCTGGACGCGATAGAATGCGCCGTTTAACCCTTGCGGAATCGTGCCTTCGTGGGCCAGATCGGCGATATCCGCCTCGATCCGCGATGGCGTGTTGAATCCCGTGAAGCTGGGGGTGTTCGGAAATTGAGCCATGGCATCCTCCTAGCGATATTGTATGTAATGCTAACAATTAGACAAGCGCATTCGTTGGGGCCGCGTTTGTTGGGGGAAGGGCATTGATCAAGGACAAATTCGCCGACGCCATCGCACCCGTCGGCCACACCGACGAGGACGACGTCGGCGCGATCAACGATATTCTCGGCTTCCACATCCGTCTCGCCCACGGCGCGTGCCTCAGGCATTTCACAGAAACCTTCACTGATCTCGATCTCACGCAGAAGCAGGTCTCGGTGCTCTGGCTGGTCGATGATCACCCCGGCATCGCGCAGACCGATCTGGCGCAGCGCCTGCGCATGGACCGTGCCACCACCATGGCCATCATCAACCGCCTTCAGGCCAAGCACTTCCTGCGGCGCGACCGCTCACCCAAGGACGGGCGCAAGCAGGCGCTGTTCCTCGAACCCGATGGCATCGAGATGCTGGGCCGTGCCAAGCAGGCCATTGGCGAGCACGAGGCCTGGGTGAAAAGCCGCTTTTCCGACAAGGAAGTGCGGCAGCTCATCGAACTGCTTTCCAGAATCCACGAATAAGTTATAACAGATAGCAATAAGTGTTTTTGGAGAGGAATCGGGCCGCATGTCACAAACCCCGCGCGAGGTGATCGAGCAGACGCCGATGGGCGTTCGCCAGTGGATCGTGGTGGTCCTGATGGTGCTGTTGAACGCGCTCGACGGGTTTGACGTATTGTCGAGCGCCTTTGCCGCGCCGGGGATCACCGCCGAGTGGGGCATTGCCCGCCCGGCGCTGGGCGTGGTGCTTTCGGCCGAACTGCTCGGCATGGGCTTCGGTTCGGTGCTGCTGGGCGGCGCGGCAGACCGCTATGGCCGCAAATCCACCATGCTGGTCTGCCTCGTGCTGATGGCGATCGGCATGTACCTGGCAAGCATTGCGGCGTCGGTTCAGCCGATGGTCGCTTACCGGTTCCTCACTGGCATCGGCATCGGCGGGATGCTCACGACCACCAACGCGGTGGTTGCCGAAAGCACCAACAGCCGCTGGCGCTCCATCGCCATCGCGGTCTACGTGGCGGGCTATCCGCTGGGCGCGATCATCGGCGGAATTGCGGCGTCGGAATGGCTGCTGCCCACTTACAGCTGGCACGCGGTCTTCGTGTTTGGTGCGGTGGTAACCGCAGTTCTGATCCCCATCATTCTGGTGCTGGTGCCGGAAACGGCGGCCTATCTGGTGACGAAGCGCAATCTCGCGGGCGTGAACCGCACGCTCGCCGCTTTCGGCAAGCCTGCCGTCAGCGATCTGCCAGTGATCGTGCCGGGCGCCGCCAAGCCGCGCGTCACCGATATCCTGTCAAACCCCAGACTGCGCCCGGTCACCCTGCTGCTGGCGTTCGGCTACACATTCCACTGCATCACCTTCTATTACATCCTGAAGTTCGGCGTGCAGATCGTGTCCGATTATCCGCCGGGCTATCCGCCGGCGCAGGCGGCCACGGTGCTGACATATGCCAACATCGGCGGGTTCCTCGGCAGCGCGCTCTTCGGCTTCGTGATGGCACGGCTGGGAGTCAGGTGGCCAACCGCGCTGATGCTGCTGATCGGCGCGATGCTGGTGGCTTGGTTCGGCACCGGTCGTGATACGTTGAGCGCTTGGCAAATGGCGACGATGATCGCCGGCTTCTTCACCAATGCGGCGATCAGCGGCTATTATGCCGCCTTCGCGCGCGGCTTCCCGGCTTATGCGCGGGCCACCGGCACAGGTTTCGCGCTGGGCGTGGGGCGGCTGGGCGCTGCGGGAAGTCCGCTGCTGGCGGGCACCCTGTTCGGCTGGCTGGGGGATGACCAGCTGTTGACGGTGTCTGTCATCATGGCGATGGGCTCGATTGTCAGCCTTGTGCTGTTCCTGATGCTGCCCGAGCGTGATGGCGACGACGTGGTGGCCGAGTAGGATCGCTTCATCATACGCCGTTATCGGGAAGGGTGAAATGCGCGTGACCAGAAGCCTCGTTTTGCCCCTTGTTTGTCTGGCCCTGTTAGGGGGGAGTTGCGGGGGAGTTGCCGCAGAGTCCCCCCAGAGTTCGCGAGAGTTGGAAACTGCCTCTCCGCTGGTCTGGGACGGCCACAACGACGTACCCGAACAGCTCCGCGAACGCCGCAAGGACGTGCTGGAAGGCTTTGATTTCAATGACTCCCGTGCGTCGGGCATGATGACCGACCTGCCCGGAATGCGCGCCGGAAACGTCGGCGCGCAGTTCTGGTCAGTCTATGTCTCGGCCGATCTGTCTGAACCGCAGGCAGTGCAGGCAACACTCGAACAGATCGACGTGATGAAGCGCCTGATCGCGCGGCATCCGGCCGAAATGCAGTTCTGCACCGACACCGCTTGCGTCGAAAAAGCGTGGAAATCAAGGAAGATAGCCTCGCTTCTCGGCATGGAAGGGGGCCATTCCATCGGTGGTTCCTTGGGCGTGCTGCGCCAGATGTATGCCCTCGGCGCGCGCTACATGACGCTGACCCACTTCAGGAACAACGCCTGGGCCGACAGCGCCACCGACGCCCCGGCGCACGATGGTCTGACGCCGTTCGGTGTCAAAGTTGTCAAGGAAATGCAACGGCTTGGCATGCTGGTCGATCTCGCCCACGTGAGCGAGGCGACGATGCGCGACGTGCTCGCGCTGGGTGGTCCGCCGCCGATCGTAAGCCACTCCAACGCCCGCGCGATCAACCAACACGCCCGCAATATATCGGACGAGACGCTGAAGGCCATCGGCGCAGCGGGCGGGATTGTCATGGTCAACTTCTACCCGCCCTATGTCGTTGAAGCGGCACGACAATGGAGCGCGTCGCGCGATGCCGAAGTGGCTCGCGCCAAGGCACTTAACCGCGGCGATCCCGATGCCGAGAAGGCCGCGATCGAAGCATGGGACAAGGCCAACCCGATGCCGCGCGGCAGCATCAAAGATGTCGCCGATCACATTGATCACATTGCGAAACTGATCGGCGCCGACCACGTCGGCCTCGGCGGAGACCTCGATGGTGTCGAAGCCACGGTCCAGGGCTTGGAGGACGTCTCGACCTATCCCGCGCTCTTCGCCGAGTTGAAGCAGCGCGGATGGTCGCAGGCGAACCTTGCAAAACTGAGCAGCGGCAACATGTTGCGCGTGATGAAGGCGGCTGAAATCTATGCCGCCGCGCACCGCGCCGACCCGCCGCTCGAAAGCCCGACAACGTTCTGACGTTTCATTTTCGCTCTCGACGCAGTGACAGGATCACGGCAAGATAGTTTGGTTCAATAACAATCTGGACGGAGAGACCACCTTGTTCACCCACACTTTCCTCGGCACCAACGACATTGAAAAATCGCGCAAATTCTACAGCGCGGTGATGCAGACGCTCGGCCACAATGCGGTGGAACTGCCGCACGGCACGCTGTTCCCTTCGCCCAACGGCTCGCTGATCGTGGCCAAGCCCGGCAACGGCGAAGCGCACACCGTCTCGAACGGCTACACCCTCGGCTTCAAGGCGGCTGACTCCTCGGTGGTCGATGCCTGGCACGCCGCCGGACTTGCCAACGGCGGCACCTGCGAAGGGCAGCCGGGCGTGCGCGAAAATTCGCCGGGCAAGCAGTACGGAGCTTACCTGCGCGATCCCGATGGCAACAAGATCTGCGCTTTCGCGCCCAATCCGAACGCCTGATTCCGTTCGATCCGACGATTAAAATTGTGGCAGGGCAGGGGCTTGGCGCTCCTGTCCTGTTTTCTTGGGCTGTCGGCTCGCCGCGCCGGGGCACCATTTGGCCGCATCCAGCGTTGAGGGCGACATGCACCGCCTCCTCGCTCCCCTCGCAATCCTCCTCGCCTTGTCCGGCTGCAATGGCGCAGGCGGGGGCGGCAAGCCCGTCCGCACGTCCGACGCGATCGAGGTCGAGCCTGCGCCGTCGCTGATCACGGTCCCGGTAGAGGCCGATCTGGCCGACCTGTCTCGCGTGCTGGAACGCGGGATTCCCCAGCAGTTGTGGACGATCGACAAGCCGGGCCAGACCTGCGTCAAGAGCAAGGGCCTGGACATCGGCATCGCCACGATCAAGACGCCAAAGCTGAAGTGCCGCATCATCGGCGCGGTCACACGCGGGAGCCTGCGGCTGGAAGGATCAGGCCGCGACATCCGCATCGCGATGCCGCTCCATGCCAAGATCCGCGCCGAAAACGTCGCCGGGCTGATCGACGAATCCGCAACTGCCGATGCCATGGCCCATGCCGTTGTGCGGCTCGACATCGCGCCTGACTGGACTCCGCGCGGCAGGGTGGACATCAGCTATGACTGGACCGACGCACCCCACGTCGATTTCATGGGGCAGCGCATCGACATTGCCGACAAGGCGGATGAGAAACTGCGGCCGGTCATTGCCAAGCTCGAACGCGATCTGCCGGGAGAACTGGGCAAGCTGCACTTGCGCGAAGCGGTGGCCAAGGCCTGGGCCGATGCTTTCACCACGGTTTCGCTGAACCGTGAAAACCCGCCGGTGTGGATGCGCATTACTCCGCGTGAATTGCGCTATGGCGGCTATCAGGTGGTTGGTGGCAAGCTGCGGTTGCGGCTGGGCCTCCAAGCCTTGACCGAGACCTTCGTCGGCCAACGACCGGCTGATCCCAAGTCCGCTCCCTTGCCGAACATGAAGCGGCTGGAGCAGAGCGCGGGCAAGCTCGAATTCTTCCTCCCGGTCTTTGCCGACTATCGCGAACTGGAGCCGGTGCTGATGAAGGCGCTGACGAAGCGGTCGGCACAGCCGTTCGACGTGCCTGGCGTGGGCCCGGTCATGGCGCAGTTCAAGGCGGTGGAGATCTATGGCACCAAGGGTGGCAAGATCGCGGTCGGTATCAACTTTTCCGCCCGTCCTCAGGCGGGTGGGGAGACTGCCAGCGGCACGGTGTGGCTCACCGGAAAGCCGGTGAATGCGAAGAACTCCCGCCGTGTCGGCTTCGAGGACCTGAGCGTCAGCGGCACGACCGACATGACCGGCGGCGATCTGATCATCGACCTGATCAATGCGCCGGGCGTGGCGCAGTACGTGGCCTCGTCGCTGACCCAGGATTTCGAGCGCGACTATGCCAAGTTGCTCGGCAAGGTCGACCGCGCGATAGAGGTCAAGCGCGAGGGCGATTTCATTGTCGAGGCGGACCTGCTGCGCACGCGATCCGGACAATTGCAGGCGGCGGGGCAGGGGCTTTACCTGCCGGTCTGGGCTACCGGCACGGCGACTGTGCGCGTGGTGAACTGACCATCATGGCGTGAAGTCTGTGATCCCATAGGGCACCAGATCGCGTTCGTGCGGATCGACGACGATGGCGCGGTCGCTGGGCGGGAAGGCGCGCTGATCGCACTTGTCGCGCGGGCAGATGCGGCAGGAGATGCCGATCCGGGTGACCGCCTCGGGCCGGGCGAGGTTGATGCCGTCGGCATAGATGAATTCGTCAGCCAAAGCGGCTTCGCAACCCAGCGCCACGGCATAGCGGCGGGGTGTGCGGTAGTAGCTGCCCGAAGGCTTCACCAGCCCCTTGGCAATCGAGACATAGCGCACGCCATCGGGCATTTCGGCGGCCTGGACGTGGATGCGGTCGGGGATCGCCACGGCTTCGTGCACCACCCATAGCGGACAGGCGCCGCCGAAGCGGGCGAACTGCAGGCGCGTGGCGGAGTGGCGCTTGGTGATGTTGCCGGCCATGTCGACGCGGCAGAAGAACATCGGAATGCCGCGTGCCTGCGGGCGTTGCAGCGTCGAGAGGCGGTGGCAGACCTGTTCGAAGCTGGCGCCGAAGGTCAGACGCAACTGGTCGATATCGTGGCGCAGCGCACGGGCGCGGGTGCGGAACCACTCGTAGGGCATGATCAGCGCGCCCGCCGCATAGTTGCCGAGGCCCACCGTCAGCAGCTGGCGCGCGGCGTCGGACTGCAGCGTTGCCTCACCGACAATCGCGCTGATCTCCTCGCGCAGGGCTTCGGCGGCAAGCTGGTAGGCGATCTGGAAGCGAGCGGATTCAATGGGTTGGTTGGGGTCGATCGTCAGCCGCCGTGCCTCTGGATCGAAGCGGCGCATGGCCCCGCCGCTGACCTGCTCGACCGCGATGCCACGGCTTTCAAGCCAGATCGCCATCTGCGCCGAGGTTGGCGTCATGCCGGTGCCGGACAGGCGCACGGCGAGTCGTTCGGCGGCGCGGTCGATGCTGTCGACGTAGTTGTTGGCGTGGTGGAACCAGTCGCGCACTTCCTCCCACGGCAGGCGGCCGCCGGAAATGCTGTCCGAACCCAAGGCTTCGTCGATGGCTTCGAGGCGCTGGACCGAGCGGCGATGCTGGTCCCACAACTGCGCAAAGGCGTGAGCAAATGCGGGATATTGCTCGGCCACGCGCTCGACCTGATCGCCGGGAAGCATCTGACCGAGCATCGGATCGGCCGTGGCATCGCGCAGCGCGGAAAGCACGGGTTCGACCCGGTCCGCGGCGAAGTCCTGCCATTCGACCGGGAAGCTTTGCTGCAACCGGTCGGTCAGCGCAGGGGTGAGTGGGCGCTCGTCATTCTCGATCTGCGAGAGATACGAGGCGCTGATGCCCAGAAGCGATGCCATCTCGCCCTGACGCAGCTTGCGCGTGATGCGCAAGGCCTTGAGCTGTTCGCCTGCAAACAAGCGGCGTCGCGCCATTTATACCGTCCCCCAACTCCGGCCAGTTTTGCAAAGTGGCCCTTCGCAAGTTTGCAGAATAACATTGGACTTGGCAAGCGGCGTGGCGCAGTTGGAACGCCGATCCGCGCCCAGTGTCGTTCTGGCAGGGCGCGGGCGCGGCTCTGGCGTGGCACCTCGGGGAGGAGGAGCTGGCCGGAGTCGCAGCAGAAAACGGTCCGCCAGTCAGAAGAAGGGATGCCACGCATGTCCGCCAATATCGCCGAAATGGAAAAGCGCCGGGAAGCCGCGCGGCTGGGTGGCGGGCAGAAGCGCATCGATGCGCAGCACGCCAAGGGCAAGCTGACCGCGCGTGAACGCCTTGAAGTGCTGCTCGACGAAGGCAGCTTCGAGGAAGTGGACATGTACGTCGAGCACAACTGCGTCGACTTCGGCATGCCCGATACGGTCATCCCCGGCGATGGCGTCGTCACCGGTTCGGGCACGATCAACGGCCGTCTGGTCTATGTGTTCAGCCAGGACTTCACCGTGTTCGGCGGATCGCTGTCGGAACGTCACGCGCAGAAGATCTGCAAAATCATGGACATGGCGCTGAAGGTTGGCGCGCCGGTGATCGGCCTCAACGATTCGGGCGGCGCACGCATTCAGGAAGGCGTGGCGTCGCTTGGCGGCTATGCCGAAGTGTTCCAGCGCAACGTGCTGGCATCGGGCGTGGTGCCGCAGCTTTCGCTGATCATGGGGCCTTGCGCGGGCGGCGCGGTCTACTCGCCGGCGATGACCGACTTCATCTTCATGGTGAAGGACAGCTCCTACATGTTTGTCACCGGCCCGGACGTGGTGAAGACGGTGACCAACGAGGTTGTGACGCAGGAAGAGCTGGGCGGCGCGGTGACGCATACGACCAAGACTTCGGTTGCCGACCTTGCGCTGGAGAACGATATCGAGGCGCTGCTCGCCGCGCGCGACTTCTTCGATTACCTGCCGTTGTCTAACCGCCAGGATGTGCCCGAGCGGCCGACATCCGACCCCTATGACCGTCTCGAGCCGAGCCTCGACACGATCGTCCCGGCTTCGGCGACGCAGCCCTATGACATGCACGAAGTCATTCGCAAGACGGTGGACGAGGGCGAGTTCTTCGAAATCCAGCCCAAGCATGCGGCCAACATCATCTGCGGCTTCGGGCGCGTCGAAGGCCGCACCGTGGGCGTGGTCGCCAACCAGCCGATGGTGCTGGCCGGCGTGCTCGACATCAACTCGTCGAAGAAGGCGGCGCGGTTCGTGCGCTTCTGCGATGCGTTCAACATTCCGATCGTGACCTTCGTCGACGTTCCGGGCTTCCTCCCCGGCACCGCGCAGGAGCACAACGGCATCATCAAGCACGGCGCCAAGCTGCTGTTCGCCTATGCCGAGGCAACCGTGCCCAAGATCACCGTGATCACCCGCAAGGCCTATGGCGGCGCCTATGACGTGATGGCCTCGAAGCATCTGCGCGGTGACTTGAACTACGCCTGGCCGACCGCCGAAATCGCGGTGATGGGCGCCAAGGGCGCGGTCGAGATCATCTTCCGCGGCCTCTCTGCCGAAGAGCAGGCGGTCAAGACGAAGGAATACGAGGACCGCTTCGCCAACCCGTTCGTGGCGGCAAGCAAGGGCTTCATCGACGAGGTGATCCACCCTCACTCGACGCGCCGCCGCGTGGCGCTGGGCCTCAGGAAGCTCAAGAACAAGAGCCTCGAGAACCCGTGGAAGAAGCACGACAACATTCCGCTGTGACCTGACCCAAGACTTTGGAAAGACTGAAAATGACCGACATCTACATCGTCTCGGGCGCGCGTACCGCCATCGGCTCGTTCGGCGGCGGCCTTGCCTCGCTGCGTCCGGCCGAGACCGGCGCGATCGTCATCAAGGAAGCCATTGCCCGCGCCGGGATCACGGCGGACAAGGTGCAGAACGTGGTGATCGGCACGGTCGTGCCGACCCAGCCCAAGGACGCCTATGTCAGCCGCGTGGCTGCGGTGAACGCGGGCGTGCCGATCGAGGCTCCGGCGATGAACGTGAACCGTCTATGCGGTTCGGGCCTGCAGGCCATCGTCTCGGCAGCGCAGGGCATTGCGCTGGGCGAGCAGGACATTGCCATCGGCGGCGGCGCTGAAAGCATGTCGAACGCGCCGCACATGGTGCTGACCGCGCGCAACGGCCAGAAGATGGGCGATCAGGTGCTGATGGACGCCATGCTCGGCGCGCTGCACGATCCGTTCGAGAACATCCACATGGGCGTGACGGCGGAGAACGTGGCCGAGCGCTGCAGCATTTCGCGCGAAGAGCAGGACGCGCTGGCGGCAGAGAGCCAGAAGCGCGCGGCCGCGGCAATCGCGGCTGGCTACTTCAAGGAGCAGATCGTCCCGGTCGAAATCAAGACGCGCAAGGGCACGGTGGTGTTTGACACCGACGAGCATGTGCGTGGCGAGACGACGGTCGAGAGCCTCGCTGGCCTCAAGCCGGTGTTCAAGAAGGACGGCACCGTCACCGCCGGCAATGCCTCGGGCATCAACGATGGCGCGGCTGCGGTCGTGCTGGCCAGCGGCAAGGCCGTTGAAGAGCATGGGCTGAAGCCGATGGCGAAGATTCTCGGCTGGGGCCATGCGGGCGTCGAGCCGAACGTGATGGGTCTGGGGCCGGTCAAGGCCGTGCCGGTGGCGCTGCAGCGGGCAGGGCTGACGCTTGACCAGATCGACGTGATCGAGAGCAACGAGGCGTTTGCGGCGCAGGCTTGCGGCGTGGCCAAGGAACTGGGCTTCGATCCGGCCAAGACCAACGTCAACGGCTCGGGCATCTCGCTCGGCCACCCGATCGGCGCGACCGGCGCGATCCTAACGATCAAGGCGATGTACGAGCTGCACCGGACCGGCGGACGCTATGGCCTGATCACCATGTGCATCGGTGGCGGGCAGGGCATCGCCATGGTCATCGAGAAGGTCTGAACGATGAAGTTGGGCCGCCTCAACCACGTCGGCGTTGCGACGCCCGACATCGACGCTTCCATCGCGTTCTATCGCGACGTGATGGGCGCCTCGGACATAACCGAGCCGTTCGTGCTGGAAAGCCAGCAGGTCCGGGTGTGCTTCGTCAACACGCCGGGCGAGAACGGTACCGCCGGCACGCAGATTGAGCTGATCCAGCCGACCAGCCCGGACAGCGCGGTGGGCAAGTGGCTCGCGGCCAATCCCTTGGGTGGCCAGCACCACCTTTGCTACGAGGTGCCCGACATTCACGAAGCCAAGGCCTGGTTCGAGGGGCAGGGTAAGCGCGTGCTGGGCGAGCCGCGCATCGGCGCGCACGGGACGCTGATCTTCTTCGTGCACCCCAAGGACATGGGCGGGCAGCTGACCGAGATCATGGAGACGCCCAAGGGCGGGCATTGAGCTTAAAGCCCTCTCCCCTTCAGGGGAGAGGGTTGGGAGAGGGGGCGACCACGCAAGGCCCCTCTCCAACTTCGGCTAGGCAGCAAGCTGCCAAGCCTGCGTATCCTCTCCCCGAGCGGGGAGAGGGCATGAGGAACAGGATATGACCGACAAGACACTGGCCGACTGGCAGGCCGCCGCCGCCAAGGAAGTGAAGGGCAAGGATCTTACCTGGCAGACGCCGGAAGGCATCGCCGTAAAGCCGCTCTACACTGCCGAGGACGTCACCGCCGATCCCGGCCTCCCCGGTTTCGCGCCCTTCACGCGCGGCGTGCGGGCCTCGATGTATGCCGGCCGCCCCTGGACGATCCGCCAGTACGCCGGCTTCTCGACCGCCGAGGAATCCAACGCCTTCTATCGCCGCAATCTGGCCGCAGGGCAGAAGGGCCTGTCGGTCGCCTTCGACCTTGCGACGCACCGTGGCTATGACTCGGACCATCCGCGCGTGGTGGGCGATGTCGGCAAGGCCGGCGTGGCCATCGACAGCGTCGAGGACATGAAGATCCTGTTCGACGGCATTCCGCTCGATCAGATGTCGGTATCGATGACGATGAACGGCGCGGTGATCCCGATCCTCGCCTTCTTCATCGTGGCCGGTGAAGAGCAGGGCGTCGATCGCAAGCTGCTCGACGGGACCATCCAGAACGACATCCTCAAGGAGTTCATGGTCCGCAACACCTACATCTACCCGCCCGAGCCCTCGATGCGGATCATCTCGGACATCTTCGGCTATACCAGCCGCGAGATGCCGAAGTTCAACTCGATCTCGATTTCCGGCTACCACATGCAGGAAGCCGGGGCGACGCAGGTGCAGGAACTGGCGTTCACCATTGCCGACGGCATGGAATACGTGAAGTACGGCGTGGCATCGGGACTGGACATCGACAAGTTCGCCGGTCGCCTGTCGTTCTTCTTCGCCATCGGCATGAACTTCTTCATGGAAGTGGCCAAGCTGCGCGCGGCGCGCGTCCTTTGGCACCGGGTGATGACCAAGCTCGGCGCGCAGGACGAACGTTCGAAGATGCTGCGCACCCACTGCCAGACCTCGGGCGTCAGCTTGCAGGAGCAGGACCCCTACAACAACGTCATCCGCACCACGATCGAGGCGATGGCCGCGATGCTGGGCGGCACGCAGTCGCTTCACACCAACGCGCTCGATGAAGCCATCGCGCTGCCGACCGACTTTTCCGCCCGCATCGCGCGCAACACGCAGATCGTGATCCAGGAAGAAACCGGCATGTGCAACGTGGTCGATCCGCTCGGCGGGTCGTACTACATCGAGGCGCTGACGCAGGAACTGGTCGACAAGGCGTGGGAGATCATCGAGCGCGTCGAGGCCGATGGCGGCATGGCCAAGGCCGTGGCAGCCGGCTGGCCCAAGGCAATGATCGAGGAAGCCGCCGCCGGCCGTCAGGCCCGCGTCGACCGGGGCGAAGACGTGATCGTCGGCGTCAACAAGTATCGCCTGGCGAACGAAGACCAGATCGAGACGCTTGAAGTCGACAACCACGCGGTGCGCGAGGCGCAGATCGCCCGCCTCAAGCGCGTGCGCGAGACCCGCGACGAGACCAAGTGCCGCGCGGCGCTGAATGCGCTGACCGAAGGTGCAAAGACCGGCGGCAACCTCCTCGAACTCGCCGTGGAAGCCGCGCGCCACCGCGCGACGCTGGGCGAGATTTCGGATGCGATGGAAGTCGTGTTCGGCCGCCACGGCACGTTCCCGACGCCGGTCAAGGGCGTCTATGGCTCGGCCTATGCCGGTGACAGCCGGTACCAGCAGGTGCTCGATGGCGTCGAAGCCGTGACGCGTCGCCTCGGCCGCAAGCCCCGCATGCTCGTCGCCAAGATGGGCCAGGACGGGCACGATCGCGGTGCCAATGTCATCGCCTCGGCATTTGGTGACATGGGCTTTGAAGTGACGTCCGGCCCGCTGTTCCAGACGCCCGAGGAAGCCGCGGCGCTGGCGCTGGAGAAGGACGTCGACGCGGTTGGTGCATCGTCGCTTGCCGCCGGGCACAAGACCCTGATCCCCGAACTGATCGGCCACCTCAAGGCCGCTGGCCGTGCAGACATCAAGGTCGTGGCGGGCGGCGTGATCCCGCCGCAGGACTACGATTACCTGCGCGAGGCAGGCGTGCAGGGCATCTATGGTCCCGGCTCGAACGTGGTCGAATGCGCCGCCGACATGCTGCGCCTGCTTGGCCACAACATGCCGCCGCTGGGTAGCGAGATCGACGCCGCCTGATAGTATCCGCGCCGTATAACGGGAGAGATGCGATGACACAGAAGCTTGAGACGCTGTCGGTCCACGCCGGGTGCGAGCCCGATCCGACGACCAAGGCGCGGATCACGCCGATCTACCAGACGGCCAGCTACGTGTTCGACAGTGCCGAGCATGCCGCGAACCTGTTCGCGCTCGCTGAGTTCGGCAACATCTACACGCGCATCATGAACCCGACCAACGCCGCGCTCGAAGCCAAGATCGCGGCGCTGGAAGGCGGCGTTGGCGCGCTGGGCGTGGCGTCGGGCCATGCCGCGCAGTTCATCGTGTTCCACACCCTGATGGAGCCGGGCTGCGAGATCGTCGCGGCCAAGAAGCTCTATGGCGGCACGCTCAACCAGTTCGCGCACAGCTTTGCCAAGTTCGGCTGGAAGGCCGTGTTCGTCGATGCCGACGATCCCGCAGCCGTTGCCGCCGCGATCACCGACAAGACGCGCGGCGTGTTCATCGAAAGCCTCGCCAATCCCGGTGGCGTGGTGCAGGACATCGCGGCGATTGCCGAGGTCGCCCATGCCGCAGGTGTGCCGCTGATCGTGGACAACACGATGGCCAGCCCCGCACTGTGCCGCCCGATCGAACATGGCGCGGACATCGTCGTCCATTCGTGCACGAAGTTCCTCAACGGCCACGGCAATTCCATCGGCGGGCTGATCGTGGATTCGGGCAAGTTCGATTGGGCGGCGAGTGACAAGTTCCCCTCACTCACCCAGCCCAACCCGAGCTACCATGGCGCGGTGCTGACCGAGGCGTTGAAGCCGGTTGGCCCGATTGCCTTCATCATCGGCTGCCGCGTGCTTGGCCTGCGCGACTTGGGGCCAGCCATGGCGCCGATGAACGCGTTCCTGACGCTGACCGGCATGGAAACGCTCGCGCTGCGCATGGAGCGGCATTGCAGCAATGCGCTGCACCTGGCGCAGTGGTTGCAGAACCACCCGAAGGTGGCGTGGGTATCGTACGCCGGCCTGCCGGAAGACCCTTATCACCAGTTGGCCAAGCAGTACCTCGGCGGCAAAGGTGGCGCGGTGTTCACCTTCGGCGTGAAGGGCGGGTACGAGGCGGGCGTGAGGCTGGTCCAGTCGGTCAAGCTGTTCAGCCACCTCGCCAACATCGGTGACACCCGCTCGCTGATCATCCACCCCGCCTCGACCACGCACAGCCAGTTGGGCGAGGAAGAGCTGGTGGCCGCAGGCGCCGGGCCGGACACGGTGCGCGTGTCAGTGGGCATCGAACACATCGACGATATCGTGGCCGACCTCGCGCAGGCACTGGAGCTGGTGTGATCTTGGCAGCTTCGCCTCGCCTCTCTCCCGTCGCCCCGGGCCTGACCCGGGGCCCCGCTGCCTTTTTCGAGGTTGCGGGAGAAGCGGGACCCCGGGTCAGGCCCGGGGTGACGAATGAAGTGGAGACCTCGGCATGTCGGTAATGCTGATGCTGGCGGCAGCAGTTAGCAATTCGCCGGACTGCAAGAACACGACCATTCAATCCGAACTCAACGAATGCGCACAGACCGAATTCGCGGAGGCGGATCGAGCCTTGAATGCACAGTGGAAGACTACGGTCCGTATTTTCAGGGAGCGGTCACGTGAAGACGAGGCTCGGCTTCGTGTGGCACAGCGCGCTTGGCTGACATTTCGCGATGCCGACTGTGCAGCTCGCTGGCCGTTCGATCTGGGCATTTCGCTAGATAAGATGCTTCACATCAATTGCCTGACAAAACTTACAATAGAGCGCACCGATACGCTCGCCGAACTCGCCAAGGATATCTGAATGTTCAAGAAAATCCTCATCGCCAACCGTGGTGAAATTGCCTGCCGTGTGATCAAGACGGCGCGTCGGATGGGTATTCAGACGGTGGCGGTCTATTCCGATGCCGATGCGCGGGCGCCGTTCGTGCAGATGGCGGATGAAGCGGTGCACATCGGGCCGGCCCCTGCCGCACAGTCGTATCTGATTGCCGACAAGATCATCGCCGCGTGCAAGCAGACCGGCGCCGAAGCCGTGCATCCGGGTTACGGCTTCCTGTCCGAGCGCACCTCGTTTGCCGAGGCGCTGGCGGCAGAGAACATCGCGTTCATCGGGCCGCCGGTCGGCGCGATTGCCGCGATGGGTGACAAGATCGAGTCCAAGAAGCTCGCCAAGGAAGCGGGCGTTAACGTCGTCCCCGGCTTCGTCGGCGAGATCGAGGACACCGAGCATGCGGTGCGCATTTCGGACGAGATCGGCTATCCGGTGATGATGAAGGCCTCGGCTGGCGGCGGCGGCAAGGGCATGCGCCTCGCCTATAACGAGAAGGACGTGCGCGAGGGCTTCGAGGCCGTGAAGCGCGAGGGCCTGAACTCGTTCGGCGATGACCGCGTGTTCATCGAGAAATTCATCCTCAACCCGCGCCACATCGAAATCCAGATACTGGGCGACAAGCACGGCAACATTCTTTACCTGAACGAGCGTGAATGCTCGATCCAGCGCCGCCACCAGAAGGTGGTGGAAGAAGCGCCTTCGCCGTTCGTGACCCCGAAGATGCGCAAGGCCATGGGCGAGCAGTGCGTCGCGCTGGCCCGCGCGGTGGGCTATTACTCGGCAGGTACGGTGGAACTGATCGTTTCGGGCGCGGACCCGAGCGGTGAAAGCTTCTACTTCCTCGAAATGAACACCCGCCTGCAGGTGGAACACCCCGTCACCGAGGCGATTACCGGTATCGACCTGGTCGAGCAGATGATCCGCGTGGCCTATGGCGAGAAGCTGGCGATGACGCAGGACGACATCAAGATCGACGGCTGGGCGATCGAGAACCGCGTCTATGCCGAAGATCCCTATCGCGGCTTCCTGCCCTCGACCGGGCGGCTGATCCGCTACAACCCGCCGCTCGCCGGGTGGACCGATGACGGTCAGGCCAACGGGCGTCGCGGCGTGGATGGCGTGCGCGTGGATGACGGCGTCTACGAAGGCGGCGAAGTTTCGATGTTCTATGACCCGATGATCGCCAAGTTGATCACTTGGGGGCGGACCCGCGATGAGGCGGCGGACAAGCAGATCGAGGCATTGGACGCTTTCGAGATCGAGGGGCTTGGCCACAACATCGATTTCGTCAACGCCATCATGCAGCACCCGCGCTTCCGTTCGGGCGAGTTGACCACCGGCTTCATCGCCGAGGAATATCCCGAGGGTTTCCACGGCGCGG
Source organism: Novosphingobium sp. ERW19 (assembly GCF_012641315.1). Lineage (NCBI taxonomy): Bacteria > Pseudomonadati > Pseudomonadota > Alphaproteobacteria > Sphingomonadales > Sphingomonadaceae > Novosphingobium > Novosphingobium sp. ERW19. The sequence continues at coordinate 40,620 of NZ_JABAIC010000003.1, forward strand.
CAACGTCTGACGAGCTGAAGCAATCGCTGGCGGCGCTGGCGGCGTTCCTGGCAACGGCCCGGTCGGACCGGGCGCGGCAGGTCGACAACCAGCTTGGCCACGATCTCGATCCGCCATCGGAATGGGCGGTGAAGATCGCCGGATCGACTTATGCGGTGGAGCTGACCGAGGACGAGATCAGCGTTGACGGCAAGGCCATCGACATTGCGCTCGAATATACGCCGGGCGACCGGATGGTGCACTGTGAGGTCGACGACAAGCCGCTGTCGGTGAAAGTCGAGACCACGCGAGCGGGCTTTAAGCTGACCACGCGCGGCGCGATCCACGATGTGCAGGTGCTCCCTGCGCGCATCGCGCACTTGACCAAGCACATGATCGAAAAGATCCCGCCAGATCTTTCGAAGTTCCTGATCTGCCCGATGCCGGGTCTGCTTGTGTCACTCAACGTCGGCGAGGGCGATACGGTCGAGGCAGGTCAGCCGCTGGCCGTGGTCGAAGCGATGAAGATGGAGAACATCCTGCGCGCCGAGAAGGCGGGCAAGGTCAAGACGGTCAACGCCAAGGCCGGCGACAGCCTGGCCGTGGACGCCATCATCCTCGAAATGGAGTGAGTCGGGGTACTTTGCTACGGCACACCGAGTGAACGTCGCCCCGGCGAAGGCCGGGGCCCACTACCGCTCGTCGGGAGGGCAGCGAGATGGATCCCGGCCTGCGCCGGGATGACGCGAGTTGGTGTAATACCAAGCTGCACAGACTCTGACCCATGAGGATGCCCAGCCCCGTTTGCTGGTGAGAAGCAGCCGAAGCGGCGATGTGGTTCATCGTCGCGAGGCTGCGACGATGTCCAGCGAGCGGGGCTGGGCACCCCTGCGGGCGGAGTTTTGGCGGCCCTCGGACAGCGTCGCGTCCTCGGTATGATGACCCCGCATCACCCCTTCGGACGTTCCTTGCCGAGAACCGCCAAAACGCCGTCCTCATGGGTCAGAGTCTGTGCAGCTTGGTATAAGAGGCCCGTATTCTGGCCTGAGATTCAACTCCGGAAAATCTTCCCCGGGTTGAAGATATTGCCCGGGTCCAGCGCCTGCTTGAGCGTGCGCATGATGTCGACGGCGTCCTCGCCCAGTTCATCGACAAGGCACTGCTGCTTGCCGATCCCGACGCCGTGCTCGCCAGTGCAGGTGCCGTCCATGGCGAGCGCCCGGGCGACCATGCGGTGGTTGACCTTTTCCACCTCTGCCATCTCATGCGGTGCATTCGGGTCGATCGAGAAGACGAGGTGGAAGTTGCCGTCCCCGACGTGACCCAGGATCGTGGCCGGCACGCTGCAGGCGTCGAGATCGGCGCGGGTGGCAAGGATGCATTCGGCCAGCCGGCTCATCGGCACGCAGACGTCGGTCGTCAGGCCGATCGCACCGGGCCGCAGGTTGACGGCGGCGTAATAGGATTCGTGCCGCGCACGCCACAGGCGGTTGCGGTCTTCGGCCAGCGTCGCCCACTGGAATGCGCCACCGCCGTTGGCCGAAGCCAGTGCCTTGACCGTCTCGACCTGCTCGGCAACGCCGGCAGGCGTGCCGTGAAATTCGAAGAACAGCGTCGGCGCCTCGGGCAGTCCCAGCTTGCTGCGCAAGTTGACCGCGCGGACCTGCATCGCATCGAGCAATTCGATCCGCGCCATGGGCACGCTGCAATGGAAGGCCTGCACCACGGTTTCGATCGCGCCGGACAGCGTCTCGAACGGGCAGGTCGCGGCCATGATCGCTTCTGGCACCGGGTGGAGCCGCAGGGTGATGCCGGTGACGACGCCGAGCGTACCTTCCGCACCGATATACAGCCGGGTGAGGTCGTACCCGGCGGCGGACTTCTTGGCGCGCTTGCCGGTACGGATGACCTTGCCCTGCGGCGTCACCACCTCCAGCCCCAGAACAGCCTCGCGCATCGTGCCATAGCGCACCGCGTTGGTGCCAGACGCGCGGGTCGAGGCCATGCCGCCGATCGTGGCGTTGGCGCCCGGATCGATCGGGAAGAACAGTCCGCTGTCGCGCAGGTGCGCATTGAGCGCTTCGCGCCGGATTCCCGGCTGCACCGTGCAATCGAAATCGGCATGGTTCACGGCAAGGACGGCGTCCATCGGCGTCAGGTCGAGACTGATCCCGCCTGCAAGGGGCAGGGTGTGGCCTTCCAACGATGTGCCGGCGCCATAGGGCACGATCGCCACGCCGGCTTCGCGGCACAGGTTCACGCAATCGACCACGTCCTGCGTTGACCGGGCAAAGACCACGGCATCGGGAAGAACGGTAGGATACTGCGATTCGCTGGCGCCATGCTGCGCGCGGATCGCTTCGCTCGTCTGGCATTGCGGGCCAAAGCGGGCCGAAAGACGGTCAACGAAGCCTTGGGGCAAGGGGCGCGCGTGCGGGAGAGACAGGGGTTCCATTGATAGACTCTAGCCCATCGCCACCCTTTTTGCAGCGCTGCCCTTATTGATATAGCGCGTTCGCGTTCAGCCGCGATAAAGCGCGGTTGCGGAATTCTCTTCGTGCGTTCGAGCCTTGCGGCTCTGGCGGCTTCTGGAACTGAACAGGGTGTATCGATGAAGAAGATGATGGGTGCGATGATCGTGGCAGGACTGGCCGCCTCGGCGCTGGCGGGCGGAACCGCCTTTGCACAGGCCAAGGGCGATCCGGTTGCGGGCAAGAAGATTTTCATGCGTTGTGTGGCCTGCCATGCTGTGCAGCCGGGCGCTGGCGCCAAGATGGGCCCCAACCTTGCGGGCGTTGTCGGGCGCAAGGCAGCGGCGGCTCCGGGCTTCAAGTATTCCGCGGCGATGCAGAAGGCCAAGCTCAAGTGGGATGATGCCACGCTCGACAAGTGGCTGACGCGCCCATCGGCGCTGGTTCCCGGCACATCGATGGCGTTCGCCGGCCTGCCCAACGCGGCAGACCGCGCCAACGTGATCGCCTACCTCAAGAAGCCGAACTGAGTTTGCCTCTCAGGGCGTCACGATAGCGAAGGCAGGATCCGGCTTGTCGAGCCAGCCGATCAGGCGAGCAAAGGCAGCCGGGTCCCCTTCGATCTTCGCCTCGCCCGAGGCAACTTTTGCAGCCAGCGGCTGGCCTGCAAACAAGGCTGACAGCAGGTCTGCGTAGCGGACGGTCAGAGTCGTCTGCCGACCATCGCGCAGGCCCTTGCGGTGGACGAGGACGCCATTGGCGATCGTCACCGTCCAGTCCTGGTCCTTGTCAGGAAAAACGAACCCAAGTGACGCAGACCCGTCACCGGCCTTGGCCGGATCGAGCCGCACCGCGAGGACCTCGAACAGGTCTGAGGGCGGAAGCTGGCTGATCAGGGCCGCACCGCCGGTAGGATCGGTGGCGGTGACGCCCTTTTCCAGTTCGATCGCACCGGTGAGATACATGTTGCGCCACAAGGCGTTCTCGCTCTGGTAAGCGAGCTGGCGATAGGTGCGGGCCAGCAGGCTCTTTGCCGCAGCATCATTGCCATCGGCGAAGATGACCTTGTCGAGCAATTCTGCCGTCCAAGCATAATCGCCCCTGGCAAACGCTTCCTCGGCCAGGGCCCGCACCCGCTCTGCGCCGCCCAGTGCCTCGACATAGCGCCTGCCGCCCTGTTCCGGGGGCAGGGGAGCGAGGTGGACGGGGTTGCCATCGTACCAGCCCATATAGAACTGATACACGGCGCGGGCATTGAAGCTGTAGGAGCCGTAATAAGGCCGGTCGTACCACTTTGCCGCCAGCGCCGGGGGCAGCGTCAACTGGGCAGCGATTTCGGGGCCGGTCAGGCCCTTGTTCATCAGCCGCACCGTCTGGTCATGAAGGTAGGCATAGGCGTCGCGGTGCTTGGCGAGATATTCGGTGATCTCGCTCGCGCCGAAACGCGGCCAGCCATGGCTGGTGATCAGCACTTCGGAGCCGGCGAAAAAGTCGATCGCCTCGGTCAGCCCTTGCGCCCAGGCCTTGGCATCTCGGATCACAGCGCCGCGCGGCGTCAGGATGTTGTGCTGGGTGACGTTGGCGTTCTCGGCAAGGTCGGCAACCTTCCAGTCGGGGAAGCCGAAATTCATCTCGGCAGGTGCCTCGGTTCCGGGCGTGATCTGGAAGCGTACCCGCACGCCATCGAGCATGAGTTCGGTGCCGGTTTCGCCAATCTCGCGGGTCGGCGGGATCAGGCTGCGACCGCCCGCCGCCACGCCCATGCCGATCCCTGAGCCCATCGAACCTTCCGGGCCCTTGGGTAGGCCAAGGCCGAACTGGTAGGACGCGCGGCGCCCCATGGCGGGCCCGGCGATCACGTTCTCGCTGACGGCGGCGCGGGTGAAACCCTGCGGGGCAATGATCGGCGCGTCCTTGGCCATTACCGAGGTGAACGCGCCTGCGCCGCCGAAATGATCGACGTGGCTGTGGGTGTAGATCATTGCAGTGACGGGGAGTCTCGCCACCTTCTCGGAAATCAGCGCATAGGCAGCGGCCGCTGTCTCTGTGGCGGTCAGCGGATCGATGACGATCCAGCCCTTGTCTCCACGCACGAAAGTCACGTTGGCGACATCGAACCCGCGCACCTGCCAGATGCGGTCGGTGACCTTGAACAGGCCAGCCTTGCCGAGAACCTGGGCATGGCGCCACAAACTGGGGTTCACGGTGGCAGGCGCAGGGCCTCTGGCAAAGGCGAAGGCGGCGGTGTCCCACACCGGCTTGCCCGCGGCATCGCGGATCACCGGGTCCTTGAGCGTCGCCACGAATCCGCGGCTGGCGAAATCGAAGTCCTGTCGGTCGGCCATCGGCAGATCTGCCAGCGCCGCGACGTTGGCCTTTCGGGTGGCTTCGGTCGGTGCGTCGGCCCAGGCTGGGCCTGCAACGAGCAGCACTGACGCACTGGCGGCCAGGGCGCGGCGAAAGTTGGTGAAACGCATGTCCTCTCCCGGCTCCGTTCTATGTGGAGTTCCGGGCGCAGAGTGACTTTAATCGCGCGCTTAGGGAAGCGGCAAAAAGAGGGTTCAGCCGAACAACTTCTCCCACAGCGTGCGCGGCCGCCTTGGCGGGATCTCCTGGCCGCTTAGGCGCATCAGGTAATTGGCGAGCAGCAAGGCCTGGTTGCGCGTCATCAGCAGGTGGTGCGTGTCGATCGCTCCCGGTATGGGCCGGGGATTCTTGCTCGACTGCACGGTCAGATGGATGTTGCGTGCGAACGCGCGATGTTTCCAGCCGACGACAACCCCAGAAAGTTCGTGCGGTGTGTCATCGACCGGCGTGTTTGCCGTTGCCATAAACCCTCTCCCAAATTCCCCGCAGCACAGGGAATCGGAAGATGACAATTTCGTCAAGCCTTTGAGTCGGGCAATCGTTTCGGATCGGAACAATCAGGCGGCGAGCTGGTAAGGCGCGATCTCTCCGGCAAGGTAGAGCTTCTTGGCCTTCGCGCGGCTGAGCTTGCCCGAGCTGGTGCGGGGCAGTGTGCGCGGCGGCACGAGTTCGACCACGCAGTTCATGCCGGTGATCGAACGCACCTTGTCGCGGATCTGGTCGCGCAGCTTCACCCGCTCGACCGGGTCGGAAACGCGGCAATGCACCAGCACGGCAGGCGCTTCCTCGCCATTTTCGGTCTCGACCGAGAATGCGGCAATGTCGCCCTGGTGGAAGCCGGGAAGCTGTTCCACGGCCCACTCGATGTCCTGCGGCCAGTGGTTCTTGCCGTTGATGATGATCATGTCCTTGGCGCGGCCGACGATGAACAGGTAGCCCTTTTCATCGACGTAGCCCATGTCGCCGGTATCGAGCCAGCCATCGACCATGCAGGCGTCGGTCGCTTCCGGGTCGCGGAAGTAGGAGTGCATGACCGAGGAGCCGCGGCACCACACCTTGCCGATGTGGTGGTGCGAAAGCTCGTTGCCGCTCTCGCCCCGGATTGCCACTTCCATGCCGAGCACGGGCACGCCGCAGTTGACCATGGCGCGGTAGCGGGCGGGGCGCGAAAGATCGCGCGGCGTGCCGGAAAGGCGCTCTTCCTCGACCAGTTCGACGCGGATGCCTTCGCCCGGCGGCATGATGGTCACGGCCAGCGTCGCCTCGGCAAGGCCGTAGCTCGGCAGGAAGGCTTCGGCCTTGAAGCCGGCTTCGGCAAAGGCGTTGACGAAGTTCTGCATCACGTCGGGGCGGATCATATCGGCGCCGTTGCCGGCAACGCGCCAGCGCGACAGGTCGAAACGGTCAGCGACGTGGGTCTGGCTGGAGATGCGGCGGGCGCAGATGTCGTAGCCGAAGGTGGGCGAATAGGAGAGCGTGGTGCCCTTGTTGCGGCTGATCAGGTCAAGCCACGCCAGCGGACGGCGGGCGAAGTCCTCGGTCTTGAGATAGTCGACCGAGACGCTATTGGCGATCGGCGAAAGGAAGCAGCCGACCAGGCCCATGTCGTGATACCACGGCAGCCACGAAATCGCGCGGTCGGGATCGGCGATCTTCATGCCGTGCGAATGGCCGGCGAGGTTCGCCAGCAGCGCGCGGTGCGTGACGGCGACGCCATGCGGAAAGCGCGTCGACCCGCTGGAATACTGCAGGTAGCTGATTGCGTCAGGATCGGGCGTGGGCAGGGCGGCGTCGGACTGGTCGCCCGCATGGAATTCGTCCCACGAAAGACCGGCGCAGCCCTGACGTGCGGCCGCAGCGCCAGCCATCTCGGCAATCTCGCCGGGATAGACCAGCATCTTCGGGTCCGAGCTGGCCAGCTGGACGGCGAGCTGGTCGATATAGCTTTCCTTGCCGCCAAAGCTGGTCGGCAGAGGCAGCGGCACCGGCCAGGCGCCGGCATACATCGCGCCGCAGAAGATCGCCGCGAAATCGGGGCCGGTTTCGGCCACCAGGGCAACGCGATCGCCGGGAGCTACGCCCAGCGCCAACAGGCGGCGTGCAGCCACCAGCGCGTCCTCGCGCAGTTCGGAATAGGGATAGACGCGCGAGAGCGTGCCGCGCGGATCGTGGAAGTTGAATCCTAGCTTGCCCTTTGCGGCATAGTCCAACGCATCGCAGAAGGTATCGAAGTCCGCATACCGACGTGGCTGCACGTCGATATTGGGCGTGGGAACGAGAATCGCCTTGTCAGCGACAGCGTTCGAAACAGTCATGCGATACCCCGATGTTCTCTTCATTCGTCCTGCGGGCCTGTGCAGACCCGCCGATGAACGGTCCATTAGCTCGAACGGCCCATTACTGGTCCGTGACGCGAAAACAACGCCACCACGGTACGGACGTTCTCATTTAGCAGGGACTGTGGCACGAATGTGGCGGATGGACTGCAATTCCCCTGATGGCCGTGGCAACCGCCGCGAAAGGAAACCGCCGAGGCCGCTCGACGCCGCGCGGCTTGACGAGCTGGCGCTGGCCTATGTCGCGCGCTTTGCCACCAGCGCGGGCAAGCTTTCCGACTACCTTAGGCGAAAGCTGCGCGAACGGGGATGGGAGGGGGAAGGCGAGGCGGATATTCACGCGATCGTCAGCCGATTCGTCGCACTCGGTTACGTCGACGATGCCGGATTTGCCCGCGGCAAGGCGCAAAGCCTGCTGCGGCGGGGCTATGGGGCGCGGCGGATCGACCAGGCGCTGGGCGCGGCGGGAATTGCCGAAACCCTGCGTGAGGAGGCGCGGGGCAGCGATGCCGAGCGGCGCCGGGCGGCACTCGTCATGGCGCGGAAGCGGCGCTTCGGCCCGTTTGGCGGGGGCGGCGGGCTTGACCCGGCACAGCGCGAGAAGCAGGTCGCAGCCATGCTAAGGGCAGGACACCCCCTTGCCTATGCGCGCGAGGTGGTGAATGCATCCAGCCCCGAAGCTCTGGAAGAGTGGATCGATGAAGCAGCTGACTAGACTAGCCGTCCTTTCTGCCCTTGCGTTGATAGCAGGATGCTCGCCGGGTGCGGCCGACGCCGGGGCGAAGGCCCAGCCCCAGGCCGCAACGGCGGCGGTTCATCCGGTCTCGGGCCTCCAGATCACGCCGGTGACGGTGACCAGCGGCAACGGGGCGCACGTATTCAGGTCGGAAGTCGCGCGCACGTCTGCCGAACAGGCCAAGGGGCTGATGTTCCGTACCGAGATCGGCGATGACGAAGGCATGATCTTTCTGCGCAATCCGCCGGATATTGCGTCGTTCTGGATGCGCAACACGGTGATTCCGCTCGACATCATCTTCGTCGGCCTCGATCGCCGCATCCTCAACATCGCGGCCAATGCCAGGCCTTATGACGAAACCCCGCTCCCTGCGGACGGGCCGACGCTGGCCGTGCTGGAAATCAACGGCGGGCTGGCGGCAAGGCTCGGCATCAAGCCGGGCGACAAGGTTGAATGGTGAACAGGGTTGAATGGTGAACAGGGTTGAATGGTGAACAGGGTTGACTGGTAAGATAAGCGCAGCGGCATCAACGCGCTTGCCGACTCCCCCCATCAGCGGCTAAGCGCGCCGTAATATCCAAGGCAGGTAGCATGAGCATCCTCGGCAAGATCTTCACATGGTGGAATGGCGCCACCGTCACCACCATGCTGTTCAGCGCACTGAATGGTGAGCAGGTGGGCACCGACGCGCAAGGAAACGCATATTTCCGCGCGAAGAAGCCCTTTCCCAAGGGCCACCCCTTTGCCGGGCGTGAACGTCGGTGGGTGATCTATAACGGCGCCAACGATGCCAGCCGCGTGCCTGCCGAATGGCATGGCTGGCTGCACGGCTCGTTTGACGGTGTGCCTGAAAGCAACCTGCCGCCTGCCCGCATCTGGGAGGCGGAGTACACTCCGAACGCCACCGGCACTGTCCAGGCCTACCGTCCGCAGGGCGCGCTGGAGCGTGGCGGCAAGCGTGCCGCCGCAACCGGCGACTACGAAGCCTGGGTTCCGGAAGCCTGATGCCATCGGACGCATCGCCGGCAACCCGGGCGCTCGTCCTTGCGGGCGTGCTCATGCTGGCCGGATGCGGCGAGAAGGCTCCTCCGCCGCCACCCGAGGCGACCGAGAGCGGTGCGGCGATTGCCACGGCTTCGGGAGCGGCGATCGAAAGCGAATTCGGCACACCGATCAAGGATCGCGTGGCAACGCTCGGCTTTCTTAACAAGCGCAACAACATCACGCAGGACGTTGTCCTCAAGAGCGGCGAATCGCGGCGGATCGGCAATGCCATCGTCAAGCTCGCCACGTGCGAGAAGACCGCGCCGTGGGAAGATCCGCCCGAGACCGGCGCTTTCGTCCAGCTGTTCGTCGAAGAGCGGGCGAGCACCGATCAGCCACTGGCCTGGCGCAAGGTGTTTTCGGGCTGGTTGTTCCGGAACGCCCCGTCGTTGAGCGTGGTCGAGCACCCCGTCTATGACGTATGGGTCAAGGACTGCGCGATGACCTTCCCCGGCGAGGAAGAGCCGGTCGCTTCGGCGCGCAGTGCGGCAAAGCCCAGCGGCAATGCCAGCGCGGCGGCTTCGCCCGATCCTGCGCCCGGTCCCGCTCGAAAGCCTGCCCCCAGTCCTTCGCCAACTGCTGCGACAAGCGCGCGACCCGCAGCAACTTCGGCCGGGGAATAAGGCCGCTGAGCCTGCGACAGCAGTTGCAGATACTGGCTTTGCGGGATCTCGATTGCACCCAGTGACGCCAGGTGAGTCGTGGTGAACTGGCAGTCGAGCAATTCCGCGCCAACCGCCCGCAGCGACGCAACCAGCCAGGCCAGTGCGACCTTCGAGGCATCGGTCTGGCGGCTGAACATCGATTCGCCACAGAACACGCGCGCGAATCCGACACCATAGAGCCCGCCGACCAGCCGTCCTTCGCTCCAGCATTCGATCGAATGAGCGTGGCCATGCTCGTGAAGCCCGATGTAGCTTTCGCGAATCCGCGCGCTGATCCAGCTTTCCTCGGCACCGGGGCGGGGCGCGGCGCAGGCGTCGATCACCGCTTCGAACGCGGCATTGCAGGTCACGGTGAACTTGCCGCGCCGCAACGTGCGGGCCAGGGATTTCGAAAGGTGGAACCCCTCAAGCGGCAGAATCGCCCGCATTCGCGGCTCCACCCAGAAGACTTCGGGATCGTCACGACTGTCCGCCATCGGGAAAATCCCGGCACGATAGGCCTTGAGCAGAAGCTCGGGCGGGATGGCATGGGGATCGTTGCGGGCCATAATCTTCAATAATGTGTTTCGGTCGGTTGCGCTCCCGCCGTCAAGTCTTTAAGGGGCCGCTCAGAGCACAGGAGTGTAGCTCAGTTGGTAGAGCATCGGTCTCCAAAACCGAGGGCCGTGGGTTCGAGTCCCTCCACTCCTGCCACTCGCCACCAAGGCGAGGTTCGGCGCCGCGAATCACCTTGAAGACAGCGCGAAGTACTGGCCGCCACTGAGCAGCCATACAGGATGCGTCAGGCCGTTTGCCGCAATCGAAAAAAGAGGCGGAACGCCTAAGCGCCCGCCCCCAGTCGTCTCACGCGTCTGGTTCGCTTGAGAGTGGCAGGATGCTAGCACCGCGACTGCGCAACGCCAGTAGCAATGTCCGATGAGCCGACGAAACCGGCACGAAAAAGGGCGAGCCGTCTCTGGCCCGCCCTTTCCATCCCGTTTTGATGCTGGGGGTTATTTGCGATGCAGGCCGCCCAACGCACCGCCGGCCACGCCGCCCTGCAGCGACCCGGCAGCGCCAGCACCGGTCTGTCCCAGGCTGCCGCCCAGCGAACCCCGGCCCGATACGGCCGCATCGACTGCGCCCGACGTCGCCACGTCGTCGATCGTGCCGGTGGCGCGGTCTTTCACGCGACCAGTCGTCCGCTCGGCCGCGCGACGGGTTTGCTCTGCGGTAGCTTCGGCCTTGCGCTTGGTGCGCTCAGCGGTTGTTGCGGCCTTGCGTTCTGCGCGATCTGCTGCCCGCGTGTCTGCGCGAACCTCGTTGCGGGTCTGGACGGTGGTTGAAACATCTCCACCGATGCCTTTCGTTGTCGCATCGCGCTGCGTGGTGGCTGTCGTGCTCACGTCTGCGCCGGCACCGGTATTGGCATTGACCGCGCCGTTGCCGGTCGAAACCTGCGCACCGGCGTTGGCCGAGCCTTCGGCCTTGGTCTGGCCGCTCTGGGCCTGCCCACTCTGGGCCTGCCCACTCTGGGCCTGCGCAGTGCCGGCCATGGCAAGAGCCACCAGCGGGAGAATGATCTTTTTCATGGTTCTCGTTCCTTTCGCCCCATCTTGCGCCCCGTTTTCGTGCAGGCGTTCAACGGGGCGCAGGTGGCTGCGTTCCTGCCCGTGGCTCGGGTCGCCCGGGGCTGGGAGCAGGCCATCCCATTACCGCACCCCATCGCTGCACTTGCCAACGGGGCCCTTGCGGACTAAATGAACGGAACTTCCGACATCGGAAAATCGCCAGCCCCTCCCGGACTTGTCCGGGGCGGCGATGACCCCTAGCCGGAAGAAACGAAATTCCACGCGGCTCCTGCCGCAGCAAGCAAGGCACCAGAGCAATGGCCAAGACCAGCCCCGGCGAGTTCTTCAATCAGGTGAAGGCCGAAGCACGCAAGGTCGTCTGGCCGACCCGCCAGGAAACCACCACCACGGCGATCTTCGTCGGCATCATGATGCTGATCCTCGCGGTGTTCTTCCTCGGCATCGACTCGCTGTTCAGCGCAGCCGTCCGCTTCCTGCTCTCGCTTGCCTGACCACCTAAAGAACCAAGAGAAACGATATGGCCCGCTGGTACATCATTCACGCCTATTCCGGTTTCGAGAACAAGGTGAAGGAAGCGATCATCTCCGAAGCCGAGCGTATCGGCCTTTCGCAGCTGGTCGAAGCGGTCGAAGTGCCGACCGAGACCGTCACTGAAGTCAAGCGCGGCAAGAAGGTCCAGGTCGAACGCAAGTTCATGCCGGGCTACGTCCTCGCCAAGCTGGCGATGAATGACGACATCTACCACCTCGTCAAGAACACCCCGAAGGTGACCGGCTTCCTCGGCACCAACAACAAGCCGCAGCCGATTTCCGACAAGGAAGCCGCCCGCTACTTCGGCGCGCGCGAGCAGGCCGCTGCCGAACCGCGCAAGAACGTCTCGGTCGATTACGAGATCGGCGATCAGGTCAAGGTCAATGCAGGCCCGTTTGCCTCGTTCAACGGCGTGGTCGAGGAACTGGACTTCGACAAGAGCCGCGTGAAGGTCTCGGTTTCGATCTTCGGCCGCGCCACCCCGGTGGAGCTGGGCTTCGAGGAAGTCGAACTGGTTCGCGGCTGATCCGCCAAGGGTTACAGGCAACACTTGCTTTTGCGGGCCGATAGTCTTATCGGCCCGCGCTTCGCTGCCTGAAAGGGTAGTGATTCCGTGCGGGAGTTCCGGTTTCCGGAGCGTTTGACCGCTCACTCTGAGGCTTTGCTCCAACAGGCGGGCCGACAGGAAGAAAGGAGGCCATCGTGGCCAAGAAGATTGAAGGCTATATCAAGCTGCAGGTTGCAGCCGGTGAAGCAAAGCCTGCTCCGCCGATCGGTCCGGCGCTGGGTCAGCGCGGCGTCAACATCATGGAATTCTGCAAGCAGTTCAACGCTGCGACGCAGGAAGTGGAAAAGGGCACCCCGTTGCCGACCGTGATCACGGTCTATGCGGACCGCTCGTTCACCTTCGTGACCAAGACCCCGCCCGCCACCTTCTTCATCAAGAAGGCCGCTGGCATCAAGTCGGGTTCGAAGACCCCGGGCAAGGCTTCGGCCGGTTCGATCAAGCGCTCGCAGCTGGCGGAAATCGCCCAGGCCAAGATGAAGGACCTGAACGCGAACGACATCGACGCCGCAACGAAGATCATTGAAGGCTCCGCGCGCGCGATGGGCCTCACCGTGGTGGAGGGCTGATTCCATGGCCAAGCAGACCAAGAAGCAGAAGGCCCTGACCACCAAGCTGGGCGACAACCAGAAGCTTTACGCAATCGATGAAGCCATCGCGCTGCTCAAGGACCTCAAGAGCGCCAAGTTCGACGAGAGCCTTGAAGTTTCGCTGAACCTCGGCGTCGATCCGCGCCACGCCGACCAGATGGTCCGCGGCATGGTCACGCTGCCCTCGGGCACCGGCAAGGACGTCAAGGTCGCCGTTTTCGCCCGTGGCGACAAGGCTGAAGCCGCTCTCGCCGCTGGTGCCGACAAGGTTGGCGCCGAAGACCTGCTCGAGGACATGCAGAACGGCAACCTCGACTATGGCCGCGTGATCGCGACGCCCGACATGATGGGCATCGTCGGCCGCCTCGGAAAGGTGCTGGGCCCCAAGGGCCTGATGCCGAACCCGAAGCTTGGCACCGTCACGCCGAACGTCGCCGATGCGGTCAAGGCTGCCAAGAGCGGTCAGATCGAATTCCGCGTCGAAAAGGCCGGCATCATTCACGGTGGCATCGGCAAGCTCTCGTTCTCGGACGAAGCGCTGCGCGCCAACTTCGACGCTTTCGTCGATGCGGTCGTCAAGGCCAAGCCCGCTGGCGCCAAGGGCAAGTACGTCCGCAAGGTCGGCCTGTCCTCGTCGATGGGCCCTGGCCTCAAGATCGACGTTGCCCAGGTTCACGGCGGCTGATCTTCAACGATCGAAGCCAATAAAAAAGAAGGCCGGGGAGGGAAACCTCTCCGGCCCTTTTTCTGCCAGCGCCACTCGTCTAGGAGCGGCGGATGCCCGATCCCGAACTCGCCAAGAACCCGGTCACCGTTGCCCGCCTGCAAGTGGAAGCGATCATTCCGCCCGAAAAGCGCGGGCCCGGCTGGGATCGCCACTGGCGTGAACTCGAAGCCTATGCCGACGCCGCCATGGAAGGCGCGATTGGCGACTGGACGGTCAGCCCGGATCGAACTCGAGGCTGACCCGAAAGCCGGGGTTGGCACTCTGCGCGCAGATCGAGGCGCCAAGGCCACGCGCCATGGCCTTGACCAGTCGCTGCCCAAGGCCGGTGCCCTTGGTCTCGGCGTTCTCGCCAAACCCCGCACCATCGTCTTCCACGGTCAGGCGAACGCGGCCATCCGCGCTGGTCGACAGGATGATCCGCACTTCGCCCGCGCAGTCCGCGCCGTAGGCGTACTTGCACGCATTTGCCACGAGTTCGCAAATGATGATGCCAAGCGTGACCGCCTTGTCCGTCTGCAATTCCATCGGTTCGGCCCGGGCCACGACGGTGCGCGGCGCGTGTGGCGACGTCCAGGTCTCGGTCAGATCGCGGGCGAGATTGGCGAGATATTCGTCCAGCGCCACGCTCTCGACATTGCCGGTGGCATAGAGGTGGCGGTTGACGTGCGCGATGGCGCCGATGCGCTGTTGCGAGGCCAGCAGCGCGTTGCGCGCCTCGCCTTCGGGCAGGACCGAGGCCTGCATGTTGATGAAGCTCATCGTCATCTGCAGGTTGTTGGCGACGCGATGGTTGACCTCGCGCAGCAGGGCGCCGAGCCGCTCGTTGCTGGCGATCAGGTCACGCTCGGCCTGTTCCTTGGCGCGGCGCAACCGCACTCTGTCGAGTGACTGCGCGAAGGCCGAGCGCAGCAGCTCGATAAAGTCCTCGCCGATCGACTTGACCATATAGTCGTCAGCACCAGCGCGCAAGGCCGCTGCGGCAAGGCGGCCATCATCGGCCCCGGTAACGTAGACGACGGGCGGGCACGAGGGCAGCTCGAGCAGCCGCTCAAGCGTCTGCAACCCGTCCATGCCCGGCATGTGGTGATCCACCGCGATCACGTCGAAATCTTCGCCCTGCGCCGCCGCAAGGCCCTCGTGCCCGTCGGGTGCCAGCGTGATCTCGAAGCCCAGCGTGCCGAGGCGACGTTGCACCAGACGGCGCAGCGCCGGATCGTCATCGATATAAAGGAGGCGGACGGGTTCCGCGCTCAATGGGCCTCCTCGGCGTCCGGCACCTGGATGACCGAGAGGAACAGGCCGAGCTGGCGGATCGCCTCGGCGAAGTTCTCGTAGTTGACCGGCTTGGTGATATAGACGTTGCAGCCCATGTCGTAGCAACGCTGGATCTCCACCTTGTCGTCTGTCGTGGTCAGCACCACCACCGGCGTGCGCCGCAGATGCGGATCGCTCTTGATCTTGGACAGGATGTCGATCCCGCTCATGTCCGGCAGGTTGAGGTCGAGCAGGACAAGGGCGGGGCCATTGTGTGCCGGGCCGTGCGGATCGTTCCACAGGTAGTCGAGCGCGCTGGTGCCATCGGTGAAATGATGGATCATGTTCGAGATACCGGCGCGGCGGATGTTCTTTTCGATCAGCCGGGCATGACCTTCGTCATCCTCGACCATGACGATGTTGACGGCGAGTTGATCAGGCATCGGCTACTCCGGATTGAAACTTGATCGGCAGGCTGACCGTGAAGGTCGAACCTTGTCCTTCTTCTGATGATACTTCGACCAGCCCGCCCAAGCGATAGGCCAGCGCGCGTACATGGGCGAGACCGATGCCTTCGCCCGGCTGGTCCTGCATGCCCGATCGACGGAACAGATCGAAGATGCGCTCGTGATCACGGGCGGATATGCCACGGCCGTTGTCGGTCACCGTGATGATGGCGCGGCCGTGCGCAGTGCTGCCGGCAATGCGGATCTCGCCGGGGCGGCCCGGTTGCAGGTACTTCAGCGCATTCTCGATCAGGTTCGACAGGATCTGTTCGATCGCCAGCCGGTCCGTTTCGACCACGGGCAGTTCGCCCAGTTCCACGCGCGTTTCGGTCTCGTCGATGCGGTGCTGCAGGGACTCGACGATGGATTGAACCACATCGGCAATGGCCACGCGCGCCGGGGCAAGGGTACGGCGGCCCTCGCGCGAGAGGCGCAGGATCGCGTTGATCAGCCGGTCCATCTTCTGCGTCGACGAGCGGATGAAGCCGATGGATTCGGGCAGGTCTTCCTCCACCGCCAGACGCACCTGTTGCGGCACTTCCTCGCCGTCCTTCAGCACGTGTTCGCCGATGACCTTGCGCGCCGCATCAAGCTCCGCGGTAAAGCCCATGACGTTGACCAGCGGCGAGCGCAGGTCATGGCTGACGATGTAGGCGAAGCGCTGGATTTCGGCGTTGGCGCGCTGCAATTCGGCCGTACGCTCGTCGACCAGCGATTCGAGCTCCTGATTGAGCAGGTGGAGTTCACGCCGGTTGCCGTCGATCTCGGCAATGTTGCGACGGATGATCTGAACCGCCGCAATGGCGACACCGATCACCAGCGCGGCGCAAAGCGACAGCATTGCCGAAAGCAGGGTGCGGGTTTTGTCCTGCGCCTGGTTCCGCTCGCGCAGTAGCTTGTCCTCGCGAGCCAGCATCTCGTCGACGTAAGCGCGGATGTAGCGGATGGCGGCAACGGTCTCGTCGCTGTCGAGCGATTCCACCTTGAGAATGCCCAGCTTGGCTTCCGCCTCGGTGGTGCGCGCCTGTCTGGAATAACTGTCGAAAGCTTTGCGCAAGCCCTCGACCGACCGGACTTGCGACGAGTTGTCCAGTACCAGAGCCTCGAGCCGCGTCAGTTCGGCATTCGCGTCGGCGATGGCCTTCTCGGCGATGGTCGTGAAAGTTGTCTCGGTGGGTGCAATGATGATCCCGCGCCGGGCCGTCTCGGTCCGCTCGGCGTGGCGGACAAAGCGATTGAGCGAGGCTTCCACGTCCAGCGTGTGCTCCACCCAGTAGGCATCGGTCTCTGCCTGCCTCTGCACGATGACCACGGCGGCAACCGCCGCAACCACGGCGGCGAAGCCGATTGCGAGCAGCAGCAGGATAAGCCGGTTGTTCCCCGCATCGCGCGAGAAAGCGTAGGTCGGCGTCGTCGGCATCGTAAGGTTGTACTCCCGTCGACGCAGGAAATCCTCAGGCCGCCATTGCGTTCCCGTCTTGCGTAAAGAAAAGTTACTGGATGTTTTCCTTCGTATAGCACTCGATAACCAGGCTGATCAGTTCGCCCTGCGCCGTGCGCAGCCGGGCCTGGTGCGAGAGGATTGTCCCTTGTGGGCACTGTTCCATCGCCCCACGCGTCTGCGCCAGGCGTTCACGCTGGAAGCGGAGCGGCGCCACGACTTTTCCGAACGGCGTATCGGTCGTGACCAGCGTGTGGTTCATGTCGGGCGTCAGGCGTGACGGGACATACCAGTTGTGCGCTACCGACAGCGTTCTCTCGCCGCAGACCAGCCGCACATGACGGTAGGCCACTGGCTCGTCGCGGGAAATCTCGAGGTTTTGGCGGATTATGGCCGAGACCGGTGAAGCAGCAGGATCGGACAAGGCACGGATCACGGGAGGTTCGGCAAGCCGCCGCCGTTCACACCACTGGCCGAGTGCCGCCGTAGCGCTGTCGTTTGCGGCCAGCGTGCGTTCGAAGTCATTCAGGGCCGGGGAGCATCCCGTAAGCGCTGGCAGCAGGGCCAGCAGCAGGCGATCAAGGCGCGGGCGGCGCATCGGGCGCAACAACGGTCACGCGCCGGGCCGACAGGATTTTCACCGGCTTTGCCAGGATCTGGCCGCGCATGATCCCTTCGCCCTCGGTCTCCGAGATCGGTGCCGCGAAGATTGCCTTCACCACGTCCATGCCTTCAACAACCTGGCCGAATGCGGCATATCCTGCCTTGGCCTCGGGATCTGTCGAGTCCGGCTGGGCATCCAGTCCCGGTTGGTCCGATACCATGATCGAAAAGTCGCCGGTTGCCGTGCCCGGTGCATAGCGGGCCATCGAAAGCGTGCCGGCCTTGTGCAGGATGCCGGTCACATTGGTCGGCTCATGCGCGATTGCCGGCAGGTTGCGCTTCGGGTCGCCGCGCGTTCCGGCCTGGATCAGGCCGTTGGGCTGCTCTCCCCAGTTGAGATGCATCGCGCGGTAGAACACCGTGCCATCGAAGCGCTTCGTCTCGGCATAGCGGACAAAGTTCGTCGCGGATGCGGGCGCGCGCTTCACGTCGACTTCGACGACGATTCGCCCGGCCTCGGTCTCCAGCGCCACACGGACCGTGTCGGGCAGGGGAGCGGTTGACGGTGCGGGATAGGCCGGCGCTGCCGGGCGCGGGGCGGGCGCGCGCTTCTTTACCGGCGCGGCGGCAACCAGAGCGAAGGCGATCGGCGCCAGCAGGGCAAGACGACGGGTCAGCACGATCTCAGATGCCCCCGGCAACCGGGAAGCGGCCGATTGCGGCCAGCCCCTCTTCCAGCGCATGGGCGCAGGCCTTGAGCGTCGCGTCGCTGACCGAACGGATCACGAAGTTCGCCCCGGTCTTGCCTTCCCGGAAGAACGGGTAGCTGCCGATCTGCACGCCATCGAACGCCTTTTCCGTTTCGCGCAAAAGGTCGGCGATCTCGCTTTCGGCGACCCAGCAGCCGACCGTTGTCGAGAGCAGCGGCAAACCGCCTTCGAGCTGACCGGTCAGGCCATCGAGCATCTGTGCGGTTATGCCCGGCACGCCCGCCATCAGGAACACGTTGCCCACGCGGATGCCGGGGGCGCCGGAAACGCGGTTCTCGATCAGGTCCGCGCCGGCAGGGACGCGGGCCATGCGCAGGCGCGCATCGTTCAGGCCACCGCGCGTGGCGTAGTAGTTTTCCAGGATCGCCCGGGCCTTGGGGTGGATCACCACGTCCACGCCCAGCGCCGCCGCTACTGCATCCACCGTGATATCGTCGTGCGTCGGGCCGATGCCGCCAGTGGTGAAGAGGTAGTCGTTGCGGGTGCGCAGGGCGTTGACCGCCTCGATGATGGCCACCATGTCGTCCGCCACGACGCGAACCTCGCGCAGGCGGATGCCCTGGACGCCGAGCCAGGTCGCCACCTGGGCGATGTTCTTGTCCTGCGTGCGGCCGGACAGGATTTCGTCACCCACGACAATCAGCGCGGCGGTCCAGATGCGGGATTCGTCAGTCATCGCGCGATTGGTATCGCAAGGGACGCTCCCGCAAAAGCGCTTATTCCGCTGCCGCCATGTGCGCTTTGTGCGCGGTTGCCGGGCGTGGATGGCCGAATTGCAGCACACCGTCCTCGATCGGGTCATCGCGCATCCACGCCACGTCGCGCACGTAATCCTGGTTCAATCGCCAGCGCATGTCGCTTGCCGACTTGGGCAGGAGATGGCGCGCGCGTTCGATATAGCCCGAGGAGAAATCGTAGATGTTGTCCTCGTCCAGATGGTGGTTGGGCGCCAGCTTCGGTACGGCAACTTCCATCCCGCGCGCCTTCATCGCGTTGAGCACGTCACAGATATAGCGCGCGTTGATATCGGCCCGCAGCGTCCACGAAGCGTTGAGATAGCCAAACACCGCCGCAAGGTTCGGCACGTTCGAGAACATCGCGCCCTTGTAGTAATAGCGGTCGGCGAAATCGACCGGCATGCCGTCCACGCTGATCGCGATCTTGCCGGCCATGACCATCTTGAGGCCGGTTGCCGTAACGATCACGTCGGCATCGAGATGCTTGCCCGATTGCAGCTGGATGCCGGTCGCATCGAAACGCTCGATCCGGTCGGTCACCACGCTGGCCTTGCCCGCCTTGATCGCCTCGAACAGGTCGGCGTCGGGCACCAGGCACAGCCGCTGCTCCCACGGATTGTAGGGCGGCGTGAAGGCCTTTTCGTCGTACTTGTCGCCCAGCAACGACTTCAGCCGCTTGGTCAGGAAAGCGGCAACCTTGTCCGGCCGGGTGCGTGCTCGCTTGAAGAACAGGTTCTGCAGCTTGACGTTCTTGAACCGGGTGATCCGGTACGCGGTCTCCTCGGGCAGGAACTTGCGCAGGAAATTGGCGATCGCGTCCTTGGCTGGCCGGGTGACGTACCATGTCGGCGTGCGCTGCAGCATCGTGACGTGCGCGGCCTTGTCCGCCATTGACGGCACGATCGTCACCGCGGTCGCGCCCGATCCGATGACGACGACCCGCTTGCCCGCGTAGTCGAGGTTCTCCGGCCAGAACTGCGGGTGGACGATCTCGCCCTTGAAGTCCTCGCGCCCCTCGAAATGCGCCTCGTAAGGCTTGTCGTAATCGTAGTAGCCCGATCCCAGGTAGAGCCAGCCCGCCGTCACCCGGCTGCGCTGCCCGTCCTTGCCTTCCAGGGTCACCACCCAGTACCCGGCGGCACTGTCGAAATCGGCGCTCACCACCTTGCTGTCAAAGCGGATGTGGCGGCGGATGTCGCGCTCGTCGGCAATCCGGTTCAGATAGTCGAGGATCGACGGACCGTCAGCGATCGACTTTTCGTGTTTCCATGGCTCGAACACGAAGCCCAGCGTGTGCATGTCCGAATCGGAACGCACGCCGGGGTACCGGAACAGATCCCACGTGCCGCCGATCTGCGACCGGCGCTCCACGATCGTGAACGAGCGGTCGGGGCAGAGCATTTTCATGTGCGCTGCCATGCCGATACCGGAAATTCCGGCGCCGACGATCAGCACGTCTGTATCCGGCTTGCCGGCCGTAAAGGTGGACTGCTCTGCACCCACGATCGCTCTCCATCGTTTCTATTTACAGAAATGTTAGCACACTTGCGCGCGATTGCCAGTGGCGCCCGACTTTGCCACTCATGTCGGCATGACCGTTATCGCCGCCCGCCGCTACAGCAATGGCATCGCTCACGATGAAGCCCTTGAACTGACCGGCGCTTGCGTGGCCGAGCTTGCGCCTCACAGCTTTGACTGGATCGGCCTGTGCGAACCGGACGCGGCGGAGATGGATCTCGTGCGCCGTCAGTATGGCCTGCACCCTCTCGCCGTCGAGGACGCCCTCAATCCCCGCCAGCTGCCCAAGGTCGAGGTTTACGGCAAGACGCTGTTCGTGGTCGCCCGCACCGCCGAACTGCAGGAAGGCGAGGAAATCGGCTATGGCCAGACAGCCTTCTTCGTCGGCCCTCATTTTCTCATCACCGTGCGCTTCGGCAGCACCCGGCCGCACGTGACTCTGCGCGCCGAAATCGAGGCGCAGGGCGACAGGCTTTCCGAAGGGCCGGACTACATTCTCCACGCCGTGCTCGACTTCATCGTCGATGGCTACCTGCCCTTGCTCGAACGCCTCGAGGAGATCGCGCAGGAGATGGAAGAAGCCGCCATCGACGTGTTTCCCGAGCAGTCGGTCATCCGCCGCATCTTCCGCCTGCGCCGCCAGTTGCGCCGGTTCGAGCGGGTGATCGGGCCGATGGAGGAGGTTTGCGAACGCCTGGTGGTGGCTGATCTTCCCTGCATCGATCCCGCCGCGCGGATCTGGTTTCGCGATGTGCTCGATCATGTCCGTCGGGCCATGGCGCGGATGCGGGGCTTGAAGGAAACGCTTGCGGCCATTGTCGAAACCGCCAGCCTGCTCGAACAGCACCGGCAGGGAGAGATGACCCGCCAACTGGCTGCCTGGGCCGCCATCCTCGCCGTGCCCACCGCCATTGCCGGCATCTACGGCATGAACTTCGAATACCTGCCCGAGCTGAAGTGGCGTTATGGCTACTTTGCGGTGTGGGGCGTGATCATCACCATCTGCGGCGGCCTGTGGTTGCGCTTCAGGCGGATCGGCTGGCTCTGATCGTGTGGACAAGCACGCGCTTTCCGATTGTTACCGCACTATGACTGGCCTAGTGCGCGCACAGGAGGAGACGAGTCGTTTCCCCTGGTGCGTGCGGCAATTCGGGAAGCTTATCGATGTTCGGCTGGTTCCAGCGTCTCCTGCCCAAGTCGGGCGATTTCTTCGGCATGTTCGAACGCCATGCGGCAGCCTGCGTCGACGCGGCTGATGCCCTTGCCAGGCTGACGCGCGCCCAAGGCGATTCCGCGCAGTGGGTCGGCAAGATCCGCGACCGCGAGCATGCCGCCGATGACGTGATCCGCGAAGTGCTGTTCACCGTGCGCCGCACCTTTCTCACGCCATTCGATCGCGGGGCCATCACTTCGCTGATCGGCGCGATGGATGACACCATCGACGAGATGCAGGCTGCCGCATCGGCCATCGAGCTTTACGAAATCGTCGGCTTCGAGCCGGAGATGCAGGCGATGGCCGACAAGATCGTCGAAGCCGTCGGCCTCATCGCCGAAGCCATGCCGCTGCTCCGCGATATCGAGCGCAACGGCGGCCGCCTTCATGCACTGACCGAACGCATCGTCAAGCTGGAGGGCGAGGTCGACCTGATCCACCAGGCAGGCCTCAAGGCCAATTTCCAGCGCCACCGCGCCGATGGCGATCACATCGCCTTCATCGTCTCGCGCGAGATCTTCAAGCACCTCGAAAAGATCGCTGACGCCTTCGAAGACGTCGCGAACGAGATCGACGCGCTGGTCATCGACCACGCCTGACGGCGCGGGACAGGAGCTGATCCGATGCACGAGCTCGCCTTTCCGCTGCTGGTCGGCCTGATTGCGCTGGCGCTGGCCTTCGATTTTCTGAACGGCCTGCACGATGCGGCGAATTCCATCGCCACCGTCGTCTCGACGCGCCTGCTGTCGCCGGTCGCCGCCGTCATCTTTGCTGCGGCAGGAAACTTCGGTGCCTACTGGCTGGTCGGCCTCCATGTCGCCGACACTATCGGCAAAGGCATCATCGACAAGGACATCGTTACGCCTGCGGTCGTGTTCGGTGCGCTGATCGGGGCGATGTTCTGGAATATTGTCACCTGGATCAAGGGCATCCCGTCGTCATCGAGCCACGCGCTGATCGGCGGCCTGCTCGGCGCGGGCGTGATGCATGGCGGCTTCGACGCAATCGAATCCAAGAAGACGATCGAGACCTTCGTCGCCATCTTCATGTCGCCGATGATCGGCATGGCGCTGGCCATGTTCTTCGTGCTGATCACCAGCTGGCTGTTCAAGAGCTTCCAGCCGCGCCGCGCCGAAGGCGTGTTCAAGGGGCTGCACCTGCTGTCGTCGGCGGCTTATTCGATCAGCCATGGCGGCAACGATGCGCAGAAGACGATGGGCATCATCACCGTGCTGCTCTACTCGACGGGCTATCTGAAGGGTGAATTCCACATTCCCGAATGGGTCGTGCTGTCGTGCTATGCAGCCATCTCACTGGGCACGATGTCGGGCGGCTGGAAGATCATCAAGACGATGGGCACCAAGATTACCCGGCTCAACCACCACACCGGTTTCTGCGCTTCTTCGGCGGGGTCGATCGTGGTGTTCGGGGCGAGCGCGCTGGGCATCCCGGTTTCGACGACCCACGCCATCACCGGCAGCGTCATCGGCACCGGCGCTGCCCGCCGCGCCAGCGCCGTCCGCTGGGGCGTGGCGCAGCGCGTGGTCATGGCATGGTTTATCACGATCCCGGCCAGCGCCACCGTCAGCGCCGCCTTTTACCTGCTCACCCGCCTGTTCTGATCTTACTGCCCCACCGTCACCGCCGTCGCGGGCGGCGGCGGCTTGCAGAACAGCGGCACGCGCTTGAGCCACAGCTTGAGCGCTTCCCAGTGAATGCCTGAAGTTACCTTGAGAGTTGCCAGAGGGTAGCCCAGCGCCGCCCGCAGAAGAGCGGCGTCGGTCAGTTCACGACGCCGCGCGGTATGGACTGCGGCAAGCACCGGCCCTTTTGCGTCGGAGACAGTGATCCCGATCCCGAGCCGCTCGCCCGGCGGCTGCACGCGGAAGGCATAGTCCAGATCCATCGGCAGGAACGGCGATACATGGAACCGCTTCGCCACCGACTGGTGCAGTGTGCCGCCATGCTTTGCCGCGATCACATAGTTGTGCCGCTCGCCGAAGGTGTTGGAGACCTCGTAGATCACGGCGCGCAAGGTCCCGTCGGCGCCGTGGCAGAACCATGTGCTCAACGGATTGAAGGCATATCCCAGCATGCGCGGCATCGTCAGCAGCACGATGCGGCCGCCGTCCGGTTCGATGCCGGCTTCGCGCAGCAGCCGTTCGGCGTGCGGGCGCAGCGCGCTGCCGTCGCCGATATCGCGGTCATGGAAGGAAAACAGGTTGAACCGCCCGCGCGAGAACAGCCGCAGCCGCGCCGCAAGGTCGTCGATCCGGTCGATGTCGAGCGCCATGTGCAGCACGCGATAGCGCAGCACGTGGATGCAGGGCCGCAATCGCCGGTGCAGCACATGCCCGAGATACAGCGCCCCGTCGTCCATCACGCCATTTCCGGCACGCGCGCCTGATGCGTCACATGGATGCGCCCGGATTCGTCCGCGACGTTCCAGGGCCGCCGCACGCCGCCCAGCTGCTCGGCCACGGCAAGGCCCGATTGCAGCCCGTCCTCATGGAATCCCGCCCCGAACCACGCGCCGCAGAACCATGTGCGGCGCCGGCCCTGCAACGACCACAACTGCTTCTGTGCAAGGCCGG
Organism: Novosphingobium sp. ERW19; assembly: GCF_012641315.1. Classification (NCBI taxonomy): domain Bacteria; kingdom Pseudomonadati; phylum Pseudomonadota; class Alphaproteobacteria; order Sphingomonadales; family Sphingomonadaceae; genus Novosphingobium; species Novosphingobium sp. ERW19. The sequence goes on from NZ_JABAIC010000003.1 coordinate 64,838, forward strand.
CGGCCACGTCGAATACCGGGTGATCATAGGCCTCGCGCCGGATCACCAGTGCCGGATCAGGCTCGTCCAGCGGATTGAGCGTGACGAACAGGTCCTTGTCGGTCGGCAGGTGCTGCAGCCGGTTCATCCAGTAGGTCACCGATAGTTGGTGCTGTTCCGCCCCCCGCTGCGCCGCATAGTTCCACGCCGACCACACCTTGCGGCGCCGCGGCATGAGCCGCGCATCGGCATGGAGCACGGCTTCGTTATGGCGATAGGGAAAGGCCCCGAGCAGGCGCCGCTCGTCGTCGTCGGCATCGCCCAGCATGGCCAGTGACTGGTCGGCATGGGTGGCGAGCACGACCTGGTCGAACCGCTCCCAGCCACACCCGCCATCTATCAGAACACCATCGGGCAGGCGCCGTATCCGTTGCACCGGCGAAGACAGCCGCACGCGCTCGATGAACGGTGCGCTGATGCGCTTCACGTATTCGCGGCTCCCGCCATCGACCGTGCGCCAGCGCGGCCGTTCGCGGAACTGCAGCAGTCCGTGGTTCTCGAAAAAGCGCACGAAGGCTGCCGCCGGATGGTGCGGAATATCGCGCACCGGGGTAGACCAGATCGCCGCCGCCATCGGATAGAGATGATCGTCGCGAAACGCCGGCCCGCAGCCCAGCCCGTCCAGATAGGCGCCAAGCCCGAGTTCGCCCATCTCCGGCAGGTCGCGGGGTGCAGCCTTGTAGAAGCGCACCAGGTCTCGCAGCATCGACCAGAAGCGCGGGGACACAAGGTTCCGCCGCTGTGCGAATAATCCGCGCAAGTCGCCCGAATACTCCAACCGCCCCTGGTCCAGCGTGACGGCAAAGCTCATCACCGTCTCGCGCGTGGGCACGCCCAGATGCGCAAACAGCGCCGTCAGGTTGGGGTAGGTCCGCTCGTTGTAGACGATGAACCCGGTGTCCACCGGCACGCCATCGGCCTCGACCGTGTTGCTGTGCCCGCCAAGCCGGTCCGCCGCCTCGAACAGCGTCACGCGGTGCCGTTGCGATAACAGCCACGCAGCCGAAAGGCCGGAGATTCCGCTCCCCACCACGGCAATATCGAGCGCGCCCCCCGGCGCACCACTCTCTGTTATCACACCATGACCCCCATAGGCACCGCGACACGAAGCGCCGTGACCTTACCTGTCCGTTTCCCGTTATAGACCGCTCCCGTGGTGACAGGTTGACACAAGTCACACCCCAATGGCTAGTTACCTGTCGTGAGCCTCCTTGCCCCGCTGATCTCGCTCGTTGAGCGCGCCCCGCTGCCCGATGCGCTGACCCGCGCCGGCGTGTCCTTCATGTGCGAGAAGCGCCGCCGCGCCCTCCATCGCGATCGGCCGGCCGATGCCCTGTTTGCCGCGTGGATGGCGCAGCGGCCCGTTGCCGAACACACCGATGCCGCCAACGAACAGCACTATGAACTGCCGCCGCGCTTCTTCGAACTGAGCCTTGGGCCCAACGCCAAGTATTCCTGCTGCCTCTATCCCACCGGCAAAGAGACGCTTGAACAGGCCGAACTTGCCGCCCTTACGGCGACGGTCGAACACGCCGCGCTGGAGGACGGCCAGCACATCCTCGAACTCGGCTGCGGCTGGGGTTCGCTCAGCCTCTTCATGGCCGCGCGCTTCCCCAATGCGCGCATCACCGCCGTCTCGAATTCACGGCCGCAGGGCGAGCACATTCGTGCCAAGGCGGCAGCGCGCGGCCTCACCAACCTGACCGTGCTTACCGCCGACATGAACGCATTTGCGCCCGATGGGCAGTTCGACCGCGTCGTCTCGGTCGAGATGTTCGAACACATGGCCAACTGGCGCGAACTGCTCGGCCGGGTGAAGGCATGGCTCCGCCCCGATGGCCGCCTGTTCCTCCACGTCTTCAGCCACCGCCAATATCCCTACCGCTTCGACACGGCCGACAAGTCGAGCTGGATCGCGCAGTATTTCTTCACCGGCGGCATCATGCCCAGCCACGCCCTCATCGGCCAGTTCGCCGATCTGTTTGCGCTGGAGCGCGAATGGTGGTGGGACGGCTCGCACTACGAGAAGACCGCGCGCGACTGGCTTGCGCTGTTCGACGCCAAGGCGGCCGAGATCGAGCCGGTGCTGCGCCTGGTCTATGGCAAGGATACGCCCTTGTGGATGCGCCGCTGGCGCTTGTTCTACCTCGCCACGGCGGGCCTGTTCGGCCATCGCGGCGGCAGGGAATGGGGCGTCAGCCACTGGCTGCTGAGGCCGGCGTAAAAAAAGGCACTTGGCAAGCGCGGCTCCAGCGGCAAGACTGGTTGCGATAGAAACTTGCTCAGGGAGCCTTCCAGACATGACTGTCCGCTCGCGCGTCGCCACCGGCGTCGCCGCCATTGCGCTTTGCGCCACTGCTGCCCCTGTTCTTGCCGGCCCCGCCGAAGACCGGCTGATCGCCCAGCTGCTCGATGAAGGCCTCAACCGCTCCGATGCAATGGAAACGGCGTCCGAGCTGATGGACCGCATCGGCCCGCGTCTCACCAACTCGGAAAACCACCGCAAGGCCGAAGACTGGGCAGCGGCAAAGTTCGCGTCCTACGGCCTCAAGAACATTCACCGCGAACCCTTCGAATTCGGGCTTGGCTGGAACCTCAAGTCCTATTCCGCCACGATGACGAGCCCGCGCAGCCTCCCGCTGACCGTCCTGCCGGTGGCATGGTCACCCGCCACGAACGGCACGATCACCGCCCCGGTCGTGGTCGCACCGATGAGCAAGGTCGAGAATTTTGACGCATGGAAGGGCAAGCTCGCTGGCAAGATCGTCCTCGTCAGCCTCCCGGGCGAGAGCAGCGAGTCCAAGGACCCGATGTTCGAACGCCTCTCGGGCGAGGATATCGGCAAGCTCGACAAGTATACCCTGCCGCGCCACGATCCCGAAGGCCTCGCCATGCAGGTGGCGCGCCGCGGCTTTGCCCGCAAGCTTTCGGAATTCCTCAAGGCCGAAGGCGCGCTGGCGATGGTCAAGATGACCTACCGCGACGGCAAGCTGGTCCACGGCGAGGGCTATGATTTTGTGCCCGGCCAGACGCTTGCCGTACCCGCGATGGACATGGCGCAGGAGGATTATCGCCGCCTCGTCCGCCTCGCCAAGACCGGCGCCGCCCCCCAGCTTTCCCTGTCGATCGATGCCAGCTTCGATGACAAGGACCTGATGGCCGACAACGTCATCGCCGAAATCCCCGGCACCGATCCCAAGGCCGGCTACGTCATGGCCGGCGCCCACTTCGACAGCTGGATTGCCGGCGATGGCGCAGCAGACAACGGCGCCGGCAGCGTTGCGGTAATCGAAGCCGCGCGTCTGCTCGCCAAGTCGGGCGTCCGGCCGAAGCGGACCATCCGCTTTGCCCTGTGGAGCGGGGAAGAGCAGGGCCTGCTGGGCTCAAAGGCCTATATCGAACGACACTTGGCCTCGCGTCCGGTCGATCCCGCGCTCAAGGGGATCGACAGCTACTCGGCCTGGCGCAATGCCTACCCGATCACGCCCAAGCCCGGCTATGCCGATCTCAAGGCCTATTTCAACATGGACAACGGCTCGGGCAAGTTCCGCGGCATCTATGCCGAGGGCAATGTCGCGGCCGCGCCGATCCTGCGCGAATGGCTCGGCCCGTTCAATTCGCTCGGCGCCGACAAGGTGGTGATGAGCAAGACCGGTGGCACCGATCACGTCTATCTTCAGGCGATCGGCCTGCCCGGTTACCAGTTCATCCAGGACCCGCTCGATTACGAAAGCCGTGTCCACCATTCGAGTGTCGACACGCTCGATCACATGCGCGCCGACGACATGCGCCAGGCCTCGGTGGTCCTTGCCGGCATGCTGCTGCAGGCGGCGATGAGCGACAAGGAACTGCCGCGCTCGCCGCTGCCGACCAAGCCTGACGCCACCGATCCGTTCAAGGTGCAGGACCCCAACCAGTAAGACGTGCCGCCCCGCTTCGTCCCTTGGCTGTAATGGCTAACGGGAAGGGGCGGGGCCTTACGCATTTCCCCGGAGTTCCCCGGCTGGAAATGCCACACCCGCTATAACCTAGGTTAGTGCCCGTCATTCAAGCAGGCGGGCCATGCTCAAGCGCATATCCACGGACGAAGTCCAACTCGGCATGTTCATCCACAAGCTCGAAGGGAGCTGGTTCAGCCATCCCTTCTGGAAGCGGAAGTTCCTGCTCGATGATCCCGACATGCTCGAACGCCTGCGCGACAGCGAGGTGGACGGCGTGATCATCGATACGGCGCTGGGCAAGGCCACGGCGGACGAACCGACGGCGGCCCCGCAGATCGTCTCAGGCCCGCGCAACGCCGGGATGATCGCCCAGGCAACGCGCGCCGCCATCGAACCCGTGCCGCAGCGGCCCGGTCCCGGCTTCGGCCGCGCGCCAGCCGCGATGCCCATCGCCCGCGAATTCGGCCGGGCCAGGCGCGCCGCCGGCGATGCGCTGCGCGTCGTGAGCAAGGCCTTCATCCAGGTCAGGCTCGGCAAGGCGATCAAGGTGCAGGAAATCGAACCTGTGCTCGATGCGGTCTATGCCTCGGTCCAGCGCAATCTCTATGCCTTCAACGGGTTGCTGCGCTGCCAGAACGACAACGAGCCGGTCTATCGGCACTCACTCGCCGTCAGCGCCCTGATGATCGCGCTGGCCCGCCACATGAAGTTCTCGCCGGTAGACATCCGCGACGCGGGCATGGCAGGCCTGCTCATGGATGTCGGCGTGGGCCAGCTCCCGGTCGATCTCGCCTCGGTCGGGGGAGACTATTCGCTGCTGCGCCCCGACCTGCGCGAACAGCACGTCGTGCTTGGCTACACCTTCCTCAAGGCGGCTGGCGACATTCCCGAGCCGGTCCTGCGGGTAATCCTGCACCATCACGAGAGGCTCGACGGCAGCGGCTATCCACAGGGGTTGAGCGGCGCGGCAATCGAAGCCCTCAGCCGCATGGCCGCAATCTGCGACACCTATGACACGCTGATTTCCGGTGTCGAACAGCTGGACCCCGCCGACGCCATCCGCCGCCTGCGCGAACAGCCCGGATCGTTCGATCCCGCCATCCTAGAACGCTTCGTCGAAACCGTCGGCGTATACCCGATCGGTTCCTTCGTCCGCCTGCGGTCCGACCGCCTGGCCATGGTGGTAGACGAGGACCCCGCCGACACCGCGCTCCCCGTGGTCCGCACCTTCTGGTCGCTGCCTCTCGCCAAACGGCTCAAGGGCGAGACGATCGCGCTTGCCCATTGCTACGGCGACGATGCCATCGAAGGCATCGCCGATATTGCAGGGCTCGATCTGCCGGATATCGGCGCGCTGCGCGAAAGCCTGCTGGCCGCCGCCTGCAAGGAAGCGGCCTGATCCTAGTTTGCTATCACGCCGTAAAGGTCGTGCGCGTCGGCGTCCTCTATCAGCACCTGCGCGAAATCGCCAGCCTTCAGCGTGGCTGGCACGTTGCGCAGATAGACTGCGCCATCGATCTCAGGCGCATCGGCCTGTGACCGCGCGGTGGCACCGATGTCGCCGTCCTCGTCCGGCTCGCCCACTTCGTCGACGATCACCTTGATCGTCCTGCCGATCTTGGCCGCCAGCTTGGCCGCGCTGATGCGCTCGGTGGTTTCCATCAGCCGGGCATAGCGCTCTTCCTTGACCGCTTCAGGCACGGGGTTGGGAAGGTCGTTCGCAGCGGCACCTGCCACAGGCTCGAACCGGAAGCCGCCGACGCGATCAAGCTGTGCCTCTTCCAGCCACTCCAGCAGATACTCGAAGTCGGCCTCGGTCTCGCCGGGGAAGCCGACGACGAAGCTCGAACGGATAGCGATGTCGGGGCAGATTTCGCGCCAGGCCTTGATGCGGTCCAGCACCTTGGCCTCATTCGCCGGGCGCTTCATCGCCCGCAGCACGTTCGGGCTGGCGTGCTGGAACGGGATGTCGAGATAGGGCGTCACCAGTCCCTCGGCCATGAGCGGGATCACCGCGTCGACGTGGGGATAGGGATACACGTAGTGCAGCCGCACCCACGGCGTCTCGCCTTCCGGCGTGCGCAACTTGCCCAGTTCACGGGCGAGGTCGGTCATGTGCGTGCGGACCGGGTTGCCCTTCCACACGCGCTCTTCATGGCGCACGTCCACACCATAGGCCGACGTGTCCTGGCTGATCACCAGCAGTTCCTTCGTGCCTGCCGCCACCAGCTTTTCGGCCTCGCGCAGCACGGCGTCGATCCGGCGGCTGGCCAGCTTCCCGCGCAGGCTTGGGATGATGCAGAACGCGCAGGCGTGGTTGCAGCCCTCGGAAATCTTGAGGTAGCTGTAGTGGCGCGGGGTGAGCTTGATGTCCCCCGGCTCGGCCTGCGGGATCAGGTCGATATAGGGGCCCATGCTCGGCGGTGCGGCTTCGTGCACGGCCTCGACCACCGCTTCATACTGATGCGCGCCGGTCACGGCGAGGACCTGCGGAAACTTGGCGCGGATCACGTCCGCCTCGTTGCCCATGCACCCGGTCACGATCACGCGCCCGTTCTCGGCAATCGCCTCGCCGATTGCGGAAAGGCTCTCTTCCTTGGCGGAATCGAGGAAGCCGCAGGTGTTGACCAGCACCACGTCGGCACCGGCATAATCGGCGCTCATCGCATAGCCGTCGGCGCGCAGGCGGGTCAGGATTCGTTCGGAATCGACCAGCGCCTTGGGACAGCCGAGGCTGACCATGCCGACTTTGGGGGCTTCGGGAATTTCGAGAGGGGGAATCTGGCTTGCCATCGTGGCGCGGCCCATAGGCTAAAAAGCACGCCACGTCACCATTGGCCCGCTTGGCGTTGCCTTCCGCGTTTCTCAGGCGTAGCAGATGGTTGCAGCGGGGGCTTGGCAAAGAAGGAAAAGATGGGCCCGGTCAACTGGATAGCCGTCGTTGTTGCAACGCTTTTTGCGCTCGGTGCGTCAGCCCTTTGGTATGGCCCGCTGTTCGGCCGTGCCCGGCTGGAGGAAGTCGGCCCCGGCAAGCTCGGCATTCGCCGCTCGCCTGCGCGAACCGCTGCGATCACTACTGCGCTGCTGTTCATTTCCGCCAGCATGATGGGCCACATGTTCGCCCGCGTCGGGGCGGCCACGCTCGACGTGAAGTGGTGGCTCTACTTCATGATGTCGGGCGGGCTTGCCATCGCCTTCATCATCCCCTCGCTGTGGATCAGCTACAGCCAGCAGCGCATCAGCACGCGCCTCGCCTTGATTGACGGTGGCTTCTGGCTCGCCGCCTACCTCTCGATGGGTCTCGCCTTCATGCTTCTCGGCCAGTAGCCGGGGTCGGGGCGATCTCGACGATCTCGTCGCCATCCTCCAGCCGTTCGGCAGCCGCTTCCCAGAAGCCGATGACCGTGCCGCGCCGATAGATCCTCAAGCCTCGCCCGCCGCTGGCCAGCGCCGCCAACGGACGGCCGACTTCCTCGGGCCGCACCTTGCGCTCCACCAGTTGCACCCGGCCTTCGACCGAGGCGAGATCGGTCAGGTATTCGGCGACGTGCTTGCCATGGGCGGACCCGGCCATCAGCAGCCCGGTAAAGCGCACCGGGTTGATGACCGTGCTGGCCCCGGCCTGGCGCGCCAGATCCTCGTTGTCCGCCGCGCGCACCACGGTGCTGATCGGCACGCCCGGCGCCAGGTGCCGCGCGGTCAGCGTAATCAGGATCGAGGTATCGTCGCGGCCGGCCGAAACCAGGATGGCGCAGGCCCGGTCGATGCGCACGTCGACCAGCGTGGCATCGCGCGTGGCATCGCCAGCCATGACATTGCAGCCGATGTTGGCCGCTGCCGCCAGCGCGCTTTCCGAAGGATCGATCACCACGATGCAGCCCGGATCGGTGCCGCGCGCGACCAGTTCGGCCACGGCTTCGGCCCCCGATACGCCAAAGCCCAGCACCACGATATGATCGGTCAGGTTCTTCTGGATCTGCGCCATGCGAAACCGCTCCCAGGTGCGCTTGATGATGAAATTGTAGGCCGTGCCGACGAAGATGAAGATCACCGCCACCCGGATCGGCGTGACGATCACCGCCTCGATCAGCCGCGAACGGTCGCTCACCGGGGCGATGTCGCCAAAGCCGGTGGTCGTGATCGAGATCATCGTGAAGTAGACCACGTCGAGGAAACTGATCGTCCCGTCATGGCTGTCCTTCAGCCCGGCCCGGTCGATCCAGTGGACGGCCACCACGATCGCCACCAGCGCAAACGCGGCACCCAGCCGCAGGCCAAGGTCGGCCCAGACCGAGACCTTCAGCGTTCGCCGCAACACGTTCGTCGGCTTGCGCCCGCCACGGCGGAGAAGGTGAAGGTCCATCAGCGTTACAACCGCGGCGGCAGGTATAGTTCCGGATCGCGCGGCACATTGTTGCGGCGCAGCTCGAAATGAACCGTAGGCCGCTGCACTTCACCGCTTTGCCCGACCAGCGCGATGCGCTCGCCTTTGGTCACGGCCTGCCCTTCCTTCACCGTCATCATGCCAAGATAGGCATAGGCCGTGACGAAGCCGCCGCCATGATCGATCAGGATCAACTGCCCGAAGCGCTCGGGCTCCTTCCCGGCATAGAGCACCGTGCCCGCCGCCGCCGCCCGCACTTTCTGTCCGGGGTGGGCAATCAGGTCGATCCCGTTCGAAGGAATGCCTGCCACCTTGTCGCGATAATGGCTGACGACCGCGCCTTCGGTGGGCCAGCCGATCTTCGGTGCGTCGGATTCACGCGGCGCAAGCGGCGCGCGCGCAGGCGGGGCGGGTCGCAGCGTCGGGGCCGGGCGGGGCACCGCCTTCGGGGTTTCGACCGCAGCAGCCGAGGGAGAGGGCTTTGCCAGAGCTTTGGGCGCACCCTTGGGCGCGCCTTTGGGTTCTGGCCGCTTCAGCACCTGCCCGATGCGGATGACGTAAGGGCTGGGGATCGCGTTCGCCTCGCCCAGCGTCGCCATGTCCACGCCCCAGCGCCGCGCGATGTCCGAGAAGGTATCGCCCGCCTGCACGGTATAGGTCCATGCCACGATCGGCGGGCGCGCGCCCTGCGCAACAGCCGGTGCCGCTGCCAGCAGCGCAAGGCCTGCCGCCAGCGCGCGGATCACGCCAGCGGTTCGAGGCGGGTCAGCCCGCCCATGTAGGGGTGCAGCACTTCCGGCACGTCCACCGATCCGTCCTCCCGCTGGTAGTTCTCCAAGACTGCCACCAGCGTACGGCCCACGGCAAGGCCCGAACCATTAAGAGTATGAACGAACTCGGTGCCTTTTGCCCCTTCCGGGCGATAGCGCGCATTCATCCGCCGCGCCTGGAAGTCGCCACAGTTCGAACACGACGAGATCTCGCGATAGGCGCCCTGGCCCGGCAGCCAGACCTCGAGGTCATAGGTCTTGCGCGCCGTGAAGCCCATGTCGCCGGTGCACAGCAGCACCTTGCGATAGGGCAGGCCCAGCGCCTGCAGCACGCCTTCTGCGCAAGCGGTCATGCGCTCATGCTCGGCTTCCGAATCCTCGGGCTTGGTGATCGAAACCAGTTCAACCTTCTCGAACTGGTGCTGGCGGATGAACCCCCGCGTATCGCGCCCCGCCGCACCGGCCTCCGAGCGGAAACACGGCGTCAGGGCCGTCATGCGCAGGGGAAGCTGGGCCTCGCCCAGAATCTGGCCCTGCACCGCATTGGTCAGGCTGACCTCGGCGGTCGGGATCATCCAGCGCCCGTCGGTGGTCTTGAACAGGTCTTCCGAGAACTTGGGCAATTGCCCCGTGCCAAACACCGCCTCGTCCTTGACCAGCAGCGGCGGAATGCATTCCAGATAGCCGTTCTCGCCGGTCTGCCGGTCGAGCATGAACTGCGCCAGCGCCCGGTGCAGCCGCGCCATCCCGCCCTTGAGGAACGTGAATCGCGCGCCCGAAATCAGCGCGCCGGTTTCGAAATCAAGCCCGAGCGCCGGGCCGAGATCGGCATGCTCCTTCGGCGTGAAGCTGAACTCGCGCGGGCTTCCCCAGCGCAGCAGTTCGGCATTCTCGCTCTCGTCCGCACCCTCCGGCACATCAGCGGCAGGCGCATTGGGATAGGCGGCCAGTGCAGCGTTCTGCTGCGCCGTCAACTGGCGCTCTTCCTCCTCCAGCGAGGGCAGTTCCACCTTCAGCGCCGCCACTTCGGCCTTCAGCGCTTCGGCCGTATCCTTGTCGCCCTTGCTCATGGCCGCGCCAATGGCCTTGGATGCTTCATTGCGGCGGGCCTGCACTTCCTGCATCCGCGTCGCGATCTCGCGACGGCGCGCGTCGAGCGCGAGGATGGCTTCAGCAGCAGGCTCCACCCCGCGGCGGGCGAGGGCGGCATCGAACGTGGCGGGGTTTTCGCGGATCAGGCGGATATCGTGCATGGCGCAGCGCTATGCCGCCTCGCGTCTCCCGGCGCAACCCGCCCTCGGCGCTCTTACATGCGGGGGCAGGTATTCATGCCCAGCAGCGAATAGAGCGGGCAGGTGCGCATCAGGCCGGTCAGCAGCGGCACCACGCCGATCCATCCGAAGGGTGTCTGCGGCCCGACGAAAACGAGCGCGATCAGCACAAGGCCCAGCACGATGCGAGCCGCGCGGTCGATCCCGCCAACATTGGTCTTGAACATGGGTCTGGTCCTCCTTGCTAACCAGCCCATGATGCCACGTTATATTAGAAGTTCCTTGATTTCGCGCAAACCGCACTCACTTCTCTCTCTTACCCTCGCTGGGCTCCTCGCTCGAATGGGAAAGGCGCGATGCATCCTGCGTCCTGTCCTTGCGAACCCCTTCGCTGGGCTCCTGCGAGGAAATCGCCTGCATCCGCCGCTGCGCTTCCGGATACTGCTCGGGCGTCACGCTTGAATTGATCTTGGTGGTCGCGTGGACTTCGCTGTTGAGGCTTGCGTTGTCGCTCTTCGGCTCCAGCGGTGGCGTGCGTTCATCCTTGTTTTGCATGGAAATTTCTCCGTGGGGGAGAAAGACCAATCCACCTGGGCAACGCGCGGTTCCGCCAGATACAGAAAAGCCCGCGATCTCTCGCGGGCCGTTTCTGGTGGGCGCGACAGGGATTGAACCTGTGACCCCACCCGTGTGAAGGGTGTGCTCTACCGCTGAGCTACGCGCCCGTCAGAGCAAGGTCGGCGTTCCGACCGCTTGACAGGGGCGGGCCTCTACGACGCTCCGCTTCGATTGACAAGTGGGGCAATCAAGATATTTGCGCCCTCCATGAGCGACGAAACCATTCAGCCCGAAACCTCTGGTCCCGACGTCCCGCCGGACCGTCTCGCGATCAACCCGCGCAGCCCCTATTTCGATGCGGACAAGCTGCGCCGCGGCGTCGGCATCCGCTTCAAGGGCGTGGTGCGCAACAATGTCGAGGAATACTCGATCTCCGAAGGCTGGGTGCGCGTGCAGGCGGGCAAGAGCATGGATCGCAAGGGTAACCCGCTCACGATCAAGCTCAATGGCCCGGTCGAAGCCTGGTACGAAGACCTTGGGCCAGACGCGCCGGTCGCCAAGGCCTGACTTCCCGATCCTCCCTGTTTTCACGAAGTGCAAACGGGGAGGGGAACCGCCAGCAAGGCTGGTGGTGGAGGGGCACTCTTTGCCTTTGCCCCTTACCGCGGCAATAGCCGCCCGCGCTCCCGCGTAACCAGCGCGGTAAGCCAGTCCTTGAACGCCCGCACGCGCGCCAGGTTGTGCGTGTCCTTGTGCGTCACCAGCCAGAACGATCGCGTCACGCGGGCGGCGGGCAGGACCGGCACCAGCCATTTGTCCGAATCGCCGATGAAGCATGGCAGCACGCCGATGCCCGCCCCCGCCGCGATCATGCGGTGCTGCGCGATGATCGAGGACGAGCGCAGGTTCGCGGTCAGGTCCGGTTCGATTTCAGCGAGATAGCGCAGTTCCGGCGCATAGAGCAGATCGGGGATATAGCCCACCAGCCGGTGTCCGCGCGCGAGTTCGGCTGGCTTTTCCGGCAACCCCTTTTGCGACAGATACCCGCGCGTCGCGTAAAGCCGCAGCGTGTAGTCCGAGAGCTTCCCCGCGATCACCGGCCCTGCGCGCGGGCGCGATAGCGTGACCGCAAGGTCGGCTTCGCGCTTGGACGGGCTGAGAAATCCTGAAGAAGCAACGAGATCGACCATCAGCCTCGGGTTGGCCTCGACAAAACTGCGCAGGGCAGGGGCAACAATCCAACTCCCGAAGCCTTCGGACAGACTCACCCGCAAGTTACCGGCAACTCCCCCCACACTCGCGGCATTCTCGGCGATGCGACTGGCGGCCTGGTCCATCGCCTCGACCTCGGCCAGCATCGCCTCGCCCGCTTCGGTCAGGACCTGTCCTTCGCGCGTCTGTTCGAACAGCGTGGCGCCGGTGCGAGTCTCGAGCCGCCGCAACCGCCGTCCGATCGTCGTGGCATCGACGCCCATGCTCGCCGCTGCCCGCGCGAGTTGTCCGGCGCGCGCCACCGCGAGAAAGGCCTGAAAATCGTTCCAGTCGCTCGACTGCATCCGGTCACCTGCAAATTTGCAGGTAGACCTCGCACATTCGCTTGTTGCCTGCAATCTCCGGCGGGCGCATCACGCTGCGCAAGTCTTGGTGAAAGAGGATTTCTGATGCGTCTCGTAGACCACTTCATCGTCGGCGGCCCCGGCGGCGCGCCCGCCCGCAAGAGTCCGATCTTCGATCCCAACAACGGCGGCGTGCAGGCCGAAGTCGCGCTTGGCACCGCCGAAACGCTCGAGCGCGCCGTGCAGGCCGCCCTCAAGGCGCAGCCCGCCTGGGCCGCCACCAACCCGCAGCGCCGCGCCCGCGTCATGTTCCGCTTCAAGGAACTGGTCGAAGCCAACATGGACAGCCTCGCCCACATGCTCTCGTCGGAGCACGGCAAGGTCATTGCCGATTCCAAGGGCGATATCCAGCGCGGCCTTGAGGTTGTCGAATTCGCCTGCGGCATCCCGCACGTGCTCAAGGGTGAATACACCCAAGGCGCCGGCCCCGGCATTGACGTCTATTCGATGCGCCAGCCGATCGGCATCGGCGCGGGCATCACGCCGTTCAACTTCCCGGGCATGATCCCGCTGTGGATGAGCGCGATTGCCATCGCCACCGGCAACGCCTTCATCATCAAGCCTTCCGAGCGTGACCCCTCGGTCCCGGTGCGCCTGGCCGAACTGTTCATCGAAGCGGGTCTGCCCGAAGGAATTTGCCAGGTCGTCCATGGCGACAAGGAAATGGTCGACGCGATCCTCGATCACCCGGCCATCGGCGCGGTCAGCTTTGTCGGCTCGTCGGATATTGCCCACTACGTCTACAACCGTGGCGTCGCCGCCGGTAAGCGCGTGCAGGCCATGGGCGGTGCCAAGAACCACGGCATCGTCATGCCCGACGCCGACCTCGATCAGGTCGTCAACGACCTGTGCGGCGCGGCCTTCGGTTCGGCTGGCGAGCGCTGCATGGCCCTGCCCGTCGTGGTGCCCGTGGGCGAGGAAACCGCCAACAAGCTCCGCGCCAAGCTGATCCCGGCAATCGAGGCCCTGCGCGTCGGCGTCTCGACCGATCCCGAAGCGCACTACGGTCCGGTTGTCACCCAGGCGCACAAGGAAAAGGTCGAAGGCTGGATCGGCAAGTGCATCGAGGAAGGCGGCGAACTCGTCGTCGATGGGCGCGGCTTCACGCTGCAGGGGCATGAGGAAGGCTTCTTCGTCGGCCCGACGCTGATCGACCATGTCACGCCCGACATGGACAGCTACCACAACGAGATCTTCGGCCCCGTCCTGCAGATCGTCCGCGCCAAGGACTTCGAGGAAGCGCTCGCGCTGCCGTCGAAGCACCAGTACGGCAACGGCGTCGCCATCTTCACCCGCAACGGCCACGCCGCGCGTGAATTTGCTGCCCGCGTCAATGTCGGCATGGTCGGCATCAACGTGCCGATCCCGGTGCCGGTTGCCTACCACACCTTCGGCGGCTGGAAGCGGTCTGCCTTCGGTGACACCAACCAGCACGGCATGGAAGGCGTGAAGTTCTGGACCAAGGTCAAGACGATCACCCAGCGCTGGCCGGATGGTTCGCCTGATGGTGGAAACGCCTTCGTCATCCCGACGATGGGCTGACCTGAGGCCTCATGGAAAGGATCGCTCCGGTGCGCGTTGGTTATGCCATCAACCACACCGGAGCACTCCCGATGAAGCATCTCGCTCTTCCCCTGCTGATCCTGCCGCTGGCGCTTGCCGCGTGCTCAGACCCTTCGCCCGAGCCCAGCGCTTCGGCGACGCCCAGCCTCGCGCCCATGGTCAGCGAGAGCGAGGCGATGGCCGCGCCGGTCGCCCCCGGCGCCAGCGAAGCCGCGCCGATCACCGCCGCCACCTTCCCTGCAGCCATGCGCGGCAAGTGGGCGATGAGCCCGGCGGACTGCGACCCCACCACCGGGGCCGACAAGGGCGCGCTGACCATTGGCGAGAAGTCGGTGAAGTTCTACGAATCCGTGGCTGACCTGACCAACGCCAAGGTCGCCACGCCCACCGAAGTGCGCGCCGTGTTCGATTACGAGGGCGAGGGCATGAAGTGGCAGCGCGATGCCAGCTACAAGCTCGAGGACGGCGGCAAGACCCTGGTGCTGACCGAATTTGGCGATGACGCACCGCAGGGCCCGCGTCGCCACAGCCGTTGCAAGTGAGGGGATGAAGATGAAGCTGCCGATCATCGCCATCGCCGCTGTCGCCGGCCTTTCGGCCTGCACGCAAGCCACCCCGCCCGAAGACTTGCCGGCGATGCCGCAGGGCACTTGCAATGCCGATCCGGCGCAGTCGCTGCTCGGCACCAGGGCCACCGCCGAAGCGGGCACGCAACTGCTCAAGCTGACCGGGGCACGCACCTTGCGCTGGGTGCCGCCGCGCTCTGCCGTAACGATGGACTACCGCGCCGACCGGCTCACGGTGTCCTATGATGATGACTACACCTTGGTCCGCATTTCCTGCGGATAGGTCTGGACAGCTTGGGCGGTGGACCATATCCGCCGCCCATGCTTCAGTTTAAGGGCACGGTTAATTCCGTGTGACGGGAAAAGACAGATGACCGACCAGTTCGCGCTGACCGAAGACCAGATCGCCATCCAGGACATGGCCCGCCGCTTCACCGCCGATGCCATTACCCCCTTTGCCGCGCAGTGGGACGAAGACCACACCTTCCCGCGTGACACGATCAAGGCGGCCGCCGAACTGGGTTTTGCCGCGATCTACGTCAGCGAGGAATCGGGCGGCATTGGCCTTGGGCGTCTCGAAGCTGCGCTGATCATGGAAGCCATGGCCTATGGCTGTCCGGCCACCAGCGCGTTCATCTCGATCCACAACATGGCGGCGTGGATGATCGACACCTTCGGTGGAGACGAGATCAAGGGCCGCTATCTTCCCGATCTGGTCACCATGGACAAGATCGCCAGCTACTGCCTTACCGAGCCCGGTTCGGGCTCTGACGCAGCCGCGCTCAAGACCACCGCCCGCCTCGATGGTGACCATTACGTGGTGAATGGCACCAAGCAGTTCATCTCCGGCGGCGGCGTCAACGATATCTACGTCACCATGGTCCGCACCGGCGACGAAGGTGCGCGTGGCATCTCGTGCCTCGTCATCGACAAGGACATGGACGGCGTCAGCTTCGGCGCGCCCGAACGCAAGCTTGGCTGGAATGCCTCGCCCACCGCGCAGGTCATCTTCGACAACGTGCGCGTGCCCGTCGCCAATCGCGTCGGGGCCGAGGGCGACGGCTTCAAGTTCGCCATGGCAGGCCTCGATGGCGGTCGCCTCAATATCGGCGCCTGTTCGCTGGGCGGTGCGCAGCGCTGCCTTGATGAGGCGATCGGGTACGTCAAGGATCGCAAGCAGTTCGGCAAGTCCATCGCCGAATTCCAGAACACCCAGTTCGTCCTCGCCGACATGGCGACCGACCTCGAATCCGCCCGCGCGCTGCTCTACATGGCAGCGGCCAAGGTGACCACCGGCGCGCCCGACAAGACGCGCTTCTCGGCCATGGCCAAGAAGCTGGCGACCGATAACGGCTCCTCGATCGTCGATCGCGCGCTGCAGATGTTCGGCGGCTACGGCTACTTGCGCGATTACCCGATCGAGCGCTTCTGGCGCGACCTGCGCGTCCACCGCATCCTTGAAGGCACCAACGAAGTCATGCGCATGATCGTGGGAAGGGACCTGCTGAAGTGACCGACGAAGTTCTTGGCCGGCGTGAAGGTGCAGCTGGTATCCTCTCGCTCAACCGCCCCCGCGCGATCCATGCGCTGACGCTCGACATGGTCCACGCCATGACCGCATCGCTTCTCGAATGGCGGGGTGACGATGGCGTCGCGGTCGTGATGATCGACCATCAGCTGCCCGCCGATGGCGATCCCAAGCTGTCGCGCGGTTTCTGTGCCGGTGGGGATATCGCCTTCCTGCGCAATTCGGCGCTGAACGATGGCGGCACGTCTGGCCGCAAGTTCTTCCACGACGAATACCAGCTCAACCACTTGCTGATGACCTACGGCAAGCCCGTGGTCGCCTTCATGGATGGCATCACCATGGGCGGCGGCGTCGGCATTGCCGGACCCGCGACCTACCGCGTGGCGACCGAGAACACCAAGCTCGCCATGCCCGAAACCGGCATCGGCCTGTTCCCGGACGTTGGCGGCGGCTGGTTCCTCTCGCGCCTCAAGGGCCGCCTCGGCCAGTACCTCGCGCTGACGGGTGCGCGGCTCGATGGTGCGGAATGCGTCTGGGCCGGTCTTGCCACGCACTACCTGCCATCGTCCAACCTGGCCGAAGCCAAGGCCTGTATCGCCGCCGATCCCGAGAACATCCCGGCGATCCTGCGCGAACTGTCAGCCGTCCCGCCCGAGCCCAAGATCGCCGCCCACGCCGCCGACATTGCCCGCCTGTTCGCCTCTGACCGCTACGAAGACATTCTCGCCGCACTCGAAGCCGACGGCTCGGACTTTGCCGCCGAAACCCTAAAGACGCTCCACACCAAGAGCCCGCAGACCTGCAAGGTCGCCCTTCGCCAGCTCGCCACCAGCCTGACGCTGCCGGACTTCGCAGCCAACATGGCGATGGAATACCGCATCGGCGCCCGCGTCCTGGTCCTGCCGGACTTTGCCGAAGGCGTTCGCGCCGTCATTGTCGACAAGGACCACGCGCCGAAGTGGTCGCCCGCCACCGCAGAGGGCGTCACCGACGACCTGCTCGACCAGATCTTCGCGCCGCTGGGCGCTGCTGACGAATGGAAACCGCTATGACTTACGAAACCATCCTCGTCGAACAGAAGGGTGCCGTCACCCTCATCACGCTGAACCGCCCGCAGGCATTGAATGCGCTCAACTCGCAGGTTCTGGCCGAACTGATCGAGGCCTTTGCCGCCTATGAAGCCGACGCCTCGCAGCGTTGCGCGGTGCTGACCGGCTCGGGCGAGAAAGCCTTTGCCGCCGGCGCCGACATCAAGGAAATGTCGGAAAAGCCCGCCGCTGATTTCTACAACGAGGACTTCTTCTCGAAGTGGACCAGCCACCTCGTCAAGACCACGCGCAAGCCGTGGATTGCGGCGGTCAACGGCTTCGCGCTGGGCGGCGGTTGCGAACTCGCGATGATGGCCGATTTCATCATCGCTTCGGAAAACGCGAAGTTCGGCCAGCCCGAGATCAAGCTTGGCGTGGCGCCCGGCATGGGCGGCTCGCAGCGCCTGACCCGCGCCGTGGGCAAGGCCAAGGCGATGGACATGTGCCTCACCGGCCGCATGATGGATGCCGCTGAAGCCGAGCGTTCGGGCCTCGTCACCCGCGTCGTGCCGCTGGCAGACCTCCTCGCCGATGCGCTCAAGACCGCCGAGACCATTGCCGCGATGCCGCCGATGGCCGCTGTCGCCAACAAGGAAATGGTCAACGCCGCGTTCGAGACCACGCTCGACCAGGGCTTGCTGTTCGAACGTCGCGTCTTCCAGATCCTCACCGCCAGCGAGGACAAGGCCGAGGGCATGAAGGCCTTCATCGAAAAGCGCCCCGGCGTGTGGAAGGGGCGTTAAGTTCAACAAGTCCCCCTCCCGCAGGCGGGAGGGGTTAGGGGTGGGCTGGTCTCACCCACCATTTCGGGAGACGGCCCACCCCCGGCCCCTCCCGCTTGCGGGAGGGGAGATTCTCATGAAAATCGCATTCATCGGCCTCGGCAACATGGGCGGCGGCATGGCCGCGAACCTCGTCAAGGCTGGCCACGACGTTCACGCCTTCGATCTTGCCGAAGCGGCGCTCGAACGGGCCAGGGAAAACGGCTGCACCACCTACACCTCGGTCAAGGAAGCGGTGCAGGGGGCGGATGCGGTCGTCTCGATGCTGCCCAACGGCGCCATCGTGAAGTCGGTCTACAGCGCGGACGTGATCGGCCAGGCGCCAACCTCGGCCCTGCTGCTCGATTGCTCGACCATCGACGTTGCCACCGCGCGCGAAGTTGCCTCGGCGGCTGATGCTGCCGGCTATGTCATGGTCGACGCGCCTGTCTCGGGCGGGATCGCCGCGGCCAATGGCGGGACCCTGACCTTCATGGTCGGCGGCTCCGACGAAGCCTTCGCGCGCGCCGAGCCGATCCTTGCCGCCATGGGCAAGGCGGTGATCCATGCCGGGGCCAGCGGGGCAGGGCAGGCCGCCAAGATCTGCAACAACATGCTGCTTGGCGCCTCGATGGTCGCCACCTGCGAGACTTTTGCCATGGCCGAGAAACTCGGCCTTGACCTGCAGACCTTCTACGACATCTCGTCAAAGGCTTCGGGCCAGTGCTGGTCGATGACCTCGTACTGTCCGGTCCCCGGCGTCGGTCCACAGAGCCCCGCCGACAATGGCTACCAGGGCGGCTTTGCCACGGCGCTGATGCTCAAGGACCTGAAGCTGGCCATGGCCGCTGCAAAGGACGCCGGCGCCGATGTGCCGATGGGCCAGCGCGCGGAAGAGCTCTATTCGGCTTTCGCCGACGCGGGCAACGCCGGCCTCGATTTCTCGGCCATCATCAAGTCGCTCTAAGCTGGTGCCCCCCGCGAAAGCGGGGGCCTCGGTCGCGCTGGTCAGCGCGTCTTTGCTGCGATGATCCGTCCGATCGGATCGTTGGCCAGACCGCCCGTCGCCTTTGCCACCGGCTTCACCGCCGCAGCCTTGGGCGCCTCGTACCGATAGGCGAGTTCGCGCCGCACCGGCGCGGGCTTTATCGTCACCTCCGGCCGAATGCCCTTGAGGAAATCCGCCCCTATGGCCTTGCGTGGCGCTGCCACCGCCTTGGGCTTGTCCGCCGAGGCCAGCAGCGTGACCCGCTCCTTCCGGCCCGGTCTGTCCGGATAGATGAAGCCGTTGACCGGCCAGGCTGTGGTGCCGAGGTTGCCGATCGGCGCATACCACACCCGCACTTCCGACCAGTCGTTCGCTTCGGACACGTCCACCGCGCGCACGTTGTCCTCGATCTGCCCGCGCCGCCCGTCGATGGGCGACCAGTTGGCATGGCGCAGCAGCACGGTGCGCGAATCGATCACCCGGCTCACGGCCGCCACATGGCCCAGTTCCATCCGGCCATAGGGTGCAAAGCTCATCACTGCGCCCACTTTCGGGCGGTGGCCGCGGGCATAGCGCCCCTCGGCCTGGTCCCACCAGGTCAGCGCATCGCCGAAGATCTGGATGCCGCTGATCGAGCGCGCATAGGGCACGCACTGCAGGTAGGGCAGGGGCGCGTCCTCGCCGCGATAGTCCGAAGAACTGGCGGAAAAGCCCCGCTCCCCGCGCATTTCGGGCATGTCCACGGCTTCGGCCATGGCGTTCCCGCAAGGCAGCGCGGCGGCGATCACGACAAAGATCCGGAACCCTCTCATCACGCCTCGGAGTAGAAAGTTTAGGTCAATGTAATGTTGCGCAGATTGGTTAATGGTCAGCTAAACAATAGTTAGCCCTGTGCGCCGCCCTTGCCTTTCGCCGCACAAACAGCCACGGGAGGCCCATGCGCCCTCAGGTCATCATTATCGGACGCCCGAACGTCGGCAAATCGACGCTGTTCAACCGCCTCGTCGGCAAGAAGCTGGCGCTGGTGGACGATCAGCCCGGCGTGACGCGCGACCGTCGCTTCGGCGATGCGACGCTGCTCGGGCTTGATTTCACCATTGTCGATACGGCGGGCTGGGAAGATCTTGATCCCGACACGCTGCCCGGCCGTATGCGCCAGCAGACCGAAGCCTCGCTGGTCGGCGCCGATGTCGCGCTGTTCGTGATCGATGCGCGCGCCGGCGTCACCCCGCTCGACGAGGAAATCGCTCGCTATCTGCGCCAGAGCCGCGTTCCCATCGTGCTCATGGCCAACAAGGCCGAAGGCCGGCAGGGCGATCCCGGCATCTACGACGCCTTTGCCTTGGGCTTTGGCGAACCCGTCGCCTTCTCCGCCGAACACGGCCAGGGCCTTGCCGACCTGTTTGAAGCGCTGCGCCCGCATCTTGAACCCAAGCAGGTCGAAGAGGAAGAAGCAGCCGAAGCTGAAGGCGACGAGGAGGAGTTCGATCCCGAATCCGTCCTCAAGCTGGCCATCGTCGGCCGCCCCAATGCGGGCAAGTCCACGCTGATCAACAAGCTGCTCGGCGAAAACCGCCTGCTCACCGGGCCGGAGGCGGGCATCACCCGCGATTCCATCGCCATCGACTGGCAGTGGTTCGATCCCGAGCGTGAGGGCTATCGCCCGGTCCGCCTGATCGACACGGCGGGCATGCGCAAGAAGGCCAACGTCACCGAGAAGCTCGAGAAGATGTCGGTCGCCGATGCGCGCCATGCCATCGACTTTGCCGAAGTCGTCGTGCTCACGCTGGATGCCACGCGCGGGCTGGAGCATCAGGACCTCAAGATCGCCTCGATGGTGCTTGAAGAGGGCCGCGCACTGATGATCGCTATCAACAAGTGGGACGTGGCCGAAGATCCCTCCGGCCTGTTTCAGGGCATCCGCAAGGCGCTCGATGAAGGTCTCGCACAGGTGCGCGGCGTGCCGCTGCTCGCCATCTCGGGCCGCACCGGCAAGGGGCTGGACGATCTGCTCAAGGCCGCGTTCGAGATCCGCGCCGCCTGGTCCAAGCGCGTGCCGACCGCCGCATTGAACCGCTGGTTTGACGATGCGCTCGCCGCCAACCCGCCACCGGCCCCCGGCGGCCGCCGCATCAAGCTGCGCTACATCACCCAGGCCAAGACCCGCCCGCCCGGCTTCGTCCTGTTCGGCACCCGGCTTGATCAGCTGCCGGAAAGCTATCGCCGCTATCTGGTCAACGGCATCCGCCGCGAACTCGGCTTCGACGCCGTGCCGATCCGCCTGACCTTGCGCAGCCCCAAGAACCCATTCGCGAAGTAGCCATGCCTACCGAAGCCCTGCCTCTCGCCCGCACCTCGCTCCCGCAAGGGCTGGGTGGGGCGCTGTGGCGGGGCATCCGGGGCAAGTGCCCGCGCTGCGGCGGCACCCACCTGTTCGCGCGCTTCCTCAAGCCGGTCGAGCGCTGCCGCCTGTGCGGCCAGAACTGGACGCTCCACGCGGCTGACGATTTCCCGCCCTACATCTCGATCCTGCTGACCGGGCACATCATGGCCCCGGTGATCATCGAACTCGGCCTCCACACCGGCCTTCCGGGCTGGGCGATGATGCTGATCGTCGCGGTGATGGCGTTGGCGCTTCTCGTCGGCCTGCTCCAGCCCGCCAAGGGCGGCGTGATCGCGCTGCAATGGTGGCTGGGGATGCACGGCTTTGCCGGGCGGGCGGGGAAGGTTGAGGCTGGCGCATCACCCTGATCCTCCCCGTTTTCACGAAGTGCAAAGGGGGAGGTGTCGGCGCGCAGCGCTGACGGAGGGGTAGCAGCCCCTCCACCACCCACTTTGCGGGCGGTCCCCCTCCCCGTTTGTCCTTCGGAAAACAGGGAGGACCGCATTTGTCGCCTACCTAAGTCCAACGTCACCCCGGGCGAAGACCCGGGGTCCCGCTTTTCCCTGTTAGCGCACCGCCAGAAGAAGCGGGACCCCGGATCAAGTCCGGGGTGACGGCGGTTTTTAGGCGCTGGCAGAGCTGGTGAAATGTCGAGAATGGGTCAAAGGCGGGCTTGGCTACGGAGGATCAATCACCGCCGTAAGCATCCGCGGTGATAATAGTCAGGCTCGCATCTTCAGTCAGAAACAGGCAGATGTCGTCAAAGTTTATAAACCGCTGCTGTACGCCCTTGCTCACCTCAACCCAGCATTGATCGTGCACAGCAGCAGACTTCTCTAGGCCAAAATACTTCAAAATCACTGCGACAGCATCAACGCTATGCATGCCGATAATGTTCTCATCACCGATCAGAAAATGTGTGTGCGACGAAAATCCTGTTACGAAACGATCTTTTACAAAAACAGTGTATGACCCATCACGACTGTCAAATATCTCCGAACCAATCTCGTCTGCCGATTCGACGAGACAGTGGAGCGATCGAAAATCATCGTAATCTTCGATCGGCACACCCAATCTAAAACCTGCAACTTGGTTGCATGGCTGCCACCAAGCACCTTCAGACCCATTTCTCGATTGACAGCTCATTGAGAATGAATGGGGCAACTGCGGAATATTCGCAATCTCCTTCGTATCCAGATCTTCTGCTTCCAACTTGGTGACCGCCAGCCACCCCCTCACAAAAAATTATTCGGCCAGATCATCGTCCGCCACATGTGCGCCGTTGGCGAGCCATCAAACCCCAGACCTTCCTCCGGCTCTCGGAAGTTCCTTGCGATGACGCCTTCCAGCTCCTCGGGCTCCACCACCGGGAAGTCGTCGAAGAAGTAGGTGTCGTAGAGCGTGACCTGCCGCGCGGTCATGTACCATTCGTGGCCTCGCGCGTATTCGGCGTCGCGCAGCAGGTATTCGGGCACCTGATAGTCCGGCCCGAAGAACTTGTGGTAGCTGTCGGGATAGGCATAGCCGACGCTTTCGTCCGCCACATAGCGCAGCGCCTGATGGTACTTCACCGCAAAGGCCACTTCCGGATCGACATAGGGTGCGATCAGCTGCGCGCTCCAGTAGCCGTGGTCGCAGCGGACAAGGCAGCCGTTGGAAATGTCGTGCAGCAGGCAGGCCATCACGACCTTCTCCGGCAGGCCATCGTCCAGCGCGCGCTTGGCGCTGACCAGCAGGTGCCGCACGGTGATGTCGCCGAAGCGGCAGCGGAAGAAATCGAGCAGGCGTGGCCGCTCGGGCATCCGCGGCAGGGCGGGATTGTCGCCCATCATGAACACCGTCTTCGGGTTCAGCAGCTTGAGCAGTTCCGCCTCGTTGTCGACGAAGTCGGTGCCCTTCCAGCCCACCGGCGAGGGATAAATCAGCCTCTCGCGCCCGGCCTGGGGATAGGGACGGTTGTCGTTATCGGTCATGGGGTCAGGGTAGGCGGGGTGGTGTTTTCCGGCAAGCGCCGATGCCCACCCCCGACCCCTCCCGCCTGCGGGAGGGGAGCAATAGTCCTTTCTGCTCCCCTCCCGCAGGCGGGAGGGGCTGGGGGTGGGCCTTCCAAGCTATCGGATCAAAGCACCTCGAACAGTCCTGCAGCACCCATGCCGCCGCCGACGCACATCGTGACCACGACATACTTCGCGCCACGGCGCTTGCCTTCGATCAGGGCGTGGCCGGTGCAGCGCGCGCCGGTCATGCCATAGGGGTGGCCGATCGAGATCGAGCCGCCGTTGACGTTGAGCAGGTCATTGGGAATGCCCAGCTTGTCGCGGCAGTAGAGGACCTGCACGGCGAAGGCTTCGTTCAGTTCCCACAGGCCGATGTCGTCCATCTTCAGGCCGAAGCGCTGCAGCAGCTTGGGGATGGCGAAGACCGGGCCGATGCCCATCTCGTCAGGCTCGGTGCCCGCGACCGCCATGCCGACATAGCGGCCAAGCGGGGTGAGGCCGCGCTTGGCGGCAAGATCTGCCTCCATCACGATTACGGCCGAGGAACCGTCGGAAAGCTGGCTGGCGTTGCCCGCGGTCACGATGCCGCCTTCGATCACCGGCTTCAGCGCCTGCAGGTTCTCGATGGTGGTCGAGGGGCGGTTGCCTTCGTCCTTGGTAAGGTGGACGTCCTGGAAGGTGATCTCGCCGGTTTCCTTGTTCTGGACGCCCATCGAGGTGTCGACCGCGACGATCTCGTCATCGAACTTGCCGGCGGCTTGCGCGGCGGCAGTGCGCTGCTGCGATTGCAGGGCGTATTCGTCGCAGGCCTCGCGGCTGATGCCATAGCGCTGGCCGACGATCTCGGCGGTCTGCAGCATCGGCATGTAGATCGCCTTGTGCATGGCCATCAGGCTCTTGTCCGGGGCGACGCGCATCTCCTTGGTCTGGACAAGGCTGATCGATTCCTGGCCACCTGCGGCAACCACGTCCATGCGGTCGATGATCACCTGCTTGGCGGCGGTGGCGATGGTCATCAGGCCTGACGAGCACTGGCGGTCCATGCTCATGCCCGAAGTGGTGATCGGCAGGCCTGCCCGCAGCGCGACCTGGCGCGCGATGTTGCCCGCCTGCGCGCCCTGCTGCAGCGCTGCGCCCCACAGCACATCGTCGACCTCGGCAGGGTCGATCCCGGCGCGGGCAACGGCGGCCTGAAGCGAAAGCGCGCCAAGCGTTGCGCCCGGCGTCGCGTTGAAGGCACCCTTGTAAGCGCGCCCGATGGGCGTGCGGGCGGTCGATACGATTACGGCGTCACGCATGTCTCATGCTCCTGCTGGGGATGTCTTTTCGAGGGATGTGGCGGCGAGGATGGGGTTGCCGCCGAACTTGTCGCGAAGTTCGCGCTTCAGCACCTTGCCGATCGGGCTGCGGGGGAGTTCGTCCACCACCTCGATCGCGGAAATGCGCTGAGTCTTGCCGAGGCGGCTGTTGGCTTCGGCGAGGATGGCATGAGGATCTGCCGTCGGATCGGCGAGCACGACGACGGCCAGCGGGGTTTCGCCCCAGGCATCCGAGGCCACGCCGACCACGGCGGCTTCCTTGACCGCGCTCTGCCGGGTGAGTTCGGCCTCAAGGTCGCTCGGGTAGATGTTGAACCCGCCGGAGATGATCATGTCCTTGGCGCGGTCCATCAGGATCAGGAAGCCGTCCTCGTCGAACTTGCCGACATCGCCATGGCGGATGTAGCGGCGTCCCTCGGCATCGTACCACTCGACCTCGCGGGTCTTGTCGGCCTTGTTGTGATAGCCGTTCATCATGATCGGCGAATGGCCGACGATCTCGCCCACTTCGCCTTGCGGCAGCTCGTTGCCGTCCTCGTCGATGATCTTGATCACGTGGCCGGGGGAAGGCTGGCCGACGGTGTGCAACTTGTTCGGGTGCAGGTGCGCCAGCAGGATCGCCGTCGCGCCGCCCTCGGTCATGCCATAGCCATCGGTCAGGCCGCCCGGCCAGCGCTTGAGCACATCGGCCTTGAGCCAGGCGGGGAAGGGCGCGGAAGTGCAGGACTTGAGCTTGTAGGACGACAGGTCAAAGCTGTCGAAGTCCGGCACTTCCATGATGCGCCGGTATTGCACCGGCACCAGCATGGCGTGCGTCACGCGCTCGCGCTCGGACAGTTCGAGGAACGTGCGCGCATCGAACTTGCGCATCAGCACCACCTTTCCGCCTGCGGTAAGAGCGGGGAGGAAGCTGACCAGCGTGGTGTTCGAATAGAGCGGGGTCGAGCAGATCACCGCCGTATCGTCGCCATAGCCTGCGGGGATCGTGCGCCGCGCATATTCGTGGCGCATCTTGTGGCTTTGCACGATGCCCTTGGGCGCGCCGGTGGTGCCCGAGGAGTAGATGATATTGAATGGATCGCCGGGCGCGGCGGTGCGCTCTTCCGGCACAGCGCCTTCCTCGGCCATCCACTGGCTGAACGGCTCGCCTGCGTCGCTGTCGTCCAGCGCGATGCGCTTGACCCCGGCTGGCAGTTCCAGCCCGGCAAGCCTGTCGGAAATCTCCTTGTCCAGCAGCAGCACCCGGCTGCCGCTGTCTTCCAGCATGGCAACGATCGTTTCCGGGGTCGCCGTGGAGGTCAGCGGCGCCGCCACTGCACCCGCCCGGATCGCGCCAAGGAAGGCAAGCCCGGTCGTCACAGCGTTCATCGCCGCAATGGCGACAGGTTCGTCCTTCTCCACGCCCTCGCGCTGGAGAGCGGTGGCGATGCGGTCGAGCAGGGCGTCCATCTCCGCCCAGCCGACAGTGCGGTTCTCGTCGGCCAGCGCCACCGCGTCGCCCCGCCTTGCGGCATGGGCGCGCAGGATGTTGCTCAGCGGCGTGAACTCGCTCTCGATGATATCCTCGATCCGCATCGCAGTTCTCCGGTCAGCCGTTGAACTTCTCGCCCGCAGCAGCCTTGCGCTCGAGCAGCGGCGCCACCGGCAAGCCGTGCTTCTTCAGGCCCGCCACAACGGTATCCAGCCCGATATGGTCGGCCCAGAACATCGGACCGCCAGTCCATGCCGGCCAGCCATAGCCGTTGAGCCAGACCGTATCGATGTCGCTCGCCCGCTGCGAAATGCCTTCCTCCAGGATCAGCGCGCCTTCGCTGATCATCGGATAGAGCAGCCGCTCGCGGATTTCTTGCCTGTCGATTGCCCGCTGCGGCTTGCCTTCCTTGGCCGCGAAGTCTGCGATGATCGCCTTGACCTCGTCCGAAGGCGTGCGCTGGCGGTTGTCGTCGTAATCGTAGAAGCCCTTCTTGGTCTTCTGGCCCCAGCGGCCGACCGCGCACAACGCGTCGCGCAATGTCTCGATGCGGTTCGGATCGCGGTGCCAGCCGATGTCCACGCCAGCCAGATCGGCCATCTGCCACGGCCCCATCGGGAAGCCGAACTCGAGCAGCGCCTCGTCAACGTCCCAGTAGTTCGCGCCTTCCATGATCAGGGCATGGGCCTGCGCCTGACGGGGTGAGAGCATGCGGTTGCCGATGAAGCCGTGGCATACGCCCGAAACCACCGGCACCTTGCCGATCTTCACCGAGAGCGCCATCACCGTTGCCAGTTGCGCCTTGCCCGTCGCCTTGCCGCGCACGACTTCCAGCAGCTTCATCACGTTGGCGGGCGAGAAGAAGTGCATGCCCAGCACGGATTCCGGCCGCGAGGTGACGGCGGCGATCTCGTCGATGTCGAGGTAGCTGGTGTTGGACGCCAGAATCGCGCCTGCCTTGGCGACCTTGTCGAGCCTGCCGAACACGTCCTTCTTCACGTCCATGCTCTCGTAGACCGCCTCGATCACCAGATCGGCCTCGGCCAGAGCATTGAAGTCCAGCGTGGGCGTCAGGCGGCCCATTGCGGCTTCGGCGTCCGCTGCTTCCATCTTGCCGCGCTTGACGGTGTTCTCGTAATTCCTGCGCATGGTGGCAACGCCACGGTCGAGCGCTTCCTGCGTCATCTCGACGATGGTCACCGGGATGCCCGCGGTCAGGAAGTTCATGGTGATCCCGCCGCCCATCGTGCCCGCGCCGATCACGCCAACGCGATTGATCGGCAGCAATTGCGTGTCTGCGGGAATATCGTCGATCGTTGCGGCAAGCTTGCGGGCCGCGTCGATGTGTTCCTTGGCGCCGGGGATGGGGTCGGACATCGCTTCTCTCTCCTGCAAGGTTATGTCAGGCGCGGCTGGTGGCCAGCGCGCTGTAGATCAGCGTCTTCAACTGACGCCGGATGGGGTAGATGAACGAGGGGTAGAGCTGGGTCATGAAGACCGCATGGATCTTCTCCACCGGGTCCACGAAGAACGCGGTCGAGAAAATGCCGCCCCAATAGAACTCGCCGGCAGAGCCCGGCACCAGCGCCCGCGCCGGATCGATGGTCATGCCAAAGCCAAGGCCGAACCCGGCGCCCGCGTTGTAGGCCTCGCTGAACAGCGCCTTGGAAACCTGCGTCAGGTCCGCGCCGCCGGGCAGGTGGTTGGCGGTCATCAGCTGCAGCGTCTTCGGGCTGAGGATGCGCGCGCCGTCAGCAGCACCGCCGCCGACCAGCATCCGGCAGAAGCGGTGATAGTCCGCCGTCGTCGAAAGCAACCCGCCGCCACCGCTTTCAAAGCGCGGCACCCGGCGCGTGCCCGATTTCTCGGCGGGGTCGAACAGCTGCGGCGGCTGTCCCGCCTGATAGGCCCAGGCGTCGGCCAGCCGGTGCGCCTTGTCGTCCGGACAGTGGAAGCCGGTATCGACCATGCCCAGTGGCTCGAAGATGCGCGTGCGCAGGAACTCGCCCAGGCTCATGCCGGAAAGCCGCGCGACGACCACGCCGAGCACGTCGGTGCCCACCGAATAGTTCCACGCTTGCCCCGGCTCGAACTCCAGCGGCAGCTTGGCCAGTTCCTCGACGAAATGATCGTTGCCGGGCAGGCTGGCGTGCCCGTCCAGCCGCGCCTTGCGATAGGCGGCGTCCACGTTGGTTCGGTTCTGGATGCCATAGGTCAGGCCCGACTGGTGCGTGATCAGGTCGATCATCCGCATCACCGGGGCAGGGCGCGCCGGAAAGAAGTCCACCTCGCCCCCGCCGCCGGCATAGACGCCGAGGTTGGCAAATTCCGGAATGACCTTGCTCACCGGGTCGTCCAGCGCAACCTTGCCTTCCTCGACCAGCATCATGAACGCCACCGAGGTCAGCGGCTTGGTCATCGAGGCGATGCGGCAGATCGTGTCGGCGGCCATCGGCGTGCCGTCCTCGCGCGCTCGGCCGGCCGTGTGGCGATAGACAGCGTCGCCATCACGCGCGACCAGCACGTCGAGCCCCGGCAGGCGCCCACTGGCGATGTAGTGCTCGTCAAGGAAGGCGCCGATCCGGCCCAGCCGGTCAGGCTCGAACCCCAGCGATTGTGCGTCGGCCAGTTCCATGTCTTTCCCCTCAGCCAAAGATCGCCACGCTCTGCAGGCCGTGCATCACCTGCACGCCATCGGCGTTCCACATCCGCAACGTCTCGCTGCTGAAACCATCGCTCATGTGGTTTGATGCGGTTTCCAGCAGCCACCAGCCGTCGCGTGTTTCCGGTGCATCGCCGAGCAGGGTGAACGCCCAGTTGATCGAGCTGATCGGTCCCCGCCGCTCCATCGCGCGCATCGATCCGGGTGGCAGGGTATCGCCGATCAGCACCAGCTCCCCGATGGGATCCAGCCCGCTGCGATCCCGCAAGCGCACCCAGCGCCGGACCACGCCGGGGCGGCGGTCTTCCTTGGCCTCGCCACGGCGCAGCTCGAATTTCTGGATGAAGTGCAGCCCCTCGGGCGAACCCAGTTCCGGCATTTCGGTATGGGGTATGAAGTTTTCCGCGCGCTGCGGCGTCACCGATCCGTTCGATGGCCGCCCGCTGCCGAACACCCACGCGGCGCGATGCGCCAGAGTGCCGCCGCTCGCCATGTCGGTCTGGATATTGGCTACGCTCTTGCCTTCGCGCAGGCTGGAAACGGTAATGTCCACGTCGGAGCCAACCGGGGCGAGGAAACTGATCTGGCCAGCGCGCAACGGCGGCAGGTCGGGCCGTGCCTTGCGCGCGGCGGCATAGGCGAGGAACGAGGACGCCCCGCCATACATCGTGCGGCCCTGCAGCCAGCCATCGACGCCCCGCACGGAAAAGTCGGGGCCTGATCCCGCCATGCCTTGTGCGATTGTGCCGATCGCTTGCGCATCCATGCCGATTGCAGCTTCCAATGCTCTCTCCCGGTCGGCTGTCGCTGGAACGACTCTATGGCCCAAGAGCTAGTGGAAGTTTACGTAAAGGGAAAGAGGGGACGCGCCCTGTCCGGGCCGGAACGAGCCCCTTACGCTACGGCACGCACGGCCTCGGGTGGCGAAAAAAATTCGGCCCCGGCGCAAGGACCGGGGCCGACGTGTAATGGGGCCGTCAGGGGATGCAGATCAGTGCATGCTTTCGCCACTTGCGCGGCGCAGGATCGGCGCTTTTGCCGCGCTCGCTGCGAACACCACCAACAGCACGTAGCAGACCAGCGGCACGAGGAACGACGCGAAGATGCCCGCCGCATCTGTCACTCCGCCGGCCAGCGCCGGGATCAGCGCGCCGCCGATGATGCCGGTGCACAACAGGCCCGAGGTCGCCTCTTCGCTGGCCGAGGAACGCTCCAGCGTCAGCGTGAAGATCACCGGGAACATGATCGAATTGAACAGGCCGATCGCCAGTGCGACATAGCCCGCCGAAACCCCGCCGACGAGGAAGAGGTAGGCGCACATCGCCGCGGCAATCGCGGCGAACAGTGTCATCAGCCGCGCCGCCGGGAAACGGGCCAGCAGCACCGTGCCGATCGCGCGGCCAACCATTGCGCCACCCCAATAGAACGAAACGGCCTTGCCCGCCTGCTCGAGGCTGACATTCCAGATGCCCGGATTGTTGAGGTAGAACGCCATCTGCGTCCCGATGGTAACTTCCGCGCCCACGTAGATGAAGATCGCGGCTGCACCCAGCACCGCCCAGCGCGACGAGAACGCCTGGCGCAGCAGCGCCCCGATGCCGCCGGTCGGTTGTGCCGGAGGGGCCGCGGCGGAAATGCGCGCGCGGTTCACGAAGAAGAACGCCAGCAGCACGATCAGCAGTCCGCAGATCCAGAAGTAGGCGCGGTCGATCCCGGCCAGCGCCGCCTCGCGCACTTCAGGCGTCAGCGCGGTGCCTTCCGACACCTCCACGCCTTTCAGGAACAGCGACGCGCCCAAAGCCGGCCCAAGGAACGTGCCGAACGAATTGAACGTCTGCGAAAGCGTCAGGCGGAAGTGGCTGCCTTCGGGCTTGCCCAGTGCCGCGGCCAGCGGGTTCGCGGCAACCTGCAGCACGGTGATGCCCGTCGCCAGCATGAACAGCCCGGCCAGCACCAGCGGGTATGACGCGATGTTCGCCGCCGCAAGCATGACGAGGCAGGCCACCACCATCGTCGCCAGCGCCAGCAGGATCGCCGGGACGGCCCGCAGCTTGCCGATGATCGCTGCTGCCGGGAAGCTCATCACGCCATAGGCGATGAAGAAGGCAAAGGCGGAAAGCTGCGCCTCGAGCGTCGTCAGTGTGAAGATGCCCTTCACCGCTGCGACCAGCGGATCGATCAGCGAGGTGATGAAGCCCCAGGCAAAGAACAGCACGGTAACCGCGATGAACGCGGCCTTCTGCGATCCCGAATGTGCATTGCTGCCCGCCACGTATCTCTCCTCACCCTGCCATATTTGGCGTATCGTTTCTCTAGCCGCCGCTGACAGCCTTGTCATGCTTGTTGCATAGCTATTCCTGTGAACGTTCTCACAAAACGCTCGGCGTTTCAACCCGCCGCCATCGCCGGGGCCAGTTCGCGCCGCAACTTTTCGATGAGCCGTTGGACCTTGGGCAGCAGATGGCGACGCTGCGGGTAGACTGCCCAGATCGGGTCGTCCTCGGGCCTGAACTGCGGCAGCACTTCGACCAGCGCGCCTTCGGCAATCGCCCGGCTCACGTAGAATTCGGGCAACTGGCACAGCCCGATCCCGGCCATCGCCGCATCGAACACCGCCGTCCCGTTGCTGCACCGCCAGCGCCCGCGCGGCCGCACCGTGCGCACCTCGCCGTCCACCAGATAGCGCCACATGTCGAGCGTGGCCGGGATGCAGTCATGCGTTTCGAGGTCGTCCACGGTCTCGGGCGTGCCATGCGCGGCAAGATAGGCGGGCGAGGCGCAGGTCACGATTCCCCGCGTCGCAATCTGCGTGCGGATCAGGCGGCTGTCGGGCAGGGTGCCGGTGCGGATGGCAAGATCGTACCCTTCCGAAACCAGTTCGACCACGCGGTTTGACAGGTCGAGGTCCACCGAAAGCTTCGGATAGTCCTGCACATAGGCGCGCACGATCGGCGCCACGAAGCGCTCGCCCAGCGCGGTCGGGCAGGTGATGCGCAAGTGCCCCTGCGGCTCACCCTGAAGGTCCAACATCGCGATTGCTTCATCACGCTCGGCGATCAGGCGGCGGAACTGGTCGACCAGCGTGCGCCCGGTGTCCGTCAGGCTGACAGCCCGCGTCGTGCGGTGGAAGAACTGCGCGCCAAGGCCCTGCTCAAGCCGCGCCACGGCCCGGCTCACATGCGAAGTCGATGTCCCCAGCCGCTTTGCCGCTGCCACGAAGGTGCCGGTATCGGCAACCGCGACAACCTCATCTATCCCGTCCCAGCGATTGCTCATTATTCTCGTCTTGCAACAGTGTTTCGCATATTGTGCAATTTAACACTGCCCTAGCAATTATGCTAACGCGCCGCCACACCCAAAGGGAGACCCCGCACCATGAAGACCCGCGCCGCCGTAGCGTTCGCGCCCAAGCAGCCGCTCGAAATCGTCGAGCTTGATCTCGAAGGCCCGAAGGCGGGCGAGGTTCTGGTCGAGATCATGGCGACCGGCGTGTGCCATACCGACGCCTACACGCTTGATGGCTTCGACAGCGAAGGCATCTTCCCCAGCGTGCTTGGCCATGAAGGCGCAGGCATTGTGCGCGAAGTCGGCCCCGGTGTGACCTCGGTCAAGCCCGGCGATCACGTGATCCCGCTCTACACGCCCGAATGCCGCCAGTGCAAAAGCTGCCTTTCCGGCAAGACCAACCTGTGCACCGCGATCCGCGCCACGCAGGGGCAGGGCCTCATGCCCGATGGCACCAGCCGCTTCTCCTACAAGGGCCAGACCGTGTTCCACTACATGGGCTGCAGCACCTTCTCGAACTTCACCGTCTTGCCCGAGATCGCGGTCGCCAAGATCCGTGAAGACGCGCCGTTCAAGACTTCGTGCTACATCGGCTGTGGCGTCACCACCGGCGTCGGCGCGGTGATCAACACCGCCAAGGTCCAGGTGGGTGACAATGTCGTCGTCTTCGGTCTCGGCGGTATCGGCCTCAACGTGATCCAGGGCGCGCGCCTTGCCGGCGCCAACAAGATCATCGGCGTCGACATCAACCCTGATCGCGAGGAATGGGGCCGCAAGTTCGGCATGACCGACTTCCTCAACTCGAAAGGCATGAGCCGCGAAGACACCGTGGCGAAGATCGTCCAGATGACCGACGGCGGCGCGGACTATACCTTCGATGCCACCGGCAACACCGAAGTGATGCGCACCGCGCTTGAAGCCTGCCATCGCGGCTGGGGCACTTCCATCATCATCGGCGTGGCCGAGGCCGGCAAGACCATCGAAACCCGCCCGTTCCAGCTCGTGACCGGTCGCAACTGGCGCGGCACCGCCTTCGGCGGCGCCAAGGGCCGCACCGACGTTCCGAAGATCGTCGACATGTACATGACCGGCAAGATCGAGATCGACCCGATGATCACCCACGTCATGGGCCTTGAGGAAATCAACACCGCGTTCGACCTGATGCACGCCGGCAAGTCGATCCGCTCGGTCGTCGTTTTCTGAGAGAAAGAGTCTACCGAATGACGAGGGGGAGGGGGCAGGCGCTCTCTCCCCCTTGGCTATGGCGTCAACACCGCGACGTTCAGTTGCCTGGCCGCCGCAATCAGCGCGCCGTCGCCGGTTGCTAGTGGCAGGCTCAGGCGGAGTGCCAGCTCGAGATAGGCAGCGTCATAAGGCGTCAGGCCGTGTTCCACTGACAGACTGCGCGTTTCACGCCAGGCAGTGAGATGAGTCCGCTGATCGACCTCGATCGGCAGCACTTCGAGCTCTGCGATCATGGCATCAGCGATCCTCCGATCGCATCGTCCGCGCCGTTCCGCGGATCGCAGCAGGCTGGCTACCTCCAGGTGCCACAGGGAAGGGACGACAGCCCCATCGGCGGCTACTTGATCCAGCAGCGCCATTGATGCCTCGGTCTGCTCGTCGGAAAACAGCCAGGCAGCAGTCATGGAGGCGTCGAGGACAACCCTCAATCAGCGCCGCCCTTCATCGATCAGTTCTCGAATCGAAATTCCGCCCAAAGTCATGCTCTTGGACAGATTCTTGATCTTGGCCACGGCCGCCTGCGCCTTGCGCCGTGCCTCAGCCTTGGCGGGGTCACGGCGGATGACGACGGTGCCGTCCACAGCCTTGATCTCGACCGCTTCTCCATCGACAAGCCCCGCCGCTGCTGCCACGTCCACCGGCACGCGCACCGCGAGGCTCTTGCCCCATTTCCCGACGACGACATTGGTCATGGCAAAAGCTCCACTAAGGATATCTTGGCATATCCCATGCCGATTGGCAATTCACATTGCCGAAATGCCGCCGTCCAGCTTGAGCTCTGCCCCGGTCATGAATCGGCTTTCGTCGCTCGCAAGGTAGAGCACGCCCGCGGCAATGTCGTTCGGCTCACCGACGCGGCCCAACGGGATCTGGCGGGCCAGCTTGCCCATGACCACGTCCTTGTCGATATTGGCGTTGGTCGCGATGCCGTCGAGGATCGGCGTATCGACGAACGTCGGGTGCACCGAATTGCAGCGCACGTCCCAGCCGCGCTTGGCGCAGTAGAGCGCGACAGATTTGCTCAGCATCCACACCGCCGCCTTGCTCGCGTTGTAGCCCGGCATGGTGTCTGACGCGATCAGGCCGGCGATCGAGCTGATATTGATGATCGACCCCGGCTGGTTGTCGCGCAGCAAGGGCAGGGCCCTCTGGCAACCGAGGAACACGGAATCGACGTTGATCGCAAAGCCGCGATGCCACTCTTCCAGCGTGCAGGTCTCGATATTGCCGCGCACGCCGACGCCCGCGTTGTTGACCAGCACCGATAGCCCGCCCAGCTTCTCCGCCGCCAGCGCAACCGCCGCGTCCCAGTCTGCCTCGCTGGTCACGTCATGGCGCATGGCAAAGGCCGTCCCGGCACCCAGCTCGGCGTTGATCGCCTCGGCCTGAGCCGTTGCGCCATCGCCGTTGATGTCGGTCAGCAGGACCCGCGCGCCCTCCCGCGCCAGCATCCACGCATGCGCCGCACCCAGCCCTTGGGCCGCGCCCGTCACGAGTGCCTTCTTGCCCTGAACCCTGCCCATCTTTTGTCCTCTCCTTGTCGCTGATGCCCACCCCGCTGCGACTAGCTTCACTGCGTTCAGCAAGTCTCGCGGCCCTCCCGCCTGCGGGAGGGCACAGTTCTCCCCTCCCGCAGGCGGGAGGGGTTGGGGGTGGGTTTTCCCAGCTTCGACGATCAGACAAGCAACTCGCGCCGATCCGCGCAAGTCCTGGAAATGTCAGCCCATGATCCCGGGTGCGAGCAGCAGCAGCATCCGCACGTCGATGGCATAGCCCAGGCCGCGCTTCTCAGCGAGGAAGCTCTCGATTTCCGTAAGGGCAACCCGGTGCACGGTGATGCCTTCGCCCTCCACGCCGCCGCCTTCGGAAACTTTTTCCAGATCGCGCGCGCGAAACAGGGTGAAAGCCTCGGTCACCATGCCCGGCGAGGAATGGAACTCGCCCAGCGATTCGATCTTGCCGGGGCGGTAGCCGGTCTCTTCCTCCAGCTCGCGCGCGGCCGCAGCAGCCGGGTCCTCGTTCTCGGCGCCCGCTTCATCACCGATCAGCCCGGCGGGCAGTTCGATGCACGGGCGCCCCAGCGGCACGCGGAACTGCTCGACCAGCAGCACGTGCCCGTCTTCGATCGCAAGGATCACCGCCGCCTTGATGTTGCGATTGCGCGAGACATATTCCCACCGCCCGCGCGTCTTCGCCACGATGAAGCGGCCCTGCCAGTGCACCTGCTCGGGATGGTCGCGGTATTCTTCTTCAAGACTCATACTTCGATCAACCTGTCCGGCAATTCGTTCTTGTCATCGGCATCGCGCGGGAAATGCTCGCTCAGGACCTTGCCCACCTCGGCCACCGCCGCTGCCATGCCCTCGGCCATGCGCCCCTGCCGCAGCGGGTGGAGCATGGCCTTCATCGCATGGCCCCATGTCTCGGGCGAGACTTTCGAGGCAATCGCCGCATCGGCAATGATCTCGGCGCGATGCTCGGCAAGGCTGAGGTAGATCAGCACACCGGTATGGCCCGAGGTGCGGCTCTCGGCACCGACGCGGAAGCAGGTCAGCGCCCGCTCGCGCACCCGCGCATTGCGCACCCGGCGCGGAGTCAGCCACAGCCCCAGAGGGGTGAACCGCATGAGCAGGTACATCGCTCCGAACTTCAGCGTGATGACCGTCAGTGCAAGGCCCAGCACCGCACGCGGAATCCATTCGTACGCCCACAGTCCCAGGACCTGCTCGACCATGGGCAAGTAGAACCCGGCAAACATGTCCACCACGGCCAGCGCCACGAAGGCCGCCAGCGCGCTCCAGACGAGCGCCACGTCGCGGTAGCTGTCGGAACGCGGCGTCACGATCGTCACGATCTCGCCCGCGCTCTGCGCCTCGGCCGCTGCCACCGCGTCCGACACGATCTTGTGATCGGCCTCGGTCATCTGCACGAGCCTGCTCATCACCAATCCCCCGAAGCGCCGCCGCCACCGAAGTCACCACCGCCGAAGCCGCCCCAACTACCGCTGTCACTCCCACCGCCGCTACCAAAGCCGCCACCCCAGCCGCCACCGGAATGACGATCATCCGATGCCGCGCGGGCGATCTCGCTGATGCCCCAAAGCACGATGCCCGGATCAATCCCGCTTCGTCGTTGCACGTAGCCACGCCGCCGCCGCCCGAAGATGCCTATCATGACAACGATGAGGACGACCCAGAAGATCGCACCACCGATTGCCGAACCGCCCGAGCTTTCATTTCTCGATGCGGCCTTCGCTGCTTCGGCGATAGCCTTTGCATCGGCCGGATCGCGGTTGAGCTGGGCGATCATTTCATCAACGCCGGCGCTGATCCCGCCGCTGTAATCACCCTGCTTGAAGCGCGGAGTTACCGCAGAATTAATGATCCGGTAAGCCAGAACGTCGGGGAGATACTCTTCCAACCCGTAGCCCACCTGTATAGACAGCTTTCGCTCGGTCGGTGCAACCAGAAGGATTGCACCCATGTCGGATTGCTTGCCCCCGACACCCCAGCGATGCCCCAATTCCGTCGCATATGAGTTTACGTCGTCGCCATCGAGCGAGTTGACCGTTACGACCATAAGCGCACGCCCAGACTGACGATTGTAAGCCGTCAGCTTCTGTACCAGCGCTGCCTCGTCGACATCGGGAATAATCCCCGCCTGATCGAGCACTGGCCCATTTGGTCGCGCGGGCATCGCGGCTTGCGCCGGTCCTGCAAGCAACAGGAGCACTAGCGCAAGCGCCTGCCAGAAAGCTCGCTCTATGGCCCCGTGGGGGCGGACCATATTACTTGCTCGATGCCGTAGGAGCTGGTGAGTTGACGTCGAAGTTCACGGGCGGTGCAATCTCCGAACCGGCCGCAGCCTTGAACGGCACCATCGGCTTGGCACCGTGTATCAGCTTCGCCCCGATCGCATCCGGGAACGTTCGGATCGTGGTGTTGTAGGCCTGCACGGCCTCATTATAGCGAATGCGCGCGGTGTTGATGCGGTTCTCGGTGCCTTCAAGCTGCTTCCTTAGTTCGCCAAACCCTGCCTGGCTCTGCAGCTGCGGATAGTTCTCCACTACCGTGCGCAGCTGGCCCATCGCCTGGGTCAGCTGGTTCTGCGCGTTCTCGAACTTGGCGAACTCTTCCGGGTTCGAAAGGTCGTTGGTGGTGATGTTGATCGAGGTCGCGCGGGCACGAGCTTCAGTCACGTTGGTCAGTATCTGCGTTTCCGATGCCGCTGCCCCTTTAACAGTGGCTACAAGGTTCGGAACAAGATCGGCCCGGCGCTGGTACGAGCTTTCGACATCGGCCCAGCGCGCCTTGGCCTCTTCCTCGGCCGCGGGGACGGAGTTGATCCCGCAGGCCGAAAGGCTGGCAGCGGCAACGGTGGCAAAAGCGATCTGCGTAAAGCGGGTAGCGGCCATCGACGTAAGTTCCCCTTGGATTGTACAGCAGAGATAGCGGCCCGCCGAAACGGTTCAAGTATCCCCCATGCTGCAACCGATTGCCACTTGTGACGTTCCGCGCGTGATGGCAACCAACGGAAAAGGGATCATGGTAAACACGCACGTAAAGGGGGAAGTGGTCGGCATGTTCGCAGAGTTCAAGAAGTTCATCGCGCGCGGCAATGTGCTCGATCTTGCGGTCGGCGTGATCATCGGTGGCGCATTCGGCAAGATCGTCACCTCGCTTACCGAAAGCGTGATCATGCCCGTCGTCGGCTGGATCACGGGCGGGGTCGACTTTACCCGCTATTTCGTTCGCCTCGGCCCGGTCCCGGCAGACTACAAGGGCGATCCGGCGAGCTATGCTGATCTCAAGGCCGCGGGCGTGCCGATGATCGGCTATGGCGATTTCATCACCCAGGCGGTCAACTTCGTGATCGTCGCCTTCATCATCTTCCTGCTGGTCAAGGCGATCAACAAGGCCTTCGAAAAGCCTGCCGAAGAAGTCCCCGCCGCTCCCGCCGGGCCGACCGAGGTCGAACTTCTCGCCGAAATCCGCGATGCGCTGAAGGCGAAGGGCTGAACCGGCACATCGGGACAATTCAAGGGGCGGGCGCAATCCCGCCCCTTTTCATTTGCGCCCGCATCCCTATATGGGTCCCTGCCGGTTTCGGCCGGCTATGGTGATAAACTGCGGCGTGCAATAGGCACAGCGGACCCGGGGGCGGTACCCGGCGGCTCCACCATCACTACCGTGTCTTTCAGGATGCGGGCCTTGTTGTCGCAAGGGTGTTGATGGGGCCGAACTAGGATCGACGTGTGTTGAAAAGCGCTGTTTTTGCCCGGGCTGAGTAACCCGTTCAAGGCTCAAAACTCACAAGTGCCAACGACAACGAAGCA
The DNA here is from genome assembly GCF_012641315.1 of Novosphingobium sp. ERW19. NCBI lineage: Bacteria > Pseudomonadati > Pseudomonadota > Alphaproteobacteria > Sphingomonadales > Sphingomonadaceae > Novosphingobium > Novosphingobium sp. ERW19. The sequence continues at coordinate 103,608 of NZ_JABAIC010000003.1, forward strand.
CTTGCTCTCGCCGCATAATTCTAGGGGCTAACGCCCTGAAGTTATAAAGCGAAAGCACGGTTCGGACCGAACCGGGTAACAGAATCGGAAACCGGGGGCTGGGGGCGAGCCTAGCAACAGAATCGCCCTACTCGCTTCAGAATCTCTCAAATTCAAGTCGTCACCCCGGCGAAGGCCGGGGCCCATGACCTCGCACAACTACACCTCGCCAGAACCCTCAAGCTCCTGCAGCCGCTGCTCCATGCGCAGCGAATCGAGGATCTTCGCCCCGGCGATGAACACCGCGCCCGTCGCCGCCACGAACAGCATCTTGCCGGCAAAGCCCGGATACTGGCCAAGATAGGCGTGCCCACGCTCAACCGCGCCGAGCGCCAGCGCGTAGATCACCGCGAACGCTTCGAAGCGGGTCTTGATGACAAACAGGCGACCGATCTTGCGAAACATCCGAAGCTCTATCCTCTTTTGACGAGGCGCCCCCGTCGTTGAGTCTTTCCGCAAGCATCGTGCCAGATCATTAAACGCTGGCAATAGACTGGTTAATCCAATCTTCACTGTAAAGCGAAGCGACAACCCGCGGAGCGACCCTTTCAGAGGATACGCCGGAAGCCTCAGGCAAGTTCCGACAGCGACAGCGCGTCAAGCAAGGCCATGCGCGCTGCAATTACCGTATCTGCCAGGGATTTCTGCCCAAGATCAGCAGGATCGATCTGTTCGGGCCAATGCGCGGCGACGACGCTTTCAATCCGGGCGATCTTCGCCTCGTCCAGCAGGAAGCGCGGATCGACAGTGGCAGGATCGGCGACAACCCGCAGCCGCAGGCACGCCGGCCCTCCGCCATTGGCCATCGACTGGCGCACGTCCACCGGCAGCACCTTGCGGATCGGCCCGTTCGAAGCGACATGGCCCTCCAGCCAGCCGCGCACCGAAGGCGTTTCCCAAGCCTCCAGCGGGATCACCAGACCCATCTCGCCCGATGGCAGCGTCAGCAGTTGCGCGTTGAACAGGTAGCTCCTGATCGCATCGCCAAGGCTGACGACGCTCGCCGGAACCACCACGATCTCGGCCTCGGGCAGCTTGTCGCGGATCGCCGCATAAGTGCCGTCCGGATCGGCAAAGGCCTGCTCGTGCGTGAACAGCACCCGCTCGTTGGCCACTGCCACCACATCGTTGTGAAAGGCCCCGGCCGCGATGGCATCGGGCGATTGTTCCACGAACAGGCAGCGCGCCGGATCGAGCCCGTGCAGCCGCGCCACCGCCCGGCTCGCCTGCTCGTGCTGGCGTGCGGGGAAGGCCCCGCCTGTCGTGCCGTAGACGAAGATTTCCAGCCCCGGCGCATCGTGGTGCGCGCACATCCGCATGTGGTTGGCCGCACCCTCGTCGCCGAAGCACGGCGGCACGGCATCATGCACGGCAAAGGCAGCGCTATTGGCAAAGGCCACACGCAGCTGGCGCACCGTATCGGGCCACTCCTGCGACCGGTGCGGCATCGTCACCAGATTTGCCGCCGTCAGGTGGCAGCGCCCGTCGGCCGTGTCCGGGGCGGGGCTGACCGTCGCCGCATTGGCCGTCCACATCGAGGATGCAGACCATGCCGCCGCCCGCAAGCGCCGCTGCGCCGCATCGCTTTGGTCAATGGTTCCAAGCCCCAGCGCGCCGAGCAGCACCGGGTTGGGCCGGGGCAGGGGGGCAAACAGCCCTTGCGCCAGCCCCAGCCCGATGTTGTGCCGCATCTTGCTTAAGCCCTGCAGCGCGGCGGCGCGCGGATGGGACACCTCGCCAGCGTTACTGGCCGAAGCAAGGTTGCCAAGGCTCAGCCCCGCGTAGTTGTGGCTCGGCCCGACAAGGCCGTCGAAGTTGATTTCAATCAGAGGCATGTCTCTTCCTTACCGGCCGACGAACCACACCGGGTCACCCACGCTCACACCCAGCGCGGCAGCGGCCACCGGGTCCAGCGTCAGGCCATCGTCGGTCTCGGCGATCTCGGCGAAGGTGCAGCGGTATTCGGCCAGCTTGCCGGTCGCCACCAGCGCCTTGGTCACATTGCCGCCGCCTTCGGGCGCGCGAATGTGGGCCACGGCCACTTCCTTCGCCTCGCAGATCGAACGCACGCGGTCGGTCCGCGCGGTCATCGTCGGGCCGCCGTCGAAGATGTCGACATAACCCTCGTAGGCAAAGCCTTCTTCCTCCAGCATGCGCATCGCCGCGCGGCCCGAGGGGTGGGGCAGGCCGATGGCCGAGCGTGCGGTTTCGGGCAGCATCGCGATATAGACCGGGTGCTTGGGCATCAGGTCGGCAATGAACTGGTTGCCGTTGATCGCGTTGAAATAGTCCGCTTCCTGAAAGCTCATGCCGAAGAAGCGACCGGCCACGCCGTCCCAGAACGGCGATCCGCCACGCTCGTCGATCACCCCGCGCAGCTCCGCCAGAATCTTGTCGCCAAAGCGCTTTCTGTGCATCGCGATGAACAGGTAGCGGCTGCGCGCGAGCAGCATGCCAAGGCCACCTGCGCGTTCCGAGGGATGCAGGAACAGCCCGCCCACTTCGCTCGATCCTTCAAGGTCGGTGACAAGGTTGAGCATCTCGGCGCGGAAGGTGCGGTTCAGCTCCTTGGAATGCTGGGTCAGCGTCGCCATGCGGTAGGAATAGAACGGCCACTGGCGGCCGACCGAGGTGAAGATCTGCGCCGTGCCGCGCACTTCGCCGGTGGAGGTATCCTCCAGAACCAGAACGAAAAGTTCGTCCCTGGGGTTCTTCGGATCGCCTTCCTCGGTGTTGCCGTATGCTTCTGCCGCGCGGGACAGTTTTGCCGTCAGCGCCTTGCGATCGGGCGGCAGGTTGGTGAAACCGCCGCCGGTCAGCTTGGCCATTTCGTAGAGCGGTTGCAGATCGTTCGCGCGGGCCGCGCGGATACGGAATGTCATGGATTTCCCCCGGAAAGGCGATGCAGGACGAGCGCGGACAAGGCGGCGCGCTCGGCCAGGGACGGCACGATCAGGTATTCCTGATCGGAATGGATCGCCCCGCCGCGTACGCCCATGGTATCGACCACGGGAACCCCGCAGGCGGCGATGTTGTTGCCGTCACAGACTCCGCCCGAGGCTTGCCAACGGATTGATTGGCCGAGCAATTCTCCGCACTCACGAACCAGCCCGAACAGTGCCTCGGCCTCTTGCGTCATCGGCTTCGGCGGCCGCGAGACGCCACCGTGGAGGTGGATGCCAACCTCGTGCAACGCTTCGAGACTCTGCACCAACTCACGAAGACTCTCAGTGAACTCCACGGCAACTCCCGGCAGCCGAGGCCGGACATTGAAGCGCAAAATCGCATGGTCGGGCACGACGTTGTTGGCGCTCCCGCCATCGATCCTCGCCGGGTTGATCGACAGCCCCGGCCGCTCCAGACCTTTCAGCTTCAGAGCCATGTCCGCCGCCGCGATGATCGCGTTGCGCCCATCCTGCGGATTGCGCCCGGCGTGGGCCGAACGTCCCTTGATGACGGCGCTGTAGTTCCCGCTCCCCGGCCGCTCACCGGCCAGGGTGCCATCGGGCAGGGCGGACGGTTCATAGGTCAGCGCCGCCGCCTTGCCCTGCGCCAGCTGCGCGATCAGCGGGGCGGACGACAGGCTGCCGGTCTCCTCGTCGGAGTTGATCAGCACGTCATAGCCGACACCGGCCGCAGCAGGGCTTTGCTCGAACGCCGTCAGCGCAGCGAGGATCACCGCGATCCCGCCCTTCATGTCGGCCACGCCCGGGCCGTTCAGTGTTTCGGCATCAAGCCAGCGCAGCGTCTGGAACGCATGGGCAGGCGGGAACACCGTGTCCATGTGGCCGGTGAGCAGGTAACGCCGCTGTGCATCCGGCCTGACCGACAGCACGAAGTGCGCGCCGTTGGCAGTCTCGACCTCGCGCCCGTCGGCGGCCATCGCCGTGACTGGAGCCGCATCGACCTTGCGGATGGCTCCGGGCAGGGCGGAGAAGGCGTCGGCCAGAAGGTACCACTGAGCATCGAGGCCGGGAAGGTTGCCGGTGCCGGTGTTGAGCGCGCACCACGCCTCCACCTGCGCCAGCATGCCTGCGCCTTCGATCCCCTCGACGATTGCTTGTTCTGTAAGGCTAAGCTGTTTCATCTGTTACGACCCTAGCGGTTCCCGAGGGCTGGGTGAACCCCCGGAAACCGCGCGTGGTCGTATCAGCCCTCGGCAAGCATCTCGATCAGCGCCCTCGAGAACGCCGGGATGTCATCGGGCTTGCGGCTGGTGATCAGGTTGTCATCCACAGCAACTTCCTCGTCCACCACGTCCGCGCCGGCATTGGCAAGGTCGGTGCGGATCGAAGGCCAGCCGGTGACGGTTCGGCCATCGAGGATATCGGCTTCGGCCAGCAGCCACGGCGCGTGGCAGATTGCGGCGATCGGCTTGCCCAGATCGTCGAAGTCGTTGACGATGTCGATGGCGCGATCGTCCATGCGCAGGATGTCCGGGTTCATCTGCCCGCCCGGCAGGAGCAGCGCGTCGTATTCCTTGGCATCCACCTCGTCGAGCGTGATGTTGACAGCCACGGCATCGCCCCAGTTCTTGTCCTTCCAGCCGGTGATGGACCCGGCTTTCAGACTGGCGACCACGGTTTCGATTCCGGCGTCTTCCAGTGCCTTCTTGGGGCCTTCGAGTTCCGACTGTTCGAATCCGTCGGTCGCGACGATCAGCACGCGCTTGCTCATATGGTTCTCCTTTGGGGAATATCGGGGGCGGGATTCGCCCGCTCCCCCCAAGAATAGCCGGGGACTGTGGTTGTTCCGTGACTTTCGCTCTGCCGAACGTGTTGCTAGGACGTTCCAACCATGGCGACAGAAACGACCGAGCCCGATCCCTTCGACGCAATTGTCGATGCCCCGTTCGATTCCGCGCTGTCGGAGCGCTACCTCGTCTATGCGCTGAGCACGATCACCGCGCGCTCGCTGCCCGACCTGCGCGACGGGCTGAAGCCGGTGCACCGCCGCCTGCTCTGGGCGATGCGCCAGTTGAAGCTCAACCCCAACGATGCCTTCAAGAAATCCGCCCGCGTGGTGGGTGACGTGATCGGCAAGTATCACCCGCACGGCGATGCCTCGGTCTATGACGCGATGGTGCGCCTCGCGCAGGACTGGTCGCTGCGTTACCCGCTGGTCGAGGGGCAGGGCAACTTCGGCAATGTCGATGGCGATAACGCCGCCGCCTACCGCTACACCGAAGCGCGGCTGACGCGCACCGCGATGCAGCTGATGGCCGGGCTCGACGAAGGCACCGTCAACTTCGTCCCCACCTACAACGGCGAGGACGAGGAGCCGGAAATCTTCCCCGGCCTGTTCCCGAACCTGCTCGCCAACGGTTCCAGCGGCATCGCCGTCGGCATGGCGACCAACATCCCCAGCCACAACGTCGCCGAGATCATCGACGCCGCGCTGCTGCTGATCGACAACCCCCATGCCGAACACAGCCAGCTGATGGAAGTGTTCCACGGGCCTGACCTGCCCACCGGTGGGGTCATCGTCGACAGTCCCGCTGTCATCTCCCACGCCTACGAGACCGGGCGCGGCGCGATCCGCGTGCGCGGGCGCTTCTCCACCGGCCGCGACGAGGCGGGCAACTGGGAAGAGACCGGCATCGAGAAGCTCGGCGGCGGGCAGTGGCAGCTGGTCGTCTCCGAAATCCCCTACATGGTGCCCAAGAGCAAGCTGATCGAACAGATCGCCCAGCTCATCGCCGACAAGAAGCTGCCGATCCTCGAGGACATCCGCGACGAGTCCGACGAGCAGATCCGCCTCGTCCTGATCCCCAAGAGCCGCAACGTCGACCCAGACCTGCTCAAGGAATCGCTCTACAAGCTGACCGACCTCGAAAACCGCTTCGGCCTCAACCTCAACGTGCTGGATTCGCACCGCACGCCGGGGGTTCTGGGTCTCAAGCTGGTGCTGCAGGAATGGGTGATCAGCCAGATCGACATCCTGTTGCGCCGCTCGCAGCACCGGCTCGACAAGATCGCGGGCCGCCTTGAGCTGCTCGGCGGCTACATCATCGCCTACCTCAACCTTGACCGGATCATCGAGATCATCCGCACCGAGGACGAGCCCAAACCGGTGATGATGGCCGAGTTCGAACTGACCGACCGCCAGGCCGAAGCGATCCTCAACATGCGCCTGCGCTCCCTGCGCAAGCTCGAGGAAATGGAACTGCGCAAGGAGCGCGACGAACTGCTGGCCGAGCAGGAGGAACTGCAGAAGCTGCTCGACAGCCCGGCCCGCCAGCGCACGCGGCTGAAGCGCGATCTGAATACCCTGCGCAAGGACTATGCCGAGGACACCCCGCTCGGCCGCCGCCGCACCACCATCGCCGAAGCCGCACCCACGCGCGAATTCAGCATGGACGCGATGATCGAGAAGGAGCCGGTGACGGTGATCCTTTCCGCCAGGGGCTGGATCCGCGCGGCTAAGGGCCATGTGCCGCTTGATGGCGATTTCAAGTTCAAGGAAGGCGATGGCCCGGCCTTCGCGTTCCACTGCCAGACCACCGACAAGTTGCTCGTCGCGGTCGACAATGGCCGCTTCTACACCGTCGGCGCCGACAAGCTGCCCGGCGCGCGCGGCTTTGGCGAACCGATCCGCACGATGGTCGATATCGATCCCGATGCGCAGATCGTCAGCGTCACGGTCTACAAGCCCAAGGGCCAGCTCCTCCTCGCCGCCAACACCGGGCGTGGCTTTGCCGCCGAGATGGACGAACTGCTCGCCGAAACGCGAAAGGGGCGCGGCGTCGTCTCCACCAAGCCCGGCGTGAAGCTCGCCGTGGTGCGCGAGATCGCGCCCGAGCACGATCATGTCGCGGTGATCGGCGAAAACCGCAAGCTGGTGATCTTCGCCCTGTCCGAAGTGCCGCTCCTCGCCAAGGGGCAGGGCGTGACCCTGCAGCGCTACAAGGACGGCGAGATGTCCGACGTCATCACGCTGAAGCTGGAGGACGGCCTGTCATGGACGATGGGCGGCGAGAGCGGCCGCACCCGCGTCGAGAAGGACCTCCTGCCGTGGAAGGTCGCCCGCGGCGCCGCAGGCCGCCTGCCCCCCAACGGCTTCCCCCGCGATAACAAGTTCTGATCCCAAGATCCTCCCCGTCTTTGCCAAGCACAACCGGGGAGGGGACCACCCGCTGACGGCGGATTTTGGTGCTATCGACCTTGGACTCAAGTGGCCGGAATGGGGGGATTGTGGAAATCGCTTCCATAACAGCACTATTCCCGTCACCCCGGGCTTGACCCGGGGTCCCGCTTTCTTCCTGCTCACCTCATGGACAAGGAGAGGATCGGTGGCTGGGTCTATATCATGGCCGACCGTTACCGAGGCGCCATGTATGTTGGCGTGACCTCACACATTGCTGCGCGCATCCATCAGCACCGCAACGACAGAGGATCGGACTTCTGCGCTCGGTATGGTTTAAAACGGCTGGTCTGGGCCGAGCGCGGTGACCGGATTGAAGACTGCATCACGCATGAGAAGCGCCTGAAGCGCTGGCGCAGGGAGTTCAAGTTCGACCTGATCGAGCGCGGCAATCCCGACTGGCTGGATCTTCATAATGTGATTGTTGGTTGGTTTGAGCGACGAAAAAGCGGGACCCCGGGTCGAGCCCGGGGTGACGGTATGGATGATGCGCGCAAGTACCAACGTCCGCAATGGGGTCGTGTCTGGAACGGCAGCTTATGAAGGCGATGGGGCGATAGCGGCCCCAGATCCTCCCCGTTTTCACCGCAGGTGCAAATGGGGAGGGGGACCGCCGCCGTAGGCGGTGGTGGAGGGGTAGTGTTCCTTACCCCTCCTTCAGCGCTGCGCGCCGCACCTCAGAAAGGTCCACCGGCGCACCGGATCAAAACACCATCGCATGGGTTTTGGCGGGGTGATCGCCGTGGAGTTGCCTGACCTTGATCCGCTACCTTCTCGTCCTTGCCCCTGTCGCCCTGCTCGCCACACCTGCCCGCGCCGAGTGGATGAGCGGCGCGCAGTTGCACGAGGCGTGCTCGGCCAAGGCGCCGGTCGACAGGGCCATGTGCCTGTCCTACGTGATCGGCGTGCTCGACGGGTTCCGCAGCATGGAGCGCCCGCCCAAGGTGCCGGACGACGTCAGTGCGGGGCAGGTGCGCGATGTGGTGGCAGCCTATCTCGCCAGCCATGACGAGGCGCAGACGCTGCAGGGACGCACGGTGGTGAAGGCGGCGATCGTCGATGCCTGGCCCGACATTCAGCCAAAGGTCGCGCCTCCGCCGAAGCGCAAGGCTCCGGCGAAGACCACGCGCAAGCCCCGCCGCAGGGGCTAAGCCGGTTCCAGCAGCAGGCTGGCAGCAGCAGTATTGCTGATCGGGATGTGGTAGTTGCGGCTGACTTCGGTCATCCCCTGATCGCCCATGGCGCCGCGCGCGGCGATCCAGTTGAGGATTTCGACACCTTGCGTGCCGGCAAGCTCGGCCACTTCCTCGGCAGTGTGGCCGGTCAGTGCATCCGGGTTGCTGGCGAGGTTATCCAGGCAGAACAGGTCGTAGTCCGGGTTCATGAACCCGGCGCGCGGACCGTCCAGCTGGTGTGAAAGCCCGCCGGTGCCACAGATCAGCACGCGCTCGTCCCCGCCCCACGATTGCAGGGCGCGGTGGACCGCACGGCCCAGCGCAAGGCAGCGCTTCGGGCTGGGCAGCGGGTACTGCACGGTGTTGATCGATATGGGGATGAGCTTGAGCGGCCATGTCTCGACACCGGGATAGGCCAGTTCGAACGGGATAGACACGGCGTGGTCGACCAGCATCTTCTGGCAGGTCGTGATGTCGAACTCGTCGCGCACCAGGCTGTCGATCAGGTGCCACGACAGCGCGGGATGGCCCTCGAAGCTCTTGTAGACCGGCAGGCCCCAGCCTTCGTCGGCATTGTCATACGAGGGCGCGGCGCCCACCGCGAAGGTCGGCATCTTGTCGAGGAAGAAGTTCAGGCCATGGTCGTTGGAGAAGACCACGGCAACGTCGGGCTTCGCATGCGCCAACCACTCGCGGATCGGAGGGAAGCCCTGGAAGAACGGCTTCCAGTAGGGGGTGTCCTGATCGCCGCGCATGATCGCGCCGCCGATGCCGGGGACGTGGCTGGTGAAATAGCCGCCGATGATCTGTGCCATCATGCACACTCCTTGGAGGGGATTTTTTTGGCCCATTCGACGAGCATGGCCTTGAAGGCATCGACCGACATGCCGGTCTGCAGGGCGCCGAGGTCCTGCACGCCAAGGCCGAAGATCCCGGCAAGCTTGGCGAGGTAATAGACGTTGCCGCCAGCCTCGAGCATGGCCAGCACATCGCGGTCTGCCACGGCCTTGCGCTGCTCGGGCGTCAGGTGGAAGCGGGCGCAATAGCCTTCCTCATCAGCAAGGAAAGCATCGCGGTTGGCTTTCTCGTTGAACGAAAAGCACATCGCGTTGAGCTCGTAGCCGCGCGAGGCCGGGGCGCCGTCGAACAGGGGAATGGCGCGGCGCAAGGCCTGTTCGCGGGCGGCGGCGGACGGGGTCTGATGGTGTTCCATGCATCTGGTCTCCCAAGCGATCTTCTGGCCGAATCGAACAGGCCTTCGATGCGGCGCCTGTCCAAGATCATATGCAACACATACAATCTCGGCCTTGATGCAGGTCAAACTTGGGTTAGCGCCATAAGTAACGTAACGGAGTTTGATGAGCGCGAGTTAACGTGTAGAATCAAGCCCATGCCACTTTCGAACGCCGAACGTCAGCGCCGCTATCGCCAAAGGCTCAAGGCTCGCGCCTCGGGTGCGCTGGTGGTCGAACAGGCGCAAATGGCGGTTGAGCGCGCAATCCACGCGCTCTGGGCCTATCACGAACGCCCGTCGCCCAGCGGCATTGCGTGGAGCGAGATCGATGGCTGCCGGACGCTCGAAGCCTACCGTTCCGAGCTGGAGCGTTCGCCCGCCAATCTCCTGCAGACCTGCCGGGCGTTCCTGCCCGATTTCTCCGGCCTGACGGTGGAGGAGGCGACCGCGATTGCAGAGGTCATCGCATTGGCCGACGTCTTGCGGCTTTCAGCACCCACTAAGGTGGACTTTGCCGTCCTGGCTGACGTCGATTGATGTGATTGGCGGAACAGAAAAAGCTCGAATAATCTTGCAGTTATAGTTTTTGCGGCGCTATTAAGGTCCGGATTGGACCAAACTGCCTGAAAAGAGCCGGGCCAATTGAACATGGGGGTGCAAACTTGGCAATTGGCGAGACACGTCAGGCGCGTGTCGTGCGCGCTTTGGTGGATCCTGATCGCACCCCTGCGGAATCGCTGGCGTGGATGGCGGTGCTGCTTGTCATCCCCACGATACTGCGGGCCTCGCTCGACATGGGGGCGCTCGGGCGGCCGTTCGTCACCTATTGGCCCACTTTGCTGATTGCATCGCTCGCACTCGAACTGCGCTACGCGCTGGCCTACATGGTGCTCGCGTCCCTTCTTGCGCAGCGGCTGTTTGGTGGGGACCCGTGGTTCTCGCAGGTCGGTGTCGTGCGCAGCCTGATCTTCGTGCTGTTCGTGTTCTCGGGCGGGCTGACGGTCCTGATCGGCAGCATGCTGCGCGGGGCGATGCGGCGGATCGCCGTCGTCAATGCCGAGCAGGAGCGCTACAATCGCGAGCTGCGCCACCGCGTGCGCAACATGCTGACGCTGATCCAGGCGCTCGCCTCGCGCGGGCCCAAGGCGGCATCGCCGATGGATTTCTACAAGGAATTCAGCCTGCGTATCGAAGGGCTGGCAGCAGCGAGCGACCTCTTGCAGATCGGCGCAGATGCGGAAGGACGGCTGCCGCAACTCGTGCGCGATACGGTCGCCCCGTTCGAGCACGACGACCGCATCCGCATGACCGGCGAACCCTGCGTGCTGCCCGCAGGAAGCTGCATCCCCCTGATCATGGCCCTGCACGAGTTGTGCACCAACGCGGTCAAGTATGGCGCGCTATCGGGCGAGCGCGGCCATGTCGAGCTGAGCTGGTTCATCGGCCCCTCCGGTTCCACGCTGTACATGCTGTGGGCAGAAAAGGGTGGTCCGCCTGTGACCAGCCCCGCGCGTCCGGGCATCGGCTCGCGGCTGCTGGTCCCGCAACCGGGGATCGAAGGACTGGAACTGAACTTCGATCCGGCGGGCGTGTGGTGCGAACTGCGGATCGAGGGTGTCAGGCCCCTGAACCGCTAAACGCGTAAATCGCTGAAAAACTGGCGAAAATCAGAAGCCGGCTTCGATCGCCACGCGGATGGCATCGGCGCTGGTCTTCACGTCCAGCCCCTTGAGCACGGCGGAGCGGTGCATCTTCACGGTGCGCTCGCTGAGGCCCAGTTCATAGGCGATCTGCTTGTTGAGCTTGCCCGCCGCCATCAGCACCAGGATTTCCTTCTGGCGGCGGCTGAGGCGTTCGACGCGTTCGGCGGCGCCATTGCGGCGCAGGTCGTTGGCCGCGCCCTGTTCCTCGGGCAGTTCGACCTGGGAGCCGAGGAAGTATTCCACTTCACCTTCGGCATCGAAGATCGGCGCAACCATCACCGCGTTGCGGAAACGGGTGCCGTCCTTCTTGTAGTTGATGATCTCGACCATCACCGGCTGCTTGCGGTGAATGCCGTCGCGCAGCACGCGGGCCTTGTCATCCTCCGTGCCTGTGCCACGCAGGAACCGGCAGTTGCGGCCGATGATCTCCTCTCGCGGGTATCCGGTCAGTTCGACGAACGCGTCATTGCAGGCAATGATCGGGTTGTCCGGCAAACGCGGATTGCTGATGACGGCGGCCGTCGGGCTGGAGGCGATCATCTCGGCTATGGACATGGGTGCACATATACGCTCTTTCCCGCCGGTTTCCAGCCCGTGCCCTTTGGTCCGTGTTGTTCCCGATGGGGCTGCGGCGCATCCGGACATCATTCCGCAACCTTTTTTGCGCCGGATCGGAGCCTTTACCGATGAACGTCCTCTCACCCTCCCTCGCCGCCTCTTCGGGCATGGCAGACGTGATCGGCGAGGACGGCAAGATCGTCGTCCCCGCCGATGTCGAAGAGGCGATCCGCACGCTGATCCGCTGGTCGGGCGACGAGCCCGAGCGCGAAGGCCTGCTCGATACGCCCAAGCGCGTGGCGCGGGCCTGGCGCGAATACTGCCGCGGCTATGCCGAGGACCCGGGCCTGCACCTTTCGCGCACCTTCGAGGAAGTGGGCGGCTACGATGAAGTCGTGCTGCTGCGCGACATCCCGTTCCAGAGCCACTGCGAACACCACATGGCGCCGATCATCGGCACGGCGTCGATTGCCTACCTGCCCAAGGACCGCGTCGTCGGCATCTCCAAGCTGGCGCGCGTGCTGCACGGCTATGCCAGCCGGCTGCAGGTGCAGGAGCGGCTGACCGCGGAAGTCGCCAAGTGCATCTGGGACAATCTCCAGCCGCAAGGGGTCGCGGTGGTGATCGAGGCGCAGCATGGCTGCATGACCGGACGGGGGGTCAGGACGCATGGCGTGGGGATGGTGACGAGCCGGATGCTCGGCTGCTTCCTCGACGATGCCAGTAGCCGCAAGGAAGTTCTGGCGTTGATGGGACGTGGTTGAGCCCGCGAAAACACCGATGAAGATGCATGTTGCCATTGTTGGCGCAGGAATGTCCGGTCTTTCCTGCGCTTCCCAGCTCGTTCGCTCGGGCCACACCGTCGCGCTCTACGACAAGGGGCGCGGCCCCGGCGGACGCATGTCGACGCGCCGCATGACGACGCCGCTCGGCGATGCCCATTTCGACCATGGCGCGCAGTACTTCACCGTGCGCGATCCGGCGTTCATGGCGCAAGTCGCGCGCTGGTCGGCCAGCGGCGTCGCTGCGCCCTGGCCTGCCGCCGGAACCGGCGCCTGGGTCGGCGTGCCGACGATGAACGCCGTCATCAAGGAGATGTCCGACCAGCACGACGTGACGTTCGGCTGGCACGTGCGCGGCCTTGTCCGCCGCGAGGACCGCTGGTTCCTGACCGGGGAGACCGGGGCGGGAGAGCGTATGCAGGCCGGGCCGTTCGATGCCGTGGTCGTGTCGATCCCGCCCGAGCAAGCCTCGGCCATCGTTGCGCTGCATGACCTTTCGCTGGCGGCAACCGCGCTCGCGGCCCGGTCGCAGCCGTGCTGGACCGGCATGTTCGCCTTTGCCGAACGTCTGCCGAGCAGGCACGACACCGTGCGCGAGGCAGGGCTGATCAGCTGGGCCGCACGCAATGGCGCCAAGCCCGGCCGCAAGGGCCCGGAAACCTGGGTGGTGCAGGCCAGCCCGCACTGGTCGACCCAGCATATCGACGACAGCGTGGAGAACGTCTCGGCCGCCTTGCTTGCCGCCCTGGGCGAAGCGCTGGAGCAAACCCTGCCGGAACCGGTCACCGCCTCGGCCCATCGCTGGCGCTATGCGATGTCCACTGGCAGCAACCTTGGCGCACTGTGGAGTGCACAGTCGAAAATCGGCGTGTGTGGTGATTGGCTGCTCGGCCCGCGCGTGGAAAATGCATGGATCTCGGGAAGGACGCTGGCCACCCGCATGATGGCGCGCGAACGCGAGGAAGTCGCCTGATCGCTATCGACAGGAGTTCGGACGTCCGCTTAAGAAGGCGGCCATGAACGCGGCGGAAACCTCTCCCATCAAGGGCAACTTCGAACAGGTCAACGACGGTCCCTGGGCCGGCTGGTGGAAATGGTCGGGCAAGGACCCGTTCGAGGACGGCACCGGTCCGTTCTTCGTCAAAAGGGACGCGCGCGGAATCGTCACGGGCTTCATTCCCGAGGCCAAGAACCTGAACGGCCACGGCATCGTCCACGGTGGGTCGCTGATGACCTTTGCCGACTTCTCGCTGTTCATGGTCGCGGCCTCGAATGGCGATGAAGTCAGCGGCGTGACCGTGACGATGAACTGCGAATTCGTCAGCGGCGCACAGGCGGGCGAGATGTTGACGGCGCGTGGGCAATGCGTCCGCGCCGGAGGCAGCCTCGTCTTTGCCCGCGGCACGATCCTGCGCACCGGCGCGGACGGGCAGGAGGAAGCCGTGCTGAGCTTTTCCGGCACGATCAAGCGATCGCGGCGGATTTCACACTAGAAGTGGCACGCTCCAAGTCGAGTCACCGCTGTCTGGGGTATGATATCCCAACGGCAGTCCCACCAGATCGGTAGCAAACCCGCTGTGCCTTCCCCCTTGATGGGGGAAGGATACGAAGGCTTGGCAGCTTGCTGCCTAGCCGGAGTTGGATGGGGGTGAAATTCGCACGTGAAGAAGTCTCCACCTCCTCTGGCAATTCAGCGCGCACGAAAGATGCGGCGAGAACCCACCGAAGCCGAGGCGGTGATGTGGCGCCTGCTAAAGGAGCAATTCGGCGGCTGGCGTTTTCGCCGACAGGTCCCGCTCGCTTACGCAATCTGTGATTTCGCAAGCCACCAAGCACGTTTGGTAGTCGAGATCGATGGTGGTCAGCACGGTGGAAAAGACGATGCGCGTCGCGATGCAATGATCGCAAGAGAGGGATACCGGGTCCTGCGGTTCTGGAACAACGAAGTACTGGGCAACCGCGCGGGAGTTGCGCTTGTCGTTGCCCGCGAACTCGGCGCAATTTCACCCCCGTCCAACCTCCGCTAGCGGGCAAGCCCGCAAGCTACGGTATCCTTCCCCCATCAAGGGGGAAGGTTGGCGGCGTCATTTCGCTCAAGCCGCCTCTGCGGCAACCTCGCGCATCTGCTGGCGCAACCAGCTGAGCCCGGCGTCGTCGGCGCGCGATTCATGGAATTGCATCATCTCGTGCATCTTGGGGAAGGCGAAAGGCATCGGCGCCCAGACCAGGTTGAAGCGCCGGGCGATCTGGCGCACGAGGCGTTCGTGCAGAACGGCAAGACGCGCCGTGCCCTCGATGAACCACGGCGCCGAGGCAAAGCTGGATACGGTAACTTCGACCAGCCGTTCGCGCCCCATGCGCGATAGCGTGGAATCGGCAAAGGCGGCGGTGCGATTGGCCCCGAAGGCCACGGTGACGTGACCGGCGGCATAAAAGTCATCCTCGGTCAGGCCCCGCTGCAGCACCGGGTTCTCCGCCCAGCCGACTACCACCTGCTCCTCCTCGAACAGGACTTCATGAGGATGCCAGGCGGCAAGGAACGGTTCGGGGGTGACAAGGAGGTCGGCCTTGCCCGATTCCAGTTCGGACACGGCCTGTTCGGTCGGCTGGATGATCTCCACCCGCACGCCCGGCGCCGTCACGGCAAAGCGCTCGATCAGGGGGACCAGCACGGCAACCATTATATAGTCGGAACTGACGATGCGAAAGCGGCGGGTCGAGGTCGTCGGATCGAACGCGGTGGGCGTGGTGATCGCACGCTCTACCCCGCGCAGGGCTAGCTGGATCTGCGGGTGGAGCCCCTCGGCGAACGGCGTGGGGTGCATGCGCTTGCCCACGGCGACGACGATCTCGTCATGGAAGTAGTCGCGCAAGCGGCGCAGCGCGGCGCTTGTCGCAGGCTGGGTCAGGCCGATCCGCTCTGCCGCGCGGGTTACGCTGCGGGTTTCCATCAGCGCGTCGAACACGACGAGCAGGTTGAGATCGAGGCCCTTGAAGCGCATCGGCAGCCACCCTTGGTTCAATCACAAGGTGATTGGTTGAACTCCCACACCACAATTGCGGGTAATTGTGAAGACCTGTTCCAAAGGTGCTGCCAACGACGGTGATGGTAGCGGTTGAAATGGTTTAACCGGTCGCTTAACAAGAGTGTCAACAAGACACTCTTGGGAGATTCGGATGGCCGGCGTGCTGGATGGAAAGGTCGTTGCCGTGACCGGCGCCGGGCGCGGGATCGGGCGCGAAATCGCGCTGCTCTGCGCTCGCGAAGGTGCGGCGGTGATCGTCAACGATCCGGGCGTGGCGCAGGGCGGCGACGGCGGCGATGCAGGCCCGGCGCAGACCACGGTCAACGATATCGTCGCAGCAGGCGGCAAGGCCTGGGCCAATCTCGCCAGCGTCGCCGATCCGGTGGGCGCGGCAAGCATCGTCGAGGATGCGGTGCAGCGGTTCGGGCGGATCGACGCGGTGGTCAACAACGCCGGCATCCTGCGCGACACGATCTGGCACAAGATGTCCTACGAGGACTGGACCAGCGTCATCGATGTGAACCTCACGGGCGCGTTCAATGTCTCGAAGGCGGCAACGCCCTACTTCCGCGAACAGTCCTCGGGCAGTTTCATCCACTTCACCTCCACCTCGGGCCTGATCGGCAACATCGGCCAGGCCAACTATTCGGCGGCGAAGCTGGGGCTGGTGGCGATGTCGCAGTCAATCGCGCTCGACATGGCGCGCTGGGGCGTGCGGTCAAACTGCATCGCACCATTCGCGTGGAGCCGCATGACCGCCTCGATCCCGGCGGAAACGCCTGAACAGAAGCTGCGGGTGGAGCGGATGCAGACGATGAGCGCCGACAAGATCGCTCCGCTCGTCGCCTACCTCGCTTCGGACCTTTCCAGGGACGTCACCAACCAGATCTTCTCGGTGCGCAAGAACGAGATCCTGCTGTTCGACAAGCCGCGCCCGGTGCGCTCCATGGTCAAGCTCGAGGGCTGGACGCCCACAGCCATTGCCGAGGAACTGATCCCGGCGTTCCGCCCCTCGTTCGCACGTGCCGACGAAGTTTCGGCGCACGTCTTCCCCTACGATCCTGTTTGAGGAATTTTCGACATGGCTAATCCCGGAATGGACCCGGACATCTTCGAGCAGTTCCTCGAACAGCTGCGCCGCTATGTGCGCGAGCGGCTGATCCCGGCAGAAGACGATGTCATCGCCAATGACCGAATTCCCGACGACATCCTCGACGAAATGCGCGAGATGGGCCTGTTCGGCATCACCATCCCCGAGGAGTTCGGCGGGGCCGGCATGAACATCAGCCAGTACATCACCACCGTGATGCACATGGCCTATGCCTCGCCCGCCTACCGCTCCACCGTGTCGATCAACATCGGCATGACCGGCAGCGCGATCAAGAATTACGGCACGCCAGAGCAGAAGGCCGAATGGCTGCCGCGCATCGCCAGCGGCGAGATTGCCTGCTTCGGGCTGACCGAGCCGGGTTCGGGATCGGACAGCGCCGCGATGCAGACCACCGCGGTGCGTGACGGCAATGGCTACCGCCTCAACGGCACCAAGCGCTACATCACCAACAGCCCTTCGGCGAAGATCGGCCTGATCATGGCACGCACCTCGAAGGAGGCCCTGCCCAAGAACGCCCACGTCTCGGCCTTCATCGTCGACATGTCGACGCCGGGGATCACCGTGGGCAAGCCCGACAAGAAGATGGGCCAATCGGGCGCGCACATCGCCGACGTGATCATGGAGGATGTCTACATTCCGGGTTCGGCGCTGGTCGGTGGCGAGGAAGGGCGGGGCTTCCAGATCGCGATGCAGAGCCTTGATAACGGGCGGCTTTCGGTGGCGGGCATGGGCGTGGGCATGGGGCGCCGCGCGCTCGACACGGCGATCCGCTATGCCAACGAGCGCAAGGCGTTCGGCGAGCCGATCGCCAATTTCCAGCTGATCCAGGCGATGCTGGCTGACAGCGAGGCCGACCTCTACGCCGCCGAATGCATGGTCGCCGATGCCTGCGCCCGCGCCGACCGTGGCGAGAACATCCAGCGCAAGGCGGCTGCGGCCAAGCTATTCTCGTCCGAGGCCTGCGGGCGCGTGGTCGACCGTTGCGTTCAGGTGTTCGGCGGGGCGGGCTACCTCGCCGAGTATCCGGCCGAGCGCTTCTTCCGCGATGCCCGCATCCTGCGCATCTATGAAGGCACAAGCCAGATCATGCAGTTGCAGATCGCCAAGCACCTGCTGCGCGAATTCGCCAGCGAAGGGACCGTCTGGTAGACCATGTACCAGCTGCTCTCCGGGCTATCGATCGTCGAGGTCTCGTCGTTCGTCGCCTCGCCGACCGCAGGCCTCTACTGCGCGCAGATGGGCGCGGAGGTGATCCGCATCGACGACCGGCGCGGCGGGCTGGACTACAAGCGCTACATGATGACGCGCGAGGGCCGCTCGCTGTCGTGGGAGAACCTCAACCGCGCGAAGAAGAGCGTGGCGCTCGATCTGCAGACGCCTGAGGGGCGCGAACTGGCCGTCGAGCTGGCGCGCAAGGTGGGGCAGGTGATCACCAACCTGCCGCTGGAAAGCTTCATGGCGCATGAGCGGATCGCGGCAGGTCGGCGCGATCTCGTCTCGGTGCGGATCATGGGTTGGCATGACGGGCGGCAGGCGATGGACTTCACCGTCAACGCCGCCTCTGGCTATCCGCTGATGACCGGGCCGGAGGACTGGGATGCGGCCAGCGCGCCGCCGGTCAACCAGATCCTGCCCGCCTGGGACTTCATCACCGGCGCCTATTGCGCCTTCGCGCTGCTGGCGGGCCTCAGGCATCGCGATGCCACGGGTGAGGGCAGCGAACTGCGCGTGCCATTGGGCGACGTTGCCATCGGCACGGCGTTCAACGCCGGTGCGGCAGCGGAAATGCTCTATCGCGGGGACGATCGCGAACGCATCGGCAATGCCATCTGGGGCGCGTTCGGGCGCGATTTCCAAAGCGCTGACGGCAAGCGCTTCATGGTTGCGGCGCTGACGCCGAAGCAATGGAAGGCCACTGTCGAGGCGTTCGGGCTGACCGACGATCTGGCCGCGGTCGAAGCGGAACTGGGCGTGAGTTTTGGGCTGAGCGATCATCACCGCTTCGTCCACCGCCACCGCCTGTTCTCGATGTTCCAGGAAGCGGCCGAGCAATTCACCTATGCCGCGCTTGCCGAGCGTCTGACCAAGGCCGGAGCGACCTTCGAACGCTATCGCACGATGCACGAAATGGCGCGCGATCCCGACCTCGTCACCAACAACCCGCTGTTCGGACCATCGCCCGCCAATCCCAGCGGCTTCGCCTATCCCGCGCCGCGCAGCTTCGCCAACATCCCCGGCCGCGAAGCCGGCGATCCGCAGCCCGCGCCCTACCTCGGCCAGAACAGCGAGGAAGTGCTCAGCCAGCGGCTGGGCCTGTCCTCGGGCGAGATCGCCGCACTGATCGACAAGGGCGTCGTCGCCACTTCAGACAAGGAATCCGCATGACTCTCCGCCGCGCCGCCATCGTCGCCCCGATCCGCACCGCTGTCGGCAAGTTCGGCGGCTCGCTGTCCTCGCTTACCGCCGGGCAACTCGGCGCGACCATCCTCACCGCGCTGATGGAGCGGACGAAGATAGACCCCACGCGCGTCGACGACGTGATCTTCGCGCAAGGCTACGGCAACGGCGAGGCGCCGTGCATCTCGCACTGGTCCTGGCTGCTGGCCGGATTGCCCGAGGAAGTGCCCGGCTATCAGCTCGACCGGCGCTGTGGTTCCGGCCTGCAGGCCATCGTCAATGCCGCGATGATGGTGCAGACCGGCGTCTCTGACGTCGTCGTGGCGGGCGGCGTGGAATCCATGTCCAACGTCGAGCACTATACCACCGACGTGCGCAAGGGCGTGCGCGCGGGGTCACTGACCCTGCATGACCGGCTGACGCGCGGCCGCGTGATGAGCCAGCCGATCGAGCGCTATGGCGTGATCTCCGGCATGATCGAAACCGCGGAAAACCTCGCCCGCGACTTCGCGATCAGCCGCGAAGCCTGTGACGCCTACGCCGCACGCAGCCACCAGCGCGCCGCCGCAGCCTGGGCCAAGGGCCTGTTCGACGACGAACTCGTGCCGGTCAGCATCCCGCAGAAGAAGGGCGATCCGGTGACCTTCGCGCACGACGAGGGCTATCGCGCCGATGCGACGATGGAGTCGCTGGCCAAGCTCAAGCCGCTTGAAAAGGGCGTCGTCACCGCAGGCAACGCCAGCCAGCAGAACGACGCGGCGGCCGCCTGCCTCGTCGTGGCCGAGGACAAGCTCGACGAGCTCGGGCTGGAGCCGATCGCCTGGTTCCACTCCTGGGCGGCCGCCGGCTGCGATCCCTCGCGCATGGGCTATGGCCCGGTGCCCGCCACCGAGCGCCTGTTTGCCCGCAACGGCCTGTCGTGGAGCGACATCGACCTGATCGAGCTGAACGAGGCCTTCGCGCCGCAAGTCCTCGCCTGCCTCAAGGGCTGGGGCTGGTCGGACGATGACAGCCGCCACGACATGCTCAACGTCAACGGCTCGGGCATCAGCCTCGGCCATCCCATCGGCGCGACCGGCGGCCGCATCCTCGCCAACCTGACGCGCGAGTTGCAGCGGCGTGGGCAGCGCTATGGGTTGGAGACGATGTGCATCGGCGGCGGTCAGGGCATCGCCGCGGTGTTCGAGGCCGCGCGATGATCCTTTCCCCCTACGATGCGGAGGACCACGGCGAGATCCGCGAAGGCGTGCGCAAGCTCTGCGCGCAGTTTCCGGGCGAATACTGGCGCAAGCTCGACGAGAAGCGCGAGTACCCCACCGAATTCGTCAATGCGCTGACCCAGGCGGGCTGGCTTTCCGTGTTGATACCCGAGGAATACGGCGGATCGGGCCTTGGCCTGTCCGCCGCCGCCGCGATCCTCGAGACGATCCAGTCCGAGGGCGGCAATGGCGGGGCCTGCCATGCGCAGATGTACATCATGGGCACGATCCTGCGCCACGGCTCGGAAGAGCAGAAGCGCCAGTATCTGCCGAAGATCGCCAGCGGCGAGTTGCGCCTGCAGGCCTTCGGCGTGACCGAGCCGACCAGCGGCACCGACACCACATCCTTGCGCACCTTCGCCCGGCGCGAGGGCGACGCATACGTGGTCAACGGCCAGAAGATCTGGACCAGCCGCGCCGAACATTCCGACCTCATGCTGCTGCTCGCCCGCACCACCGCGCGCGAGGAGGTGGCCAGCAAGACCGACGGGCTTTCGGTGTTCATCGTCGACATGCGCGAGGTGATCGGCAAGTCGCTGACGATCCGCCCGATCCGCACGATGATGAACCACGCGACGACCGAGGTGTTCTTCGACAATATGCGCATCCCGGCCGCGAACCTGCTGGGCGAGGAGGGCAAGGGCTTCCGCTACATCCTCTCGGGCATGAACGCCGAACGCGTGCTGATCGCGGCCGAATGCGTCGGCGATGCCAAGTGGTTCACGCGCCGCTCGGTCGAGTACGCCAAGGAGCGGCAGGTGTTCGGCCGCGCCATCGGCGCCAACCAGGGCGTCGCGTTCCCGATCGCCAAGGCCTATGCGAACATGCGCGCGGCCGAATTGATGGTGCGCGAGGCGGCACGGATGTACGAGGCTGGCCTGCCGATGGGCGCGGAGGCCAACATGGCCAAGATGCTCGCCGCCGATGCCTCATGGGAGGCAGGCAACGCCTGCGTCCAGACCCACGGCGGCTTCGGCTTTGCCGAGGAATACGACGTGGAACGCAAGTTGCGCGAAACGCGCCTCTATCAGGTCGCACCGATCAGCACGAACCTCATCCTGTCGTTCCTGTCCGAACACGTGCTGGGTTTGCCGCGGAGCTACTGACTTTCGCGGCGTTGTCGAGGGAGCAAAAGCAGCCAGTCAGGACGCGACGCCATTGCGGACAAGGGCGATCGCCCCATTCTCCCTACCGTCACCCCGGGCTCGACCCGGGGCGACGGGAATACTGCTGATATGAAAGGGATCTCCGCTCCGCACCCCATTCCTGCCAATCAAACCACCTACCCGCAGCCCCAAAACCTGCCGTCACCCCGGGCTTGACCCGGGGTCCCGCTGTTCTTGCGAAGCCGCAGGAACGCTCAGTTGTCCTGCTCGTTCACCGCTAGCAGCGCGAGCTCGGTGCGATTGTCGATGCCCAGCTTCTGGTACATCGTGTGCAGGTAGACCTTCACCGTGCCTTCGCCGATGCCCAGTTCCGCACCGATGTCGCGGTTGCGCAGGCCACGTGCGACAAGTCCGGCGATCTTGCGCTCGCGCGGGTTGAGCTTGGCCAGCGGCCCTTGCGCATCGGGGCGCAGCGACAGATCGATGGCCCGCTGCAGGAAGATCGGCTCGATGGCCTTCTGGCCGCCATGGACCTTCTCCAGCACGCCGACCAGGCCGTCTTCCGCCCCGTCCTTGGAAACGATGCCCTCTACCCCCGCACGCATCACCGAAATCAGCTGACGATCATTGATCTCGGCAGTCAGCAGCACAACCGGGCGCTTGTCGCCGCGATCGCGCAACACTTCCAGCGTCTGAACCCCGTTCATGCCGGGCATGTTGATATCCAGCAGGACGATGGCCGGATCGTGGGTCTTGATCGCATCCAGCGTCTCCTCGCCACTTGCGGTGGCAGCCACCACCGAAAACCGGGTGCCGCGCAACACCGCTTCCACGCCGGCGCGGATGAAGCCGTGGTCATCGGCCACTAGGACTGGAATCATGCAAGTTCTCCGGATCGTAAGGCAATTTCGAGACGAGCGCCGCCTCTGCTGGAATCAAGTCTGAAGCTTCCGCCCAGTGCCTCGACACGTTCCGAAATGGAGCGTGGCCGCGCGGCATTGCCGAACGTGGGGAAGCCGACGCCATCGTCGGTGATGCTCAGGCGCAGCTCGCTGTCACATTCGCTCAGGGTGACCAGCACCTTGCTGCACTTGCCATGGCGCGCCGCATTGGCAATTGCTTCGCGCACGAGCTGGCGGATTTCGTGCGAAAGCTGCACCGAAATCGGCTGAGGGTCACTTGTCAGGGCAAGTTCGGTCGAGATGTGCCAATGCGCACCCGCCTCGGCCAGAAGATCGCGCAGCTCCTCGGCGATATCGGTCCGTCGGTCGCTTTCCTGGCCCCGCCTCAGTCTTTCGATCAGCAGGCGCAGCTGTCCCTGTTCGCGGCGCAGCGCATTCTTGATCGAATCGATTTCGCCTTCGGGATCGTTGCCTTCGCGGATCCAGCGGCGCAGCGCTTCGAGACGGAACAGCGTGCCCGCCAGGAACTGGGCCACGCTGTCGTGCAGATCGCGCGCAACAGCGTGCCGGACGCCGGTTTCTGCGGCTGTGCGCGCAAGTGAGGCCATTTCCTCCCGGTCCAGCGCCTGCCCGAACTCGCGGGCTATCGCCGACATCAGGCCGATATCGTCAAAGCTCAGGGCGTGGGCGTTCCACACCACGAGATGGCCTGACCCCATCACGCTGCGCACCGAAGCGATCATCCCGTTCTCGACGCCGAGGAGGGTGGCCAGGCGCGAATCCAGCTGTTCTGCGCGGACTTCAATGGTGTCGTCGGCGGAAGCCTCGACCAGTTGCCGGCCCCGCTTCATGTCGATGAGCGAGGCGGGCAGGGGGGCAAGCAGTTCCTCGGCGAAGGTTTCGGGCGAAAGGCGCTGCCTGTCCGGTTGCCCGTCGTCTATCCGGCGCAGGTCGATCCACGGTTCCTCGCTGCTGGCGAAGGCGAATGCCGCGTTGCGCGCCCCGAACGACTGTATGACCAGATTGAGAGCGCCATCGAACACGAGGTCACGCCGCTCGCCGGGAATGCCCGCCGGTTCGGGCAGCACGGCCATGCGCCCAGTGGAGCGGGACATGCTCAGCCAGATCAGCATCGAGGAAAGCAGGATCATGTAGATCGTGCGCCGCACGAAGCGGTAGGGATCGATGTCGACGCCCCAGTAATACAGGATCATCCCGAACGCCAGGTTCGTGACCAGCAGGACGATGGCGGTGACGACCGTGGCCCGCCAGTTCCATCTGACCATGGCGACGACCAGCAGGAACGCGGCCAATGCCAGGAACGGACTCTGGAACTCGGTGTAGCGGCTTTCGGTGAAATAGACCGCCGCGATGAAGATCGCCACGTCGATTGCCTGTGCGGCCGGGGCCAGGCGGAAATCGAACCACCAGCTTCGCCAGGCCAGGACCATGAGCGCCGCCGTCCACAGCGTGTAGACGGAAAGCAGGCTGTAGCCGTAGAACTCGCCGCGCACCGGCACGGTCGGGTCCAGCACCAGGGCGAGCAGAAACGCAAGCGCAAGGATGGCTCGTCCGGTCGCAACGACTCGCCCCGTGTTACGCCTGCGCATTTTTCTTGCCCGTCCTGTCCTGATTCGGACTCCCCACGCCATTTTTGCACGCCGTGCGCGCTCTGAACAGTCATTTGGCTGTGCCAGTCCGGCACGGTCGGATGTTAAGCGGGTTTTAACTGGTCGATCACGTTTATAGTGCGGTTAATGAAAGAATATTTGGCAAATCCGGGGCGTTCGTGCAGAATTGATTGCACCGGGCGTTTACCTTTTTGGATGACCGGGAACAGTCGGGATTCATCACTGCAATGATTGTGACGGGCGAACTTTGCGAAAATCCGCTGGTCGAGCTGACGGCAAAGCAGAGAGAGGTTCTCGATCTGTTGATTCAGCATATGACCTCCAAGGAGATCTCGCGACAGTTGGGGATATCGCCCCACACCGTCGATCAGCGCATCATGCTGGCCCGGGCCAAGCTCGGCGTGGCCACCCGCGGTGAGGTCGCCCAAGCCTATCGCCGTCTGGTAGAGACATACGAACAACCCGTATATGAAGATTCCCATATAGGTTTTCCGCCACTTCCCGTCGAAAACAGCTCTCGGGATGACATCGATGTCGGACCGTCAGGAGCAGAGGCCAGGCTTCCGGTGCATGATGCACCCGGGATCGAGGGTCGGGCCGATGCTCCGGTCGAACGCAGGCGCCAGGCGCCGGCCGAGGCTGACGGGATGGTCTATCATCATGTCCTCCCGGAGATGTTCGACGGGCCGAATGGCACCCTTCTGCGGCTGGGCTATATTGGCGGCATAACGGTGTTCCTGATCCTGATCGTGCTGGGCGGGCTGAGCATGTTCATGCAACTGTCCACCATGCTCGACCGGTAGGGCAAGGTCCTTCACCGACCATCTCCTTCCATGAACCGGATTTCCGGCGCGGGGGCGTCGGCGTCCACATGAAGGGGTCCGTTCTGGCAACGGGGCGGGACAGGGTGTGAAGATGAAAGCTACTGACAACACGATCGCGATGCCTTTCGGGAAAGCCAATGGTGCACAGGCCAATGGCCGCGCCGCCGCCGCCGCTGCTTCCGGCAATGCCACGGCCGTCCACGGCCTGCGCATCACCCGCGATCTCCACGATGCCGAGGCGGCGCTGGACGAAGCGCTGATCCGCCAGGCCAACCTGCTCGCCACAATGGTCCGCGCCCGCCGCGAGACGCCGGTCGGTCCGTTCACCGGCCAGGATGCGCTGCTCCGTCTCGCCGCCAGCCAGAAGGCGGTGCTCGATGCCAGCGGCGAACTCGCCCGCGTCCATGGCAAGCTGCTCGACGTCGGCCGTGAGATGGGCTCCGGCCTGGTCGACGATTGCCCGCCCACGGGCTCGCTCGGCGATGCCGCCCACCCGGTCGCGCTGGTCGATGCGGCCTGAGCGCCGAGTGCTGGTGAATCGGGCGCTGGTGGTTACGGCAGCGGGCAGGGGTTGAAGCAATGCTCATGATCTGGGCCGCTCGCATCGCCTTTGTCGGCATCCTCGTCTTTGCCTTTCGCAAGGGCGAGGAGCCGGAGCGCATGGTCGCGACCATCCTGATCGCGACCATCCTGCTCGATCTCGCCAACCACGCGCTGTTCGGCAATCCCGCCTTCTTCGCGATCGACCCGGGGCACCTGATCATCGACAGCTGGGCGCTGGCCGGGCTGCTGTGGGTGGCCTTGCGCGCCAACCGCGGCTGGCCGCTCTGGGCCTGCTCGGGACAGGTCATCGTGATCCTCGCCCACCTCGCCAAGATGGTCGACCTCTCGCTCGTCCGCTACGGCTACTTCGCGATGAGCCAGCTGCCCATCGCGATACAGAGCGCCGCGCTCCTCCTCGGCACCACCGCCCATCTCCAGCGGACCGACCGCATCGGCCGCTACCACGCCTGGCGCCTCACCTGACGCCCTAGGCACCCCGGCTCGCCGCCGGCCACCGCACAGCATCGCCGCCTTACCATTCATCCCATTTCACGGGAGCCACAGACATGACCGTACGTTCCATGCGCAGTGCGCCGCCCCGGCGCGATTCCGTCGGCCGCCGGGCCAGCCTCGCCATCGTCGGCGCCCCGTCCGCTCCGGCAGCGCCCGCCTTCGCCGCGCCCGCCGCCCCGGCGCTCGACGAGGCGACCATTGCCCGCCACACCGTCGCCGCGCGGGAGTTCTACAACGCCCGCCGCCGCCGCCACAAGCACCTGCCCGCCGATCTCTTCGGCGAGCCCACCTGGGACATCCTGCTCGATCTCTACGTCGCCGGGCGCGAGAACCGCCGCGTGCCCACCACCAGCGCCTGCATCGGCGCCCATGTCCCGCCGACCACGGCGCTGCGCTGGCTGCGCATCCTCGAGGCGCGCGGCCTGGTAGAGCGCGAGGACGATGGCCGCGATGGCCGCCGCACCTTCGTCCACCTCAGCCCCGCCGGCCTTGCCGCGATGGACGCCACGCTCGCCCTGATGTGCCAGCGCATGGACGACATCGCCGACAAGATCCTCGCGCCCACCGCCGCCGAAGACTGAACGCTCATTCCTCCCCGTCAGCGGGAGGAAGGCTGTCGCCAGCAGGGGAGAAGCCAGCGCCGCCCGGCACCTCCCCGCGCAACGCCCCCTCCCGCAACACCGCTTCCCGCATCCCCAGCAACTTGGCCCGCAGCGAAGCCCGCGCCCCATCGGCCCGCGCCGCATCCGCCGCCGCACGCTCGGCCTCCCAGCGCACCTTCAGCGCCTCATAGACCGGATGCCCCTCGCGCAGGTCGCCCACGCGCACTGCCCCATACTTCTCCGGCCGCCGCGCGCGCAGCAGGAACATCAGCAGCCCGGTATTGTGATGCGTCCAAGTGGCGACAACCTTCCCGCGCGAGACTACCGGCCGCTCCTCCCCGGCAATCGCCCGCTCCAGCGCACAGTCCTCCAGCCGCGAATAGCCCCGCTCCACCGCCGCATCCCACGCCCGCGCAAAGTCCTCCGCGCCCACCCGATGCCGCAACTTGTACAGCGCCTCCACCGAAGCCCCGATGCTCAGCGCCGCCTGACTCACGATCCCCGTAGCCGCCAGCGTAGCAATGAACCGCCGCTGCTTGTCCGGCGTGATCGAATTGCGCCGCGGCGCCACATGCACAAACGGCACAAACGCCAGCGCCGAGTCATCCACCACATCCACCCGCCGAACCCGAGAAGTCCGCCGTTTCCGCTCCCGATCCTCCCCGGAACGGGGAGGGGGACCGCCGCGAAGCGGTGGTGGAGGGGTCGAAACCTCACCATCAAGCGCGGAACTCCGCTCATCCTGAGCCTGTCGAAGGATCTCATACATCCCCCACAATTAACCTATACGGTTAAATGTAGGAAAGCGAAAACTAGGAAGGGTCAGGAGAGAAGGAAAAATGCGAGGGTCATAACCCTCGCGCTCCCATGAGTCGGAGCAAGCCGCACCCCAAGTTCCTCCCCGCCCCGGAGAGGGGGACCATCCGCAGGATGGTGGAGGGGCACTATCAACCGAGCACCCCGCCCCACCCCGCCACCGGAAGGCCATCCCAACAAGTCTCCCCTCCCGCAGGCGGGAGGGGTTGGGGGTGGGCATAAGCACCAAGGTCCCAGAAGAGGCCAGGGCTGGGCACCCAAAACCCGCCCACGACAAAAGCGCCAACATCACCGACCCATCCCCCGCGCCAGACCCACACCCCCGCCCCACCGCGAAGGCGGGGGCCTCAATCGGTTCAAGCCCACCTGACGAAGCGCCCAGACATCCTCGCCATAATCGTCCTGATCCGCACCTTCCTCAGCTTTTCACTGGAAACCGAAATCGAAGGCTGCTGGCCTTGGCAGAGGTGGCAGAGGTGGCAGAGGTGGCAGGGGAAGAACGAGGTGAGTGAAGGCGCGCCATTGCGATAACGATGTAGTGATAAACGTAGCGACCAGTTGAAAACTATCGCTGCATCGTCTTATAGAGCTATGCGAACCATCGCTCTGGAAAATTTGCGCGAGAGCTAACACTGGATTGGTGGAATTTGTCGCAGAGCTTGCAAAAATGTGGCTCGCACAAGCTTAATTTAGACAAGTAATTTTTTGACGATAGTCTTAAAAGGAATTTTGGATGCAGGACGAAGTTTCGCAAACCGATCCATGGATAGCGTTTCTTTCTGTCGAAGGATTGCATAACCGTCTTAGCTTTGAAATTAATCTTCATCCCGGAATGAATATAATTTACGGAAAAAACGGGATTGGAAAGACTACTCTTCTACATATCATCGCAAACTTGTCAGAAGCTGACATTGAGCGCTTTCGGCACTTAAGTTTTCGAAGAATAGAGATTAAGAATAGTGAAGGAAAATCCGTTAGGCTTGAAAAAGTCAACGGCGAGCTATCTGTATTTATAAATGACCAAAAAACATCATTTGACAATGAAACAATGGCGCTGTCAGAAGTTGAAAAGGAAAGTGTAAGATCTGTTGTCGGTGAGCGGGCGACATACCTTCCAGCATTTCGTTCCGTTTTAGAGCGGATGCGTGAAAGTAACTATAACCCCTACGATGAAAGATCTAAACCAGAGTATGAGGTCTTGCATCACGCAGAAGTGGAAGCGTTTCGTCTAGCTAGAAATGACAAAAGAATATACAGACGAGATACTGCATCCATCGAGTCAAATGTTAGGAAAACATTGCGTTGCCGGCAGTGGTTTGGTTCGTTTGTCCCAGTAGTCCGTTATCCTTCAATAATGGACGTCGTATCTGGACTTAGTGATGAATGGGGTAGTGCTCAAGTAGTCATAGGAAATATTGATCAGAAGCAGTTTGAAACTGCATTTGTTGAAATTTTCTCGGCTATTGCGGAGGGAAGTGTTAGTACTGGATCTCAAGATCAGGCAAAGCTACTCGATGAAATCAAAGATCTCGTTGCGCTAGACGATAGTCGGGTTCAGGGGCCAACAAGGATGTCTGCATATCTCCAGCTGGTAAATATTGCTGAGAAAAATGCTGATTCTAATCAGAACTATGGTAATATTTTGGAAATTTATAGAAAAACATTAGTGGATAGGAAAAATGGAAGAGAGCGTGTTTTAAGTCCCATTAAAGATTTCCAAGACTCCGTTAATGTTTTTTTGTCTGAAAAGGAATTTAAAGTTGGAGGTAGGTCGACAGGGATGGTTCCTCGCCTGAGAGAAGACAATGTATACATTGAGCCAAGGTCGGGAAAACCTTACGGAGTGACTGCGCTTTCGTCTGGTGAGCGGCAGATCGTCACGATGCTTTACTCAACAAGTCGTTCTCAGTTCAAAGCTGGATGTTGTTTGATTGATGAACCTGAGTTGTCATTGCATGTAGATTGGCAGAGGATCATTCTCAAGCATATTGAGAAGCAGCACCAAGGCAGGCAGATCATTGCATGTACGCATTCCCCAGAAGTTGGCGCAGATCATGAGGGGCGAGTGCAATTTTTCTCGCCTCGTACGGTTGAAGCGGATTGCGAAGATTCTGATTCGGATGAGGGGGTAGGTGTTTGAGCAACAGATATTCTCTGGGTGGTTATAGGATCGCCATCCTTGCTCGCACTTCAAAGACGCTGCTAGTTGAGGGAAAGGACGATAAGGAGCTGGTTGATTGTCTTAGACTCTCGATGCCTGCGGTCCCTACGTTAACCGTCGACACACAAGAGTTAATCGATGATCCAGCCTTGTTTGGATTAGGCGCAAAGGCCCGAGTCGATCATTTTCTCTCCACATTGCCCAATGGATCACCAATTCGGGAAAAGGTGGTTGGCTTTGTCGATCGTGAATGGGAGGAGATGGTTGATATCCATACTCACGATCCGTTGCCTTGGTGCAGCCCGACGCAAACCGACATTAGGTTAAAGACTTCGGGGCATTCGATTGAGAATTATGGATTTTCAGTGGATTTTGTGGAGAAATATCTAAGGCATTTCGGAAAGTCAGTTGCAACTGAGGAAGTTGTAAACGCTGTGCGGCTGGCAGTCCCAGAGTCCCTGAGAGCAGGAGCAGCCTTTTCTGAAGTTGCTCGA
This sequence comes from Novosphingobium sp. ERW19, assembly GCF_012641315.1. NCBI lineage: Bacteria > Pseudomonadati > Pseudomonadota > Alphaproteobacteria > Sphingomonadales > Sphingomonadaceae > Novosphingobium > Novosphingobium sp. ERW19. The sequence continues at coordinate 133,627 of NZ_JABAIC010000003.1, forward strand.
AGGCGCCAGCTTATCTCACGATGCACGGATATCTTGGACTTGTCAGATGTGTCATGGTCAAATGGTCGTCTAATCATTTCGTCCGCTGTTGATCAGAAACTTGTGAACCGTGGTGCTCATAACGCTGTAGGTTTCATCAGTGATTTTAATCAACGATACACTGATAGATGGTCTACTGCGCCGTTCTCTACCGAAGCTGACTTGCATGCGCATGGGCACATTGGCGAGATGGTTCTTTGGATGGCGGTCGCAAAGATTGTCGTAAATTCTGGATTCTCTGAGGCTGTCGCTCAAGAATTGGCAACGGGGAGGCGAGATGAGCGGCGGAGAGTATGGCACGTATGGTTGGCTTCCCGGCCTCTGCATGAGTTATCTCCGTTGGACGATGCGCTGGCCTAACTGTGATGCGTAATTTCCGCGTTCAAACATTTGAAGCCGCTTGTAAGCTTCTTTACGATGACAGAATCCCCCAGAGTTCTTCTCATTAGGTGTAATCTGGCTTGCTTGCGCATACCGATTTCATTGAAAGCCCACCCCTTGACCCCACCCTCAAACCCGCCTAAGGGCGCGTCCTTCCACAGGTGGGGCTCGTCCGCGCCTATGGCTTGAGCTGAACATTGCCGGTGCGTCTGGGTCTCTCAGGTAATCCGTCAAAGTAACCCGGTGACGAAAGTTGCGGGTGGAGCGTTTCGGTTCGTGATTGCGTTTGGGGGAGGGGCTTGTCCGCCACCTTCCCGGTCTGCGCATTTGCGGTGCCCGCATCTCTTCACCTTCGGCCGAAGCGCCACAATCACAGGTGAAGAGTACTTCATGCCCACAATCAATCAGCTGGTCCGCAAGGGCCGCGAACCGCAGAAGGCCAAGTCCAAGGTCCCTGCGATGGAGCAGAACCCGCAGAAGCGCGGCGTCTGCACCCGCGTCTACACGACCACCCCTAAGAAGCCGAACTCGGCTCTCCGCAAGGTCGCCAAGATCCGCCTGACCAACAGCCGCGAAGTCATTTCGTACATCCCGGGTGAAGGCCACAACCTGCAGGAGCACTCGGTCGTGCTCATCCGCGGCGGCCGCGTTCGCGACCTTCCCGGCGTTCGCTACCACGTCCTGCGCGGCGTGCTCGATACGCAGGGCGTCAAGGACCGCAAGCAGTCCCGCTCGAAGTACGGCGCCAAGCGTCCGAAGTAATCAGGCCAGGTCCGGCTCTGGACCGCTCCCCCTCCCGGCTACCCACACTTGGGTAAGCTTTGGGTGGCCGGGAGGGGGAGCGGGCCGGAGCCGAGAGCCTGCCGCGGATGCGGGAGGCTCACTCCGAAGGAGTACACAATATGTCACGTCGTCGTCGTCCGGAAAAGCGGGTCATCCTGCCCGATCCGAAGTTCGGTGATCAGGTTCTGTCGAAGTTCATGAACAACCTCATGCTCGATGGTAAGAAGTCGGTTGCCGAAAGCATCGTCTACGGTGCGCTCGAAACCATGCAGACGCGTGCGAAGGCGGACCCGGTCCAGCTCTTCCACGATGCGCTGAACAATGTCCGTCCGCAGATCGAAGTGCGCTCGCGCCGCGTCGGTGGTGCGACCTACCAGGTCCCGGTCGAGGTTCGCCCCGAGCGCGCCCAGGCTCTCGCCATCCGCTGGCTGATCACGGCTGCACGCAACCGTTCGGAAACCACGATGGCCGCGCGCCTTTCGGCCGAGCTGCTTGATGCGGCCAACAACCGTGGCAACGCCGTCAAGAAGCGTGAAGACACCCACCGCATGGCCGACGCCAACCGCGCGTTCAGCCACTACCGTTGGTAAGTCTTTAAACGGTCACATCCGTAACCATATGGGCGGAGCCTCCCCGGCTCCCCCATAGACCCAAGGAATAGCACCATGGCACGCAGCCATCCGCTCGAGCGCTATCGCAATTTCGGCATCATGGCGCACATCGACGCCGGCAAGACGACGACGACCGAGCGCATCCTCTACTACACCGGCAAGTCCTACAAGATCGGCGAAGTCCATGACGGCGCCGCTACCATGGACTGGATGGAGCAGGAGCAGGAGCGCGGCATCACGATCACGTCGGCCGCCACCACCTGCTTCTGGCAGGACCACCGCCTCAACATCATCGACACCCCCGGCCACGTTGACTTCACCATCGAAGTCGAACGCTCGCTGCGCGTGCTCGACGGTGCCGTCGCCGCCTTCGACGGCGTCGCCGGCGTCGAGCCCCAGTCGGAAACCGTCTGGCGCCAGGCGGACAAGTACAACGTCCCCCGCATGTGCTTCATCAACAAGCTCGACCGCACCGGCGCGAACTTCAAGTACTGCGTCCAGACGATCATCGACCGCCTCGGTGCAACGCCTGCGGTGCTGTATCTGCCGATCGGCGCGGAAAGCGACTTCAAGGGCCTCGTTGATCTCGTCGAGCAGCGCGCGATCATCTGGAAGGATGAATCGCTCGGCGCCGAGTTCTTCTACGAAGACATCCCGGCCGACATGGCCGACGAAGCTGCCGACTATCGCTCGAAGCTCGTCGAACTCGCCGTCGAACAGGACGACGAGGCGATGGAAGCCTACCTCGAGGGCAACGAGCCCGACGTGGCGACGCTCAAGAAGCTGATCCGCAAGGGTACGCTCGGCCAGGCCTTCGTGCCCGTGCTGTGTGGCTCGGCGTTCAAGAACAAGGGCGTCCAGTGCCTGCTCGACGCGGTGGTGGACTACCTGCCTTCGCCGCTCGACATCGAGGACGTGCAGGGCATCAACCCCGACACCGAAGAGCCCGACAGCCGCCCGACGGCGGACGACGCGCCGTTCTCGGCGCTGGCGTTCAAGATCATGAACGACCCGTTCGTCGGCTCGCTGACCTTCACCCGCATCTATTCGGGCACGCTGACCAAGGGCAGCTACCTGAATTCGGTGAAGGACAAGAAGGAGAAGGTCGGCCGCATGCTGCTGATGCACTCCAACAACCGTGAAGACATCGATGCGGCCTACGCCGGCGACATCGTTGCCATCGCGGGTCTGAAGGAGACGACCACGGGCGATACGCTCTGCTCGGAAAAGCACCCGATCATCCTTGAGCGCATGGAATTCCCCGAGCCGGTCATCGAGCTCTCGGTGGAACCCAAGACCAAGGCCGACCAGGAGAAGATGGGCATCGCGCTCAACCGTCTCTCGGCAGAGGACCCCTCGTTCCGCGTTTCGACCGATCACGAATCGGGCCAGACGATCATCAAGGGGATGGGCGAACTTCACCTCGAAATCCTTGTCGACCGCATGAAGCGCGAGTTCAAGGTCGAGGCGAACGTCGGTGCGCCGCAGGTGGCCTACCGCGAATACCTCGCCAAGCCGATCGATCTCGACCACACCCACAAGAAGCAGTCGGGCGGCACCGGCCAGTTCGGCCGCGTCAAGGTCAAGGTGACGCCGGGCGAGCGTGGTTCGGGCTTCGTCTTCAAGGACGAGATCAAGGGCGGTAACATTCCGAAGGAATATATCCCCGCGATCGAAAAGGGCTTCCGTGAAACCGCTCTGACGGGCTCGCTGATCGGCTTCCCGATCATCGACTTCGAAGTCCTGCTTTATGACGGTGCGTACCACGACGTCGACTCGTCGGCCCTGGCCTTCGAAATCTGCGCCCGCGGTGCCATGCGCGAAGCCGCCCAGAAGGCCGGCATCAAGCTGCTCGAGCCGATCATGAAGGTCGAGGTGATCACGCCTGAGGAATACCTCGGTGACGTGATCGGCGACATCAACTCGCGTCGTGGCCAGATCCAGGGCACCGACAGCCGCGGCAATGCCCAGGCTGTTACCGCCATGGTCCCGCTGGCAAACATGTTCGGCTACGTGAACCAGCTCCGCTCGTTCACCCAGGGCCGTGCAAACTACTCGATGTTCTTCGACCACTACGACGAAGTCCCGGCGAACGTCGCGACCGAGCTCAAGGCGAAGCTTGCATAAGAGCACGGATAGCATTAGGGGCGGCGCTCGATTCAGCGGGTGCCGTCCATTTCCCGCAGTATCTGCACACATACGAAAAGAAGGTTTGAACAATGGCCAAGGCTAAGTTTGAGCGGACCAAGCCGCACTGCAATATCGGCACCATCGGTCACGTCGACCACGGCAAGACCACGCTGACCGCTGCCATCACCAAGGTTCTCGCAGAGACCGGTGGCGCAACGTTCACCGACTACGCGAACATCGACAAGGCTCCGGAAGAGCGCGAGCGCGGCATCACCATCTCGACCGCACACGTCGAGTACGAGACCGCCAACCGTCACTACGCGCACGTCGACTGCCCGGGTCACGCCGACTACGTGAAGAACATGATCACCGGTGCCGCCCAGATGGACGGCGCGATCCTGGTCGTGAACGCTGCTGACGGCCCGATGCCGCAGACCCGCGAGCACATCCTGCTTGCCCGTCAGGTCGGCGTGCCGGCTCTGGTCGTGTACATGAACAAGGTCGATCAGGTCGACGACGAGGAAATCCTCGAGCTCGTCGAACTCGAAGTTCGCGAACTGCTGTCGTCGTACGACTTCCCGGGCGACGATATTCCGATCGTCAAGGGTTCGGCTCTGGCCGCTCTCGAAGGTCGTGACGACAACATCGGTCGCGATTCGATCAACGCGCTGATGGAAGCTGTCGACAGCTACATCCCGCAGCCGCCGCGCCCGACCGACAAGCCGTTCCTGATGCCGGTCGAAGACGTGTTCTCGATCTCGGGTCGTGGTACGGTTGTGACCGGCCGCGTCGAAACCGGCATCGTCAAGGTTGGTGAAGAAGTCGAAATCGTCGGCCTCAAGGACACCACCAAGACCACCGTCACCGGCGTCGAAATGTTCCGCAAGCTGCTCGACCAGGGTGAAGCCGGCGACAACATCGGTGCACTGGTTCGCGGCGTGAAGCGTGAAGACGTCGAGCGCGGCCAGGTCCTCTGCAAGCCCGGTTCGGTCAAGCCGCACACCGAGTTCTCGGCTGAGGTCTACGTGCTGTCGAAGGACGAAGGCGGCCGTCACACGCCGTTCTTCGCCAACTACCGCCCGCAGTTCTACTTCCGCACCACCGACGTGACCGGCGAAGTGATCCTCCCCGAGGGCACCGAGATGGTCATGCCGGGCGACAACGTCACCCTGTCGGTCAAGCTGATCGCTCCGATCGCCATGGACGAAGGTCTCCGCTTCGCAATTCGCGAAGGCGGCCGCACCGTCGGTTCGGGGGTTGTCAGCAAGATCACGAAGTAATATAGGCCGCGCACCGGCGGGGAGATTCGCTCTCCTCGCCGGTCGGTTTTTTACTGACTGATCGCTTCCAGGCAGTCGGCCCGCTCTCCCCGAGCTTCGTGAAAGGGGTGGGGTAGAGGGCAGGTCGACTGGCTTTTTTGTTTTGCTCTTTCGCATCGGTAAACGGACATGGACGCCCAGAATATCCGCATTCGCCTCAAGGCCTTTGATCATCGTGTGCTCGACCAGGCCACTGGAGAAATTGCAGATACCGCCCGCCGCACCGGCGCGCTGATCCGGGGCCCCATTCCGCTCCCGACGCGCATCGAGAAATTCACCGTGAACCGCGGTCCTCACATCGACAAGAAGTCGCGTGAGCAGTTCGAAGTTCGCACCTACAAGCGCCTGCTCGACATCGTGCAGCCCAATGCGGCCACTGTCGACGCGCTGATGAAGCTGGACCTCGCGGCCGGCGTCAACGTCGAGATCAAGCTGGCCTGAGGCCGCTGATCGAGCGAGCTGCCCAGGCAGTGACCGCTCCGGCCGGGTCGTCCGCATCGACCCAGGGTTTCTGGCCGGACCTGTTCCGGCCCAGACTTTCACCAAGGCCAAGGTCCGGTGAAAGGCCAGAGTTTCCGGGGTAACAAAAGCCCCGTTGACAATGGGATACCTCCGGCACCGTCCTTTTCGGACCTTGCCGGGCAAGCGTCCCCCGATTGCTACCGTCCAGGCGGTGGCATTCAGCCCGGTCGGGGGCGCGCTTCACATACGGGCTGAACACGCATGTCGGGATGGGCCCGGCATGCCTCTGTTATGGAGTATGGATCATGCGCACCGGCGTGATCGCGAAGAAGGTGGGGATGACCCGCCTTTTCCAGGAAGATGGTCGGCACGTGCCGGTTACTGTCCTGTCGCTAGAAAATTGCCAGGTGGTTTCGGTTCGCACTGAAGATCGTGACGGTTACGTCGCGGTTCAGCTCGGTGCAGGCGAAGCCAAGCAGAAGAACGTTGCCAAGCCGCAGCGCGAGCACTTTGCCAAGGCAGAGGTTCCGCTGAAGATGGAAGTCGCCGAGTTCCGCGTTGCTGAAGATGCGCTGCTCGACGTCGGCTCGACCATCGCCGCTTCGCACTTCGTCCCTGGCCAGTATGTCGACATCACCGGCAACACCCAGGGCAAGGGCTTCCAGGGCGCTATGAAGCGCTGGGGCTTCGGCGGTATGCGCGCCACCCACGGTGTCTCGATCTCGCACCGTGCACACGGTTCGACCGGTAACCGCCAGGATCCGGGCCGCGTCTTCAAGAACAAGAAGATGGCCGGTCACATGGGCGACCGTCAGCGCACCCAGCAGAACCTCGAAGTCGTCCGCACCGACGACGAGCGTGGCCTGATCTTCGTGAAGGGCTCGGTGCCCGGTTCGAAGAACGCCTGGCTCCTCGTGCGTGACGCCGTGAAGGTCTCGCGCCACGCTGAAGCGCCCTATCCCGCAGGCCTCAAGCAGGCCGCAAACAGCAATGACTCGGCAGCTGCCGACACCCCGGCGGAAGTCGCAGGCGTCGAAGCCACCGAAGGTCAGGAGGGCTAAGTCGTGAAGGTTCAGGTCCTCAATCTCGACGGCACCGCCGGCAAGGGCGAAGTGGAACTGTCGGATGACGTGTTCGGTCTCGAACCGCGCGCTGACATCCTGCATCGCGTCGTCACCTGGCAGCTCGAAAACCGTCGCGGCATTGCCCGCAAGGCGCGCGAGCGTTCGGACGTTGCCCGCACCGGCAAGAAGTTCGGTCGCCAGAAGGGCGGCGGTACGGCTCGTCACGGTGACCGCAAGGCACCGATCTTCATCGGCGGTGGCAAGGCTCACGGTCCGCGCGTTCGCGAGTTCAACATCTCGCTGAACAAGAAGGTCCGTGCACTCGGGCTCAAGATGGCTCTCTCGAGCAAGGCCAAGGCCGGTCTCGTCGTGGTCGACTCGCTCGACATCGACGCCAAGACCAAGGCGCTGGTTGGCCAGCTTTCGAAGGCCAACTGGGGCAAGAAGGTTCTCGTGATCGACGGTGACGCCGTGAACGACAACTTCGCCAAGGCCGCCCGCAACATCGTCGGCGTGAACGTGCTGCCTGCCATCGGCGCCAACGTCTACGACATCCTGAAGCATGACACGCTGGTGCTGACGCGCTCTGCTGTCGAAAAGCTGGAGGCGCGTTTCAATGGCTAACGCAATCGACACGCGTCACTATGACGTGATCGTGGCTCCCCACATCACGGAAAAGGCGACGCTGCTCAGCGAAAACAACGCCGTGGTCTTCAAGGTTGCCGACAAGGCGACCAAGCCGGAGATCAAGGCCGCGGTCGAAGCTCTCTTCAACGTCAAGGTCACCAAGGTGAACACCCTGACCCAGAAGGGCAAGACCAAGCGCTGGAAGGGCAAGCCCTACAAGCGCTCCGACGTCAAGAAGGCTGTCGTGACCCTGGCTGCTGGCCAGTCGATCGACGTCACCAGCGGGATCTGAGGCTAGACCATGGCACTCAAGAGCTACAATCCGACCAGCCCCGCCCGGCGCGGCCTGATCCTCGTCGACAAGTCGTCGCTGTGGAAGGGCAAGCCGGTCAAGGCGCTGACCGAAGGCAAGAACAAGACCGGCGGCCGCAACAACAAGGGCCATGTCACTTCGCGTGGCATCGCCGGTGGTCACAAGCAGAAGTACCGCTACATCGACTTCAAGCGTCGCAAGTGGGACATGCCGGCTACCGTCGAGCGTCTGGAATATGACCCGAACCGCACGGCGTTCATCGCTCTCATCAAGTATGAGGACGGCGAGCAGACCTACATCATCGCTCCGCAGCGTCTCGCCGTTGGCGATACCGTTGTTGCCGGCGAGAAGACCGACGTGAAGCCTGGCAATGCCATGCTGCTGTCGCAGATGCCGGTCGGCACCATCATCCACAACGTGGAGATGAAGCCGGGCAAGGGCGCGCAGATCGCACGTTCGGCAGGCACCTATGTCCAGCTCGTCGGTCGTGACCGCGGCATGGTCATCGTTCGCCTGAACTCGGGCGAGCAGCGCTACCTGCGTGGTGACTGCATGGGCACCGTCGGTGCCGTGTCGAACCCCGACAACGCCAACACGAACCTTGCCAAGGCCGGCCGCAACCGCTGGCTGGGCAAGCGTCCGCTGACCCGCGGCGTTGCCAAGAACCCGGTCGACCACCCGCACGGTGGTGGTGAAGGCCGTACTTCGGGTGGCCGTCATCCTGTGACTCCGTGGGGCAAGCCGACCAAGGGCGCCCGCACCCGTCACAACAAGTCGACGGACAAGATGATCATCCGTTCGCGCCACGCGAAGAAGAAGAGGTAAGACCACATGGCACGTTCCGTCTGGAAGGGCCCCTTCGTCGACCTGCATCTGCTGAAGAAGGCGGAAGCCGCTCACGATGCAGGATCGCGCGCTGGCGCCATCAAGACCTGGTCGCGTCGTTCGACCATCATTCCGCAGTTCGTTGGCCTGACGTTCAACGTCTACAACGGGCACAAGTTCATCCCGGTTTCCGTCTCGGAAGAGATGGTCGGCCACAAGCTCGGCGAGTTCGCACCCACGCGCACTTTCCCGGGTCACGCCGCTGACAAGAAGGGCAAGCGCTGATGAGCAAGCCTAAGGCACCCCGTCGCGTTGGCGACAAGGAAGCGCTGTCGGTCGGCACGCAGATCCGCGGTTCGGCCCAGAAGCTGAACCTCGTGGCTGCGCTGATCCGCGGTCACAAGGCCGAAGACGCGATGAACATTCTCGCGTTCTCGAAGAAGGCCATGGCTGTTGACGCCCGCAAGGTGCTCGCTTCGGCGATCGCCAACGCGGAAAACAACCACAACCTCGACGTCGACGCTCTGGTCGTGGCGGAAGCCTCGGTCGGCAAGTCGATCACGATGAAGCGCTTCCACACCCGTGGTCGCGGCAAGTCGACCCGCATCCTCAAGCCGTTCTCGCGGCTGCGGATCGTGGTCCGCGAAGTTGAGGAGGCCTGATCATGGGTCACAAGTCGAACCCCATCGGTCTGCGCCTGCAGATCAACCGTACCTGGGACAGCCGCTGGTACGCGGAAGGTCGCAACTATGCGCAGATGCTCAAGGAAGACCTTGAGATCCGCAAGTTCATCGTCACGAACCTGCCGCAGGCAGCGATCTCGAAGGTGGTGATCGAGCGTCCTGCCAAGCTGTGCCGCGTGTCGATCTATGCCGCTCGTCCGGGCGTCATCATCGGCAAGAAGGGCGCCGATATCGAGAAGCTTCGCTCGAAGCTTGCCACGATGACCGGCAGCGACGTGAAGCTGAACATCGTCGAGATCCGCAAGCCGGAAATCGACAGCAAGCTCGTCGCCCAGGGCGTTGCCGACCAGCTGGTCCGCCGCGTTGCCTTCCGTCGTGCGATGAAGCGTGCCGTGCAGTCTGCCCTGCGTCTTGGTGCCGAAGGCATCAAGATCACCTGCGGCGGTCGTCTCGGCGGTGCGGAAATCGCCCGCGTCGAATGGTACCGCGAAGGTCGCGTTCCGCTGCACACGCTGCGCGCGAACATCGACTACGCGGAAGCCGAAGCCCACACCGCCTATGGCGTGATCGGCATCAAGACCTGGATCTTCAAGGGTGAGATCCTCGGTCACGATCCGATGGCGCAGGACCGACTGATGATGGAAGCCCAGACTTCCGGCGTCCGTCCGGCACGCTGAGCCCAGAGGGTAGAGAAGCACCATGTTGCAACCGAAGAAGACCAAGTTCCGTAAGGCCTTCAAGGGCCGCATCCACGGCGTCGCCAAGGGTGGTACGGACCTGAACTTCGGCTCCTACGGCCTCAAGGCCCTTGAGCCGGAGCGCGTCACCGCTCGCCAGATCGAAGCGGCCCGTCGTGCGATCACGCGCCACATCCGCCGTCAGGGCCGTCTGTGGATCCGCGTGTTCCCGGACGTGCCGGTTTCGAAGAAGCCCGCCGAAGTCCGCCAGGGCAAGGGCAAGGGTTCGATCGAATACTGGGCAGCCCGTGTGAAGCCGGGTCGCATCCTGTTCGAACTGGACGGCGTCCCCGGTCCGCTTGCGGCCGAAGCATTCAGCCGCGCCGCGATGAAGCTGCCGATCAAGACGAAGGTCGTTGCCCGCCTGGGTGACACTTCGCACCTTGGCGGCGAGTGATTGGGAGTCGAATGATGGCCAAGATCGAAGACCTTCGCGCCAAGAGCGACGACCAGCTGAACGCTGAACTCGCCGAGCTCAAGCGCGAGCAGTTCAACCTGCGTTTCCAGGGCGCGACGAACCAGCTTGAGCGCCCCGCGCGCATCAAGGAAGTCCGTCGCGACATCGCGCGCATCAAGACGCTGCAGACTGAGCGTTCTCAGTCGGCCCAGGCGTAAGGAAGCCAATATGCCCAAGCGTATTCTGATCGGCACCGTGGTGTCCGACAAGACCGACAAGACCGTGGTCGTGAAGGTCGAGCGCAAGGTGAAGCACCCGCTCTACGGGAAGATCATCCGTCGCTCGAAGAAGTATCACGCCCACGACGAGGCGAATGCCTTCAAGACCGGCGAGACCGTGCGCATCGAAGAGACCGCGCCGATCTCGAAGCTGAAGACGTGGAAGGTCATCGACCGCGTCCAGGCCGGCAAGGGCACGGCCATCGAAGCGGACGTCTGATAGGTCGTCAGCCAAAGTTTGGGGTTGCTTCACGGCTAAAGTCGTGTAGCGGCCCCGGCTACTGTTTTGGAACTGCCGGACTGGTTCCGGCAAGCCAGTGAGAAGGAACCGGATCAATGATCCAGATGCAATCCAATCTCGACGTGGCGGACAACAGCGGCGCAAAGCGCGTCCAGTGCATCAAGGTGCTGGGTGGCTCGAAGCGTCGGTTCGCAAGCGTCGGCGACATCATCGTGGTGTCGGTCAAGGAAGCGCAGCCGCGCGCCCGCGTTAAGAAGGGCGACGTGCACCGCGCCGTCATCGTTCGCACGAAGAAGGACGTCCGCCGCACCGACGGTTCGGTCATCCGCTTCGACAGCAATGCCGCCGTTCTGGTCGGCAAGAACGAAGAGCCGATCGGCACGCGTATCTTCGGCCCAGTGGTTCGCGAACTCCGCGGCAAGGGCTTTATGAAGATCATCTCGCTCGCTCCGGAGGTGCTGTAATGGCCGCCGCCAAGATCAAGAAGGGCGACACTGTCGTCATTCGTTCGGGCAAGGACAAGGGCCGTACCGGCACCGTGCTCCAGGTCCTTCCGAAGGATGAGAAGGTCGTCGTGCAGGGCGTGAACATCGCTGCCCGTCACCGCAAGCCGAGCCAGCAGAACCCCCAGGGCGGCATCGACCGCTTCGAGGCTCCGCTGCACATCTCCAAGGTTTCGGTCGCAGACAAGGATGGCAAGCCCACCCGCGTCCGTTTCGAGACCAAGGACGGCAAGAAGGTCCGTGTGGCCGTCAAGTCCGGGGAGGCCATCGATGGCTGACAAGTACACTCCGCGTCTTAAGGGCAAGTACGACGCCGACATCGCCAAGGCGATGCAGGAAAAGTTCGGCTACAAGAACGCGCTCGAGATCCCGCGCATCGAGAAGATCACGCTCAACATGGGCGTGGGCGAAGCGAGCCAGGACAAGAAGAAGGTCACGACCGCAGCTGCCGAAATGGAGCTGATCGCCGGTCAGAAGCCCGTCATCACCAAGGCGAAGAAGTCGATCGCGCAGTTCAAGCTGCGTGAAGGCATGCCGATCGGTTGCAAGGTCACCCTGCGCCGTGAACGCATGTACGAATTCCTCGACCGTCTCATCACCATCGCAATGCCCCGCATCCGCGACTTCCGTGGTCTGAACCCGAAGTCGTTCGACGGTCGCGGCAACTACGCGATGGGTCTGAAGGAGCAGATCATCTTCCCAGAGATCAGCTACGACCAGATCGAGAAGGTGCGTGGCATGGACATCATCGTCACCACGACCGCGAAGACGGACGAGGAAGCTCGCGAGCTGCTTCGCCTGTTCGGTTTCCCGTTCCCGCAGGAAGCTGCTGAAGAGCAGCAGGCCGCGTGATCCAGAATTGAAGAAGAGAGCTTAAGTCCATGGCGAAACTGAGTTCCATCAACAAGAACGAGAAGCGCAAGAAGCTCGTTCAGAAGTACGCGGCCAAGTACGCTGCGCTCAAGGCCCAGGCCGACGATGAATCGCTCGACGAAACCGAGCGCCTGATCGCTCGCCTGAAGATGGCCGAGCTGCCGCGCAACGCGAACCCGACCCGGGTGCGCAACCGCTGTGCAACCACCGGCCGCCCGCGTGGCTACTATCGCAAGTTCGGCCTTTGCCGCATCGAGCTGCGGGACAAGGGCAACAAGGGCCTTATCCCCGGCCTGACGAAGTCGAGCTGGTAAGGATCATCCGATGGCTATGACCGACCCCCTGGGTGATATGCTCACCCGCATCCGCAACGGCCAGCAGGCGAAGAAGGATTCGGTCCTTTCGCCCGCTTCCAAGCTGCGTGCGCACGTACTCGAAGTCCTTCAGCGTGAAGGCTACATCCGCGGTTTCTCGGAGGACGCCACCGGCGCCCACCCGCAGCTGCGCATCGAGCTCAAGTATTTCGAAGGCCAGCCTGCGATCAAGCATGTTGCCCGTGTCTCCAAGCCTGGCCGCCGCGTCTACTCGGGTTCCAAGGAACTCCCGGTGATCCGCAACGGTCTTGGCATCACCATCGTCTCGACGCCGAAGGGCGTGCTTTCGGATGCCGAAGCACGTGCTGCCAACGTCGGTGGCGAAGTGCTGGCGGAGGTGTTCTGATGAGCCGCATCGGCAAGAAGCCGGTGGCGATCCCGAGTGGCGTCACCGCGAACATCGCGGACGGCGTGCTGACCGTGAAGGGCCCCAAGGGCACCCTGACGCTCACGCTGCGCGACGAGATCAGCTACACCGTTGATGGCGACACGATCCTCGTGAAGCCTGCAAACGACACCAAGGGCGCTCGTGCGTTCTGGGGCATGCAGCGCACGCTCGTCGACAACCTCGTCACTGGCGTGACGCAGGGCTACACCAAGGTCCTCGAGATCACCGGTGTCGGCTACCGCGCCAACGCCCAGGGCAAGAACCTGAAGCTGCAGCTTGGCTACAGCCACGACGTCGACTTCGCGGTGCCGGAAGGCATCGAGATCAAGACCCCTGACAACACCACGGTGGAAATCTCGGGCATCGACAAGCAGAAGGTCGGCCAGGTTGCCGCCGAGATCCGTCGCTGGCGCAAGCCCGAGCCGTACAAGGGCAAGGGCATCAAGTACCGCGGCGAGTTTATCTTCCGCAAGGAAGGGAAGAAGAAGTAATGGCAAAGCTGTCTCTCTTCGCACGCCGCCGCCGTCGCGTCCGCACTGCGCTCAAGGCGCGCTCGGGTGGTCGTCCTCGTCTGTCGGTGCATCGCTCCGGCCGTCACATCTACGCCCAGATCATCGACGACGCGGAAGGCAAGACCCTTGCTGCCGCTTCGACCTTGGTGAAGGGCCAGAAGTCGATCGGCGCGAATGTCGATGCCGCCGCCAAGGTTGGCACCGAGATCGCCGAGAAGGCCAAGGCCGCCGGCATCACCACTGTCGTGTTCGATCGCGGCGGGTTCCTGTTCCATGGCCGCGTCAAGGCGCTGGCCGATGCCGCCCGTGAAGGCGGGCTGGAGTTCTGACAATGGCTGACGAAACCAACCTGGAAGGCGCAGCCGCGGTCGAATCGACCGGCGGTGAGCAGCGCGAAGGTCGCGGTCGTGGCCGCGGCCGTGGCGGCAATGACCGTGGTGGCGAGCGTGGTGGCCGTGGCCGTCGCGACGACCGTCGCGGTCGTGGCAACAACGACGAGGAAGGTGGCGAGGAGCTGATCGAAAAGCTCGTCCACATCAACCGCGTCTCCAAGACCGTGAAGGGCGGCAAGCGCTTCGGCTTTGCAGCACTGGTCGTGGTCGGCGATGGCAAGGGCCGCGTCGGCTTCGGCAAGGGCAAAGCTCGCGAAGTGCCTGAGGCGATCACCAAGGCTACTGCCGCTGCAAAGCGCGCGATGGTCCGCGTGCCGCTCAAGGAAGGCCGCACCCTGCACCATGACGGCAAGGGCCGCTTCGGCGCTGGCAAGGTCAACGTGCGTTCGGCTCCGGCCGGTACCGGCATCATCGCCGGTGGCCCGATGCGCGCCGTGTTCGAAAGCCTTGGCGTTGCCGACGTGGTGACCAAGTCGGTCGGCACCTCGAACCCCTACAACATGATCCGCGCAACCTTCGACGCGCTGACCGACCAGACTTCGCCGAAGTCGGTTGCGCAGCGTCGTGGCAAGAAGGTCGCCGATCTCCTCGGCCGTGGTGGCGCTTCGCAGGTCGAAGCCGAAGCCGCTGCCGAAGCCATCACGGAGTAATCGGTCATGGCAACGATCAAGATCAAGCAGATCGGTTCGCCGATCCGTCGCCCGGAAAGCCAGAAGAAGATTCTGATCGGCCTGGGCCTGGGCAAGATGCACCGCGTGGTCGAGTTGGAAGACACGGCCGAAGTGCGTGGCGCCATTGCCAAGCTTCCCCACATGGTGGCCGTGGTCGACTGACCATTGCTCCCCGACGGGAAAAAGGACGCCCCGGCCGAGTGCCGGGGTTTTCCTTTGGGGCTCGGTGGCACGGTGCCTCCCAGTCCCGTGAGGGGGTGACAAGCCCGGCCTGATCGGCTAGGCGGCGCCCTTTCCAAAGCGCGTCTCAAAGCGAAAGCGAGTGCAGAACATGAAACTGAACGAACTCAACGACAACTACGGCGCCCGCAAGGGCCGCATGCGCGTCGGCCGTGGTATCGGCTCGGGCAAGGGCAAGACTGCCGGTCGCGGCCAGAAGGGTGCCAAGGCACGTTCGGGCGTCAGCATCAACGGCTTCGAAGGCGGTCAGATGCCGCTTCACATGCGCATCCCGAAGCGCGGCTTCAACAACATCTTCGCCAGGGACTACGCCGAAGTGAACCTCGGCATGATCCAGAAGATGATCGATGCCGGCAAGCTCGACGTCTCGGGCACCGTTGATCACGCCGCGCTCAAGGCTGCTGGTCTGGCCCGTGGTGGCAAGGATGGCGTCCGTCTGCTCGGCAAGGGTGAACTGACCACCAAGGTCGCGTTCTCGGTCGCTGGTGCCTCGAAGGGCGCTGTGGCGGCTGTCGAGAAGGCTGGCGGTTCGGTCTCGGTCATCGAAACCGGTCCGAGCGAAGCCGAGAAGAAGGCAGCTCGCGCTGCGGCCAACAAGGCCAAGTAAGCCAATTCCGGTCCCCGCCCGCCAGTCGGGCGGGGATTTCGGCATTGCAGGGGTTCGACTTTCGCGGGCCTCGCACTATATGGGCTGGCTCAAGACGTCCGAAACAGGTTGGCCCAGGGCCCGGTTTCGCAGCAAGGCTTAGAACCCCGAAATGGCATCACGCGCCGACAACATCGCCAGCAACCTCAGCCTGGCCAACTTCTCCAAGGCAACCGAGCTCAAGAAGCGCATCTGGTTCACGGTGGGCGCGCTCATCGTCTTCCGGTTCCTCAGCTTCGTGCCGCTGCCCGGCGTCAATCCGCTGATCCTGGAGACGCTTTACGACCAGACGCGTGGTGGCGTTCTCGACATCTTCAACGCATTTTCTGGCGGTTCGCTCGAGCGCATGAGCCTGATTGCATTGGGCGTGATGCCCTACATCACGGCCTCGATCGTGGTCCAGCTTGCCGCCTCGCTGCATCCAGCACTCGCCGCGATGAAGAAGGAAGGTGAAAGCGGGCGCAAGAAGCTCAATCAGTACACGCGTTATGGCGCGGTGCTGCTGACCGCAATCCAGGGCTGGGTGCTCGCCTCCGGGCTTGAAGCATACGGCGCGTCGAGCGGGCTGCAGGCCGTGGTCAACCCCGGCGTGCTGTTCCGTGTCGGGGCGGTCATCTCGCTGATCGGCGGCACGATGTTCCTGCTGTGGCTGGGTGAGCAGATCACTTCGCGCGGCATTGGCAACGGCGTTTCGCTGATCATCATGGCCGGCATCGTGGCGCAGCTGCCGAAGTTCTTCGGCAACCTGTTCGAGGGTGGCCGCACCGGCTCGATCTCGCCATTCCTGATTGTCGGCATTTTCATCATGCTGGTCGCGCTGGTGCTTGGCATCTGCTTCTTCGAGCGGGCGACGCGGCGACTGCTGATCCAGTACCCGAAGCGCGCGACGCAGCGCGGCATGATGAATGCCGATCGCAGCCACCTGCCGCTCAAGCTCAACACCGCAGGCGTGATCCCTCCGATCTTCGCCAGCTCGCTGCTGCTGCTGCCGCTGACGATCACGCAGTTTGCCGGAAACTCGATCTCGCCCGACACGACGATGGGCCAGGCGATCGTGACGCTGAACCAGTACCTCGGGCACGGCAAGCCGCTCTACATGCTGCTCTATGCGCTGGGCATCATCTTCTTCGCGTTCTTCTACACCGCAGTTGTGTTCAACCCAGAAGAGACTGCCGAGAATCTCAAAAAGAACGGCGGGTTCATTCCGGGCATCCGTCCGGGCAAGAACACCCAGAACTACTTGGACTATGTGCTAACTCGCATCACCGTGCTTGGTGCGGCATATATCACCGTGGTCTGCGTCGTGCCGGAATTCATCATGGCGGAGACGGGCATGGGGACGCTGTTCTTCGGCGGCACCAGTCTGCTGATCGTGGTCAACGTCACGGTCGACACCATCACGCAGATCCAGTCGCACCTGCTGGCACACCAGTATGGCGACCTGATCAAGAAGGCGAAACTGAAAGGCAGGCTGCGCTGATTGCAGCAGCCGCATGAGGGGGACGGTACCTTGAACATCATCCTTTTGGGGCCTCCAGGCGCGGGCAAGGGCACGCAGGCCCAGCGTCTGGTTGAACGCCACAGCATGAAGCAGCTCTCCACGGGCGACATGCTGCGCGCCGCGGTCAAGGCCCAGACGCCGGTCGGTCTCAAGGCCAAGGCCGTGATGGAAGCGGGTGAGCTGGTCTCTGACGAGATCGTGTCGGCACTGATCGGTGATGAGCTGGATGCAATGCCCGAAGGGCAGGGCGCGATCTTCGACGGTTATCCCCGTACTGCACCCCAGGCCGAATCGTTGGGTGAACTGCTGGCCTCGCGCGGCAAGAAGCTTGACCATGTGATCGAGCTCGACGTCAACGAGGACGCGCTGGTCGAGCGCATCACCGGCCGTTACACCTGCGCCACCTGCGGCAAGGGTTATCACGACACCTTCGAGAAGCCGGCAGTCGACGGCACCTGCGACAAGTGCGGTGGGCATGAGTTCAAGCGCCGCCCTGACGACAACGAGGAAACCGTGCGCACGCGCATGGCGGAATATCGTGCCAAAACTGCGCCGATCCTGCCGATCTACGAAGCGCAGGGCATTGTCAGCCGAGTTGATGGCATGGCCGACATGGACGACGTGACGGCAGCCATTGAGGCCATCCTCGGCAAGCGCTAACACCCGAGCGTGACCCGCCCGTCCCGGTGCGGGCGGAGGCACGTGATGGGCAAGTTGTTGTATCTCCTGACGGCGGGGCTTGGCGGCCTCGCCGTTGTTGCATCCGCGCCTGCCCGGGCTGAAGTGACGGCGCGGACCGACACCGGTTTCGTGATCCGCGTGACTGGCGAAGTCGCCGCCAGCCCGGCAGAGGCATGGAAGGCCTTCACGACCCCGTCGTTGTGGTGGAATCCGCAGCATACTTTTTCGGGCGAGGCGGCCAACCTTTCCATGGACGCGAGTGCCAACGGCTGCTTCTGCGAGAAGCTGCCCGTTCCCAAAGGCGCTCCGGCAACGCAGAAGCCGGGATCCGTCATGCACATGCGCGTCGTCTACGCCGAACCTTACCGTGCGCTCAGGCTGGTGGGCGGGCTGGGCCCGCTGCAGTCCGAGGCGGTGAACGGGACCATGACCGTCACCTTCAAGGCGGTGGAGGGCAGTGGCGGAAAGTCGACACGCATTCTCTGGGAATACGTTGTCGGTGGCTTCATGCGCTACAAGACCGAAACCATTTCCGCGGCCGTCGACAAGGTTCTGGGAGAGCAGATCAGCGGGCTAACCAAACTGATCGGCCCGGCGAGTCCTGTCGAGGCAAAGCTTCTTCCGACCGAACCGGTGATTCCGGAGGCTTCGATTGCGGGCTCCAGCCCTGACGCAAGCGATGGTTCGTCCGCATCAGAGATGGATCAATCGCCGGAAGGCGAGGGACCGTCCTACACGCCCGATCCGACAAAGGACGATGCAGCAGCAGGTGAGTCCGTGAAGTCGGCGTTGGACCAGCTGTTCAAGAAGAAGGACGACAAGCTGCCCGCCGGACGTTGAGTGGTGCTATCGGCGCTTTCACCCCGCACAAAACGCGCTAATCTTTCAGGCAACGACAGCGCGAATCGGTCCACTCCGATGACGCGCGGCACGGGCCGCACCCGCCGCTTCAGGCATGCACATCGAGAACCGACTGGTTCCGATCTGGGGGAGAGTACCGTGGCCGTATCCGATCATGTTGACCTGCCGACCTTCATGGAGGGTGTGAAGAAGCGCAACCCCTATCAGCCGGAGTTCGTCCAGGCAGTTCAGGAAGTTGCCGAAGACATCTTCGAGTTCATGCAGGACAAGGAGGAGTATCACTCGCAGCAGATCCTGCGCCGCATCGCCGAGCCGGATCGCGTGGTCTCGTTCCGCGTTTGCTGGGAGGACGACAACGGCAACGTTCGCGTGCAACGCGGTTGGCGCGTGCAAAACAACAATGCGATCGGCCCCTACAAGGGCGGCATCCGCTTCCATCCTTCGGTCACCGAATCGGTGCTGAAGTTCCTCGCGTTCGAGCAGACCTTCAAGAACGCGCTGACCGGGTTGCCGATGGGCGGCGGCAAGGGTGGTTCGAACTTCAATCCCAAGGGCAAGAGCGTGCGCGAGATCATGCGCTTCTGCCAGAGCTTCATGACCGAACTCTACCGCCACATCGGGGCCGACATCGACGTCCCTGCCGGTGACATCGGCGTCGGCGGGCGCGAGATCGGCTTCATGTTCGGCCAGTACAAGCGCATCACCAACAACTTTACCGGCGTGCTGACCGGCAAGGGACTCGAGTGGGGGGGCTCGCTGATCCGCACCGAGGCGACCGGTTATGGCGCGGTCTACTTCCTTGCCAACATGCTGGCGACCAAGAGCGAGGACCTTACGGGCAAGACAGCGGTGATCTCGGGCTCCGGCAACGTGGCGACGCATGCTGCCGAGAAGATCGTGCAACTGGGCGGCAAGGTGCTGACGCTGTCGGATTCGGGGGGCTACATTCACGACCCGGACGGCATCGACCAGGAGAAGATCGACTGGGTCAAGACGCACAAGACCCACCGTCGCGGCCGGATCGAGGAATATGTCACGGCGTTCCCGAAGGCGACTTTCGTGGCAGGCAAGACGCCGTGGGGCGTGCCTTGCGATGTCGCGCTGCCTTGCGCGACCCAGAACGAACTGCTCGGCGATGATGCGCGCATGCTCATAGCCAACGGCTGCAAAGCGGTGGCCGAGGGGGCAAACATGCCGACCGACCTCGACGGCGTGCATGTCTTCAAGGCAGCCAAGATCCTCTACGCTCCGGGCAAGGCCTCCAACGCTGGCGGCGTGGCTGTCTCTGGCCTCGAAATGAGCCAGAACTCCGAACGCCGCTCGTGGAAGGAGGAGGAACTGCAGCAGATGCTCAAGGACATCATGTCAGGCATCCACAAGTCGTGCCTTGCCTATGGCGATCAGGGCGGCGGCTATATCGACTACGTGAAGGGAGCCAATATCGCCGGCTTCAAGAAGGTAGCCGACGCGATGCTGGCCTTCGGCGTCGTCTGATCCGCAAAGCCAGAGCGGACATCCGGGGTGCCGAACGCGGCCCCCCCGGGTGAGGCTGCCGCTTGCTCAAGTCCTTCTCAAGGCACTGTCGAGCAACGATCGGGCCGGAGAGATTTCCTGCAGGGAGTATCCTGCCGGACCCTGACTGACGATCCGCAGGTTCGGATGCAGTTTGGCGCGCAAGCCGGAAATCAGGACTTGCAGCGACTTCGTGCTGATCGGCCGATGCGTCGAACGACCGCTGATGGCAAGCTGGTTGCTGCGCACCGGCGATCCGCGTGCGGCCACGAGCATGGACAGGACTCGCGCCTCGCGGCCGAGCAGTGGCTCCCGGGTGAAGTGCTGAAGATGCAGGTCCCTCACTTCCTCGATCACCTTCGCTTGCCGGCTTTGCGCGATACGGCCGAGCACGGCACGTACGCGGGCGGCGCCTTCGGCAGCTGACATATCGCCATCGAAGACGTCGTCGAAACCGGCGTTGAGCAGTTGCGCCCTTACACCGGGGCGAACCTCGCGGATGATCACGATCTTGGCCTTGGTTTTTAGCACAGGCCGATAAATGCGAATGAGCTTGCGAATCCGTACCGGGTCGCTGCCCGTAACGAACAGCGTGTTGTAGTACTCCCGGCTGTCGTCGACATGGCCGACGTAATCGTCGGTAATGCGGTGGAACTGGACCCGGCCGGAGATGGCGCGGGCTAACGCGGTTTCCGGCCCAGGATCGCCATTGCCAAAATACAGCGCCCGTGCGCTGATGACTTCCAAGCGCGGGCTTTTCGGCCTGGCGCCAGAAGGCGGGCTGCCCGGGATGGAACTGCCCCCGCCGCCGCCATCGGCCGCAAGCTGCGGCTTACGGGATTGAGACATGCCTTAATAACTTTCGATATGGCTTAAGCTATAACTTTATAGATATTATCTGTTCTTGCAATGACGCTGGGCAGTGTCGCGCCCCACGCAAGCCGGTTCGTGGCGATTCGATGACGGCCGATGATTCAAGAAAGCGCCTCCGATTTGGCGCGAAATAGACCTGCGTCGTGGATAACGTCGTCCAAGCCTGCTTCTGCCGGCATCACATATTGCGAGAAAAGCCTGATCGGGTAAGCATTTGCGGCCAGTCGTTGCCAAATCTGCGCGAATGCGTCGTTCCCCTCTTGTTCTATGAGAACACAACAGGTACATAACCCTTGTTGACGGCTCATGTCAGCCAACTCTAGCAAGGGAAACGAAGCCATGGCGGCTCAGCTCAAGCTCATCGAGGAAGGTAAGATCAAGGACATGGATCGTCAGAAGGCGCTCGACGCAGCCCTTGCGCAGATTGACCGTGCGTTCGGCAAGGGTTCGGCAATGAAGCTGGGCTCGAAGGAAGCGATGCAGGTGGAGGCGATCTCCACCGGGTCGCTGGGACTTGATATCGCACTCGGCGTTGGTGGCCTGCCGCGCGGGCGCGTGATCGAAGTCTACGGGCCGGAAAGCTCCGGCAAGACCACGCTGGCGTTGCATGTCATCGC
Organism: Novosphingobium sp. ERW19; assembly: GCF_012641315.1. NCBI lineage: Bacteria > Pseudomonadati > Pseudomonadota > Alphaproteobacteria > Sphingomonadales > Sphingomonadaceae > Novosphingobium > Novosphingobium sp. ERW19. The sequence continues at coordinate 155,161 of NZ_JABAIC010000003.1, forward strand.
CCAGGCCCAGAAGACCGGCGGCACGGCGGCATTCATCGATGCCGAGCATGCGCTCGATCCGGTCTATGCCAAGAAGCTGGGTGTCGATATCGACAACCTGATCGTGTCGCAGCCGGATACCGGTGAGCAGGCGCTCGAAATCACCGATACGCTGGTGCGCTCCAATGCGATCGACGTGCTGGTGGTGGACTCGGTGGCCGCGCTCGTGCCTCGCGCGGAAATCGAAGGCGAAATGGGCGACAGTCACGTCGGCCTGCAGGCTCGTCTGATGAGCCAGTCGCTGCGCAAGCTGACCGGTTCGATCAGCCGTTCGCGCTGCATGGTGATTTTCATCAACCAGCTGCGCATGAAGATCGGCGTGATGTATGGCAACCCCGAGACGACGACGGGCGGCAATGCGCTCAAGTTCTACGCGTCGGTCCGCCTCGACATCCGCCGCACCGGCCAGATCAAGGATCGTGACGAGATCGTCGGCAACGCCACGCGCGTGAAGGTGGTCAAGAACAAGGTTGCCCCGCCGTTCAAGCAGGTCGAATTCGACATCATGTATGGCGAAGGCATCTCGAAGATCGGCGAAATCCTCGACCTGGGCGTCAAGGCCGGGCTGGTCGAGAAGTCGGGCGCGTGGTTCAGCTATGACTCGATCCGCATCGGCCAGGGGCGTGAGAACGCCAAGAACTTCCTGCGTGAGAATTCCGAACTTTGCGACCGGTTGGAAGCTGCGATCCGCGGCCGCACCGACAAGGTTGCCGAAGGTCTGATGGTCGGTCCGGACGCGGACGACGACGTCTGATCTTCAAGGCGGCGGGCAGCCTCCACCCACCGGCGCAAGCCGGGCCCGCCAGCCAGACAAAGAGCCCGCGCGTTCCCCGGCAGGATCGCGCGGGCTTTTTGTTTGCGTGTCGGCGGTTGCGAGTTAACCTTCCACTTAAACCGCACGGAGAATCGCCATGAGCATCATCGTTCACCACCTTAACAACAGCCGCTCGCAGCGGGTGCTCTGGCTGCTGGAAGAGCTGGGCGTCGATTACGAGATTCGGCATTATCAGCGCGATGCCGTGACCAACCTGGCTCCGCCCGAACTGAAGGCCGTGCACCCGCTGGGCAAATCGCCCCTGCTCGAAATCGATGGCCGGGTGATCGAGGAATCGGGCGCGATCGTGCAGGTGCTGTGTGAACGCTATGGCAAGGGCACCTGGTTGCCCGCAGACGGAAGTGACGATGCCCTCCGTCATCTGGAGCTGATGCATTTTGCGGAAGGCTCGGCCATGACTCCCGTCCTCCTGCAGCTTTACACCTCGCGGCTTGGTGAGGCTGCTGCACCGCTGAAGCCGCGCATTGACGAGCAACTGGCGGCGCACTTCGGCTACATGGAGCAGATGATGCGCCCGTCCGGCCACTTCATCGGCGATGATTGGACCGGGGCCGATGTGATGATGAGCTTCCCGGCGGAAATCGCAGTGATGCAAGGGGCGGGTGAGCATTTCCCCAAGCTGGCGGCATTCGTCGCGGCGATCCACGCGCGGCCGGCTTGGCAGCGCGCTCGCGAGAAGGGCGGCGACTATTTCGGGATGTGAGGCATGACCAGCGCAAGTGACTGGCAGGGCACGGTCGGCAGGAGCTGGGCCAGCGAATGGCGTCGCACCGATGTCAGCTTTTCCGACCTGACACCGAAATTGCTGGCTGCGATCGCTCGAGAGCCCGGCGCCACCGTGGTCGATATCGGCTGCGGTGCCGGGGAGCTGTCGATTGCAGTGGCCGCGGCGAGGCCGCAGGCACGGGTGACCGGCGTGGATATCTCGGGCGATCTGGTCGAGACGGCACGCTCCCGCGCTGTTCAGGCCAATCTCGCGTTCGAACTTGCCGATGCCTCGCAGTGGCAGCCCGCATCGAGGCCCGACCTGTACATCTCCCGCCACGGCGTGATGTTTTTCTCCGATCCCCAAGCTGCCTTCGCCCATCTGGCCGCGCAGGCGGCTCCGGGTGCACGCATGGTGTTCTCGTGCTTTCGCAAGGCTGCGGAGAACGATTGGGCGGCGGCCGTTGCTGCGCTCCTGCCGAAGGGTGATTCTCCGCAAGCTTCGCCGACTGCGCCTGGGCCTTTCGCCTTTGCCCTGCCCGAGCACGTGCTGCGCTGCATGGCAGGGTGGCAGGCCGTGGAGTTCGAGCCGGTAGACTTCCGGTACATCGCTGGAACCGGCCCCGACGCCGTAGCCGAAGCGATGGCGCTGTTCCGCCGCATCGGGCCCGCCGCAGCGGCCTTGCGAACCTTGCCTGATGCCGAGCGCGCAAAGATAGAAAGGCGGCTCGTCGACCTTGTGGAGGCCCATCATCGGGACGGTCAGGTGGCATTCAATGCTGCGGCATGGCTGGTAAGCGCCACGTCCGATCACAATGATGGATGAAACGTGCTTGTAGCGCGCCGAACGCTCGCCTAATCGGCCTTTCATGACTTCGACGAACGAAATCCGCCGCTCCTTCCTCGAATACTTCGGCTCGCAGGGGCACGATGTGGTGCAGTCCGCGCCGCTGGTGCCCTACAACGACCCGACGCTGATGTTCACGAACGCCGGGATGGTGCCGTTCAAGAACGTGTTCACCGGCCTCGAGACGCGCGCGGTGCCTCGTGCGACGTCGTCGCAGAAGTGCGTGCGCGCTGGCGGCAAGCACAACGATCTCGACAATGTGGGGTACACCGCGCGGCACCACACCTTCTTCGAGATGCTCGGCAATTTCTCGTTCGGCGATTATTTCAAGGAACAGGCGATCACCCATGCGTGGACGCTGCTGACGCGCGAATGGGGCCTGCCCAAGGACAAGCTGCTCGCCACTGTCTACCACACCGACGACGAGGCGTTCGAGCTGTGGAAGAAGATTGCGGGCCTGCCGGAAGACCGCATCATCCGCATCGCAACGAAGGACAACTTCTGGGCGATGGGCGATGATGGCCCGTGCGGTCCCTGCTCGGAAATCTTCTTCGACCACGGCGACCACATCTGGGGCGGCCCTCCGGGATCGCCGGATGAAGATGGCGACCGCTTCATCGAGATCTGGAACCTCGTGTTCATGCAGTTCGAGCAGGCGGCGGGCGAGATCACCGGCAGCCTGCCCAAGCCGAGCATCGATACCGGCATGGGGCTCGAGCGCATTGCCGCCGTGCTGCAGGGCGAACACGACAATTACGACACCGACACGTTCAAGGCGCTGATCGCTGCCTCCGAAAGCCTGACTGCAGTCAAGGCCGAGGGCGAACAGCGCGCCAGCCATCGCGTGATCGCCGATCACCTGCGCTCGACCAGCTTCCTGCTGGCCGATGGCGTGCTGCCGTCGAACGAGGGGCGCGGCTATGTGCTGCGCCGGATCATGCGCCGCGCGATGCGTCATGCCCACCTGCTTGGTGCGAAGGACCCGCTGATGCACCGCCTGGTGCCCGCGCTGGTCGCCGAGATGGGCGCTGCCTATCCCGAACTTGGCCGTGCGCAGCCGCTGATCGAGGAAACCCTGCTGCGCGAGGAAGTGCAGTTCCGCCGCACGCTGTCTAACGGCATCAAGCTGCTTGATGAAGCGACTGCCGCGCTGGTTGAGGGCGACGCGCTGCCGGGCGAGACCGCGTTCAAGCTCTATGACACCTATGGCTTCCCCTATGACCTGACCGAAGACGCCCTGCGCGCGCGCGGCATTGCCGTGGACCGCGAGGGCTTCGATGCGGCGATGGCGCAGCAGAAGGCGGCGGCGCGCGCGGCGTGGAAGGGATCGGGCCAAGCCGCCGACAGCGAAGTGTGGTTCGACATTGCCGAACGCGTCGGCGCAACCGAGTTTACCGGCTACACCGCCACGACCGGCGAGGCGCAAGTCGTAGCGCTGGTGAAGGACGGCAAGGAAGTCGGCAGCGCAGCCGCTGGCGATGACGTGACCGTGATCGTCAATCAGACGCCGTTCTACGGCGAAAGCGGTGGCCAGACCGGCGATGCCGGCACGATCACCGGCGCCGATGGCCTGAAGCTGGCGGTGAGCGACACTGCCAAGCCCTTGGGCCGCTTGCACGCGCACAACGCGAAGGTTGAAGCGGGTTCGATCAAGGTAGGTGACGTTGTGAAGCTCGACATCGATGTCGAACGCCGCGATGCGATCCGCGCCAACCATTCGGCCACGCACCTGCTGCATGCGGCACTGCGCAACCGCCTGGGCGGGCACGTCACGCAGAAGGGCTCGCTGGTTGCGGCGGACCGCCTGCGCTTCGACTTCTCGCAGCCGACGGCACTGACCCCTGAGGACATTGCCGCGATCGAGGCGGAAGTGAACGCTGAAATCCGCGCCAACGAGGCGGTGACGACGCGCTTGATGAGCCCCGACGACGCGATCGAGGCGGGCGCGATGGCGCTGTTCGGCGAGAAGTACGGCGAGGAAGTGCGCGTGCTCTCGATGGGCCGCGCGACGGACAAGCACTATTCGGTCGAACTGTGCGGCGGTACGCACGTGCGGGCGCTCGGCGATATCGGCGTGTTCCGCATCGTCAGCGAAAGTGCAGTGTCATCAGGCGTGCGCCGCATCGAGGCGCTGACCGGCGAGGGCGCGCGGCAGTGGTTCGTGGCGCGCGAAGAGGCGCTCAAGCACACCGCAGCGATCCTGCGCACGACGCCCGAAGACGTCGAAGCGCGCGTTTCGGCGCTGATGGAAGAGCGCAAGAAGCTCGAACGCGAACTGGCCGAGGCGAAGAAGGCGCTGGCGCTCGGCGGCGGTGCAGCCAAGGCCGAGAACGCCGACGAGGAAGTGGGCGGCGTGAAGTTCTCTGGGCAAGTGCTCGACGGGCTCGACCCCAAGGAACTGCGCGGGCTGCTCGATCAGGCCAAGCAGCGGCTAGGTTCGGGCGTGGCGGTGATCGTCGCGGTCAACGAAGGCAAGGCTTCCATCGCGGCTGCCGTGACCGAGGATCTGGTCGGCAAGGTCAGCGCGGTCGATCTGGTACGCGCGGGCGTGGAAGCGCTTGGCGGCAAGGGCGGCGGTGGCCGTCCGGACATGGCACAGGGCGGCGGGCCTGATGGGACGAAGGCCGCGGACGCGATTTCGGCGGCAAAGGCGGTCCTCGCCGCCTGACGCTTACGGCCTGCGCCCACTCGCACCGCGCGTTTCCGGTTCAGAGCCGCGGGCTAGGTCCTTTTCGCGCATCGTGGCGTCGGTTTGCTGAGGCTTCGTGATTGGGCCCTTGTTCGGCTGATCGTCCTGCGTTGCCGGGTTGAGATCGGGCTTGTTGCTGCGGTGGGTCATTTTTGCTCTCCTTGCCTTTGAAAAACGCAGGGGCAGGAGATCGGTTGCGGCTCGTCAGGCAGGGCGTTCCCTGAGCGAGGCCGACTTGAGCTTGGGCAGCGAGTTCAGTTCGCCTTCCTCCTTGATCTTCTGGCGGAATTCGTCGCGCTTTTCGTGGATCGAAGCGATGACCGGGCCCATCGGGAAGCCGAGATCGACCAGCACGGCTTCCGACAGTTGCAGCGAGCTTTCGAGGGTTTCGGGCACGGCGTGGCTGGCGCCGGCCTTGTAGAGCGCGGCGGCATGGGCCGCGTCGCGGGCGCGGACGATGATCGGCAGATCGGGGTGGGCGCTGCGGAGGCGCTTGACCATGCGCAGGATCAGGACTGGCTCGTCCATGGTGAGGATCATCGCCTTGGCATCGTCCAGCCCGAGGCGGGCGATGGCGGCTTCGCTGTCGACGTTGCCGAAGAGGACAGGCAGGCCGTCCTTGCGCGCAGTCCTGACGATGCCCGGGTCCGAATCGATGCCCAGCCATGCTGCCTTGTGAACGGTCAGCATCTCGGCGATGAGCCGGCCGACGCGGCCGAAGCCCATCACCACGACACGTTCGCCTTCGGGTTCTTCGACAAAGGTGTTCTGGCCGACGTCGGCGGTGCCGCGCGCCACGCGTTGCCCCCAGGTCTCGCCCAGCTTGGCCAGCAAGGGCGTGATCGTCAGGCCGATGGCTGTGACGATCTGCCAGAATTGCGCGGTCTCACGGTCGATCAGGGCGGCTTCGGCGGCGGTGGTCAGCACGATCAGCGTGGTTTCCGATGGGCTGGCCATGAGGATGCCTGCTTCGAGCGCGGTGGCGCGTTCCTTGCCCATGAAGCGCAAGGCGAACATCGTGACCAGCGCCTTGAGGACGACGACGCCGACCACGGCGAGCGTCAGCGGGCCGACTTGCGCCCAGACCACGCGCAAGTCGATGCCCATGCCGATGGTGATCAGGAAGACCCCCAGCGCGAGGCCCTTGAACGGCTTGGTGATGGCTTCGACTTCTGTGTGGTACTCGGTTTCGGCAATAAGCAGGCCGGCGAGCAGCGCGCCCATGATCGGCGAGAGGCCGACGAGCGAGGTGGAGAGTGCGGCGGCGATGACCACCAGCATGGTCGCGGCGAGAAAAAGTTCAGGGCTTTTGGTCTGCGCGGCCTGTGCGAAGAGACGCGGTAGCAACAGCCGGCCGCCAACCAGCAGGACAGCGACGACGATGCCGCCATAGAGCAGCGTCTCCCCTAGCGTTGGGCCATCGGAATGGGCGGCGACCGGGCCCATCGCGCCGAGGATGAAGATGATCGGGACGAGGGCGATGTCCTCGAACAGCAGCATGGACAGCGCAGCACGACCGACCGGGCCTTGCGTCCCGGCAATGGGCAGGACCAGCGCTGTCGAGGACAGGGCGAGGGCAAGGCCAAGGCCGAATGCGCCGCTGACTTGCAGGCCGGTGGCAAGCAGGGCGGCGGACAGGAGCAGGGCTGAGATGCCGAGCTCCATCGCGCCGAGACCGAAGACCAGTCGACGCATGTCCCACAGGCGGTTGAACGAGAGTTCCAGGCCGATCTCGAACAGCAGCAGGATGATGCCGAATTCGGCAAAGGGCGCGATTGCTGCGGGATCGGATATCGTGATGTGGTAAAGCCACGGATACTGCGGCACGAGCGCACCGAGGCCGAACGGACCGACCACCAGTCCGACGAGGATGAATCCGATGATCGGGGTGATGCGAAAGCGCGCGAAGGCTGGGATGACGATGCCGGCCGCACCGAGAATTACGAGGGCGTCGGAAAGTGCGGTCGTCGGTTCGAGATTGCCTGCCATTCCGCAAGGTTAGGGGAGGGGGGCAGCGGTGTCATCCGTTTCCGCATGTCGAACTGTTGCCAAAGCAAAAGGGCCCCGGCGTGAACCGGAGCCCTTTGCTGTTACCATGAAGGAACCTGCGCTTACGCCCAGTTCTTCATTTCGGTTTCGAGGTTCTCGACGATGGCTTCGAAGAACTTCTCGGTGGTCATCCACGCCTGATCGGGGCCGATCAGCAGGGCGAGGTCCTTGGTCATCTTGCCGCTTTCGACGGTTTCGATGCAGACGCGCTCGAGCGTTTCGGCGAACTTCACGACTTCCGGGGTCTCGTCGAACTTGCCGCGGTACATGAGGCCACGGGTCCAGGCGAAGATCGAGGCGATCGGGTTGGTCGAGGTCTGCTTGCCCTGCTGGTGCTGGCGGTAGTGACGGGTCACGGTGCCGTGGGCGGCTTCGGCCTCGATGGTCTTGCCATCGGGCGACATGAGGACCGAGGTCATCAGGCCGAGCGAACCGAAGCCCTGTGCAACCGTGTCGGACTGCACGTCACCGTCGTAGTTCTTGCAGGCCCAGACGAACTTGCCGGACCACTTGAGCGCCGAGGCGACCATGTCGTCGATCAGGCGGTGTTCGTAGCTGATGCCGGCGGCGGCAAACTTTTCCTTGAAGCCTTCGCTGTCGAACACTTCCTGGAACAGGTCCTTGAAGCGGCCGTCATAGGCCTTCATGATCGTGTTCTTGGTAGACAGGTAGACCGGCCAGCCAAGCGACAGGCCGTAGTTGAACGAGGCGCGCGCGAAGTCGCGGATCGAATCGTCGAGGTTGTACATCGCCATGGCGACGCCGCCCGAGGGGTAGTTGAACACTTCGCGGTCGATCGTCTCGCCGTTGTCGCCTTCCCAGACGAGGCGCAGCTTGCCGGGGCCGGGGACGACGAAGTCCGTGGCGCGATACTGGTCACCAAAAGCGTGACGGCCGACGACGATCGGATCGGTCCAGCCCGGGACCAGGCGCGGCACGTTCTGAATCACGATCGGCTCGCGGAACACCACGCCGCCGAGAATGTTGCGGATCGTGCCGTTGGGCGACTTCCACATCGACTTGAGGTTGAATTCCTCGACGCGCTGCTCGTCGGGGGTGATCGTGGCGCACTTCACGCCGACGCCGTACTGCTTGATCGCGTTGGCAGAATCGATGGTGATCTGGTCGTCGGTCTCATCACGCTTCTGGACCGAGAGGTCGTAGTACTTGAGGTCGATGTCGAGGTAGGGAAGGATCAGGCGTTCACGGATCCATTCCCAGATGATCCGGGTCATTTCATCGCCGTCGAGTTCGACGACCGGGTTTTTCACCTTGATCTTCGCCATGTCCGTCCTGTCTTTCAAGCTGGGGAGAGAAATTGCGCCTTCCCTTAGCAGAGGCTTCCCTGCGCGCAAGGCAGGTAGGCGATTCGCGCAATTTTTGCAGGCTTTGCGCTGGACATCCGCTCATGGACAATGCAGATATTTAAGTGACCGGTTAAATCCGGGTGCAAGCCCTTTTGGAGAGATGCGATGAGCGAGGCGGAAGTCCTTACAGAAGTCGATGGCAACGTGCTGATCGTCACGATCAACCGGCCCGATGCGAAGAACGCGATGAACAAGGCTGCGGCCGAGGGCATCTCGGCAGCGATGGATCGGCTGGATGCAGAGGCCGACCTGCGCTGCGCGATCCTCACCGGTGCGGGCGGCACGTTCTGTTCGGGCATGGACCTCAAAGGCTTCCTGCGCGGGGAATCGCCCTCGATACCGGGGCGCGGCTTTGGCGGGCTGTCGGAATGGACGCCAAAGAAGCCGATCATCGCGGCGGTTGATGGCTACGCCTTGGCGGGCGGCATGGAACTGGCGTTGTCGTGCGACCTGATCGTGGCGAGCGCTTCGTCCAAGTTCGGCATTCCCGAAGCCAAGCGCGGCCTTGCCGCTGCTGCCGGTGGCCTGATCAAGCTGCCGCGCCAGATCCCGCCGCGCATCGCGATGGAACTGGCGCTGACGGGGGACTTCATCACTGCCCAGCGCGCCTATGAACTCGGCTTCATCAACCAGATCGTCGAAGGTCCGTCGCTGGATGCGGCAAAGGCCCTGGCCGCGAAGGTCGCCGAGAACGGACCGCTGGCGCTGATCGCGTCGAAAGGCATTATCCGCGATTCGCACGAATGGACGGAGGCGGAAATGTGGCAGAAGCAGCAGGCCTACATCGCGCCGGTGTTCACTTCGAGCGATGCCCGCGAAGGTGCCGCCGCATTTGCCGAAAAGCGCAAGCCGAACTGGCAGGGCAAGTAAGACCGACAGGGCGGGGGCGCTGGTCGCTCCCGCCATTTTGGTCCGCAGCGATCAACAAAAAACCCCGCCATTGGCGGGGTTTCTTATGCGATGGTGGGCGTAGCAAGGATTGAACTTGCGACCCCTACGATGTCAACATAGTGCTCTACCACTGAGCTATACGCCCGCACCATCTGCTTGTCCCTGGGCTGGCGGCGAACCGCTGATCGCGTCGGGAAGCGCGCCATTAGCCCCCGTCCCGATTCATGGCAAGGGGGAAATTTGCAGCCGGGCTTCAGCGGCTCCCGGCGAACTGCGCATCCTCGAACACGCGCTCGACTTCGAGCACCAGATCCTTGAGGTGGAACGGCTTAGACAGGACCCGGGCCTGAGGTGCTTCGCGATTTGCCTTGAGCGTCACCGCGGCAAAGCCGGTGATGAACATGACCTTGGTAGCAGGGCTGATCTCGCTGCACCGCTGCGCCAGTTCGATTCCGTCCATTTCCGGCATGACGATATCCGACAGGAGAAGGTCGAAGTGCTCGCTTTCGAGCAGGGGGATCGCAGCGGTGCCACGGTCCACGGCCGTCACGGCGTAACCTGCGTTTTCGAGCGCGCGGGTAAGGTAAGTGCGCATCGCCTCTTCGTCTTCGGCGAGCAGGATCCGGATCATGGCGAACCTGTTGTTTATAGTGGGGCTTCAGTTCGATGGCTTATAACGCAGATGGAGTTAACAATCTCCCGTCCGAAGCTTCGCGCAAACCGCTTTTTCCCCACCGTCCTGGAAGTGGAGCAATCGTTCTTGGACCTTGCTTTGACTTGCGTGCGAATCGGTTGCACCTTTGCGTGATGCAGCATGAGGGTGAGCACCAGGGCGATTCGGCTTCGGTCCATGGCGGGTCGGTGCCGGGCAATCCCGGTGTGCCGGCCTATAGCCTGACGACTATCGATCCTTCGCCGATCCCGGTGGTCATTGCCGTGCCGCATGCAGGAAGGGCCTATGCCAAGTCGCTGCTTGACCGGATGCGTCATCCCGCATTTGCGGCGCCTCGGCTTGAGGATCGCTACGCGGATCTGCTCGGGCAGGCGGTCTCCCGCCAGACCGGTGCGGCACTGCTCGTCGCCCATGCACCCCGGGCCATGCTCGACCTCAACCGCGCCAGCGACGATGTCGACTGGGAGATGGTCGGCGGTCCGCCGGCAGATGCTTCGGCAGCGCCCAGCGGTTTCGGCAGGCGCGCCCGCAGCGGGCTTGGGCTGGTGCCGCGTCGTCTGCCGGGCCTGGGAGAGCTGTGGAAGCGCAGGCTTGATCATAGCGAGCTGGCAGAGCGGATTGCCGCGGTGCACCAGCCCTATCACACAGCGCTCGCCACCACGCTCGAGACAATCCGTGACCGTTGGGGCGCTGCCCTGCTGATCGATCTTCATTCGATGCCGCCGCTGGCGGCGCGTTCGCCCGGAGAGCGCGCGCCGGAATTCGTCGTTGGCGATCGCTTCGGCGCATCGTGCGACGGCGGCGTGGTGGCGTCTGCATTCGGCTTCTTCACCGAAGCGGCACGACGGGTATCGCACAACCGGCCATATGCCGGGGGTTATGTGCTGGAGCGGCACGCACGGCGCGCCGAAGGGCTTCACTGCATGCAGCTCGAGATCGACCGCACCTGTTATCTCGATGCACGAATGGCCGAACCCGGCCCCGGCTTCGATGCCACGATCGAATTGCTGGTGGGCCTGGTGCGCCGACTCGCAGTCGACGTGGCCGACCTTGGTCGTGCGTCCGACCGCGGCCGCTGGCGCACTGCTGCCGAGTAGACTGCGCCCGAATTAGCCGAAGCGCGTCGGCCAGAGTGGCCAAGCTCATGTAACCCAAGAAAAAACCACCTGGAGCAAGCTCCAGGTGGCCAAGGTTCAGGGAGGAGGTGCACGTGAGTGCACCAGTTACGCTGGGCCATGAGGGGAGCCGCAACGCAACAATCACAAGATAGGTGAGGGGCATTGACCCTGCAAGGGCTTTCGAGGGATTTTTGCAACACCCCAAGAAAAAACGCGATGAACCGAGTGGCTCACCGCGCTTTTCTGTTGACCTGTGGCTTGATTACTCAAGCCTCATGTCAAATCGTGTCTGGCTTACTCGGCCGGAACCTGGATCGCCGGGATCGGTCCCTTGCCCAGCTGAACCTGGGCGCCGAAGATCTGGCTGATCAGTTCGAGCGAGAACAGGTGCGCATAGAGCAGGGGCAGCAGGCCGCTCTGTGCCCAGCCCCGCAGCACGTCACCGCGCACGTCACGCAGCTTTTCCTGATTTACCATCTGGAAGCCGCGATAGATGAAGGGCTGTTCGTTGCCCTGCTGCTGGATGGCCACTTCGCCTTCCATGAGCAGGTCATTCTTCTTCAGCTCGTCGATGAAGGCCTGCGTGCGCTGGCCTGCCTGTTCGAACTGTTCGCAGAAGCCGAGTGCGGCCTGCGTCGCTTCCGAAGGCTGGCCGTCGGTGAAGAGCTCCTGCCCTTCCACCGAATCGCCAAGCAGGCCGGCAGAAGGATCGAAGCACAGCGAAAGTTCTTCGCTGTTCGGGTTCAGCTTGGCCAGCAGGAACGGATAGCGGCGGACGTAAGCCGGAATGTAGATCGGCTGGGTGACCTTGCCTTCTTCGTCGACAAAGACGTTCACGCCTTCGTTGAGGCCCATCAGCGCCAGCGGAACCGGATTGTCACCCGATGCAAAGATGATCGGATAATGGCGCGCAGCCTGCGGAAACTCCTCAGCCGTCAGGGGGATGGCATGCTGTCCGATCAGCCAGGGCGCTGCATCCGCGTTCTTGGCCTTCCACGTTGCATGGTCCCGGCTGTTGAGCGGCATCAGGTCGTTGTAGAACATCGGCAGGTTCGCTTGCGGCGCGCTGGCCATTTTGCATCTCTCCAAGAATCAAAACATTCGCGCGGGCAAAATTCACTCTGGCCGCGGCTTAGCGGGAACGCCGGTTCTTAGGGGCTGCCAGAAGGCCGCGCAAGCCGCGTCAGACAAGCTTTCCGGGGTTTAGCAGGCCATGCGGGTCAAGCGCCTGCTTGATTGCGCGCATCGTGCCCAGCATCGCTGGATCGGCGAGGCGCGCCAGTTCGTCGCGCTTCAGCCTGCCGATGCCGTGTTCTGCCGAGATCGAGCCGCCCCACGCCGCCACCATGTCGTGGACTTGCGCGCTGATGGCCTTGCCGTCGCCCGCTTCCCACGAGGCCCGATCGCTGCCCGACGGGGCGATCACGTGGAAGTGGACGTTGCCGTCGCCGAGATGCCCGAAGCAGACCGCGCGAGTGCCGGGCCAGTCGGCTTCGAGCCGCGGGACGGCGGCCTCGACAAAGGCAGGCATCTTTTCGACCGGCACGGAAATGTCGTGCTGCATCGCCGGGCCAAGCGCCCGTTCGGCGGGCGAGATGGTCTCACGGATCAGCCACATGCGCTCGGCCTGGTCTTCGCTGGCGGCGATCGTGGCATCGGCGATGAGATCGCGTTCGAATGCCGTGGCGAGGATGCGCTCGGCCAGTTCGGGCAACCTTGCGGCAGTGCCCTCGTCGCCTGCGACCAGTTCGATCAGGGCGTGCCAGGCATGAGGTTCCGCCAGTGGCGCGCGCGTGCCGGGAGTATAGGCCTGAACCGCCTCCAGGCTGTGCTGGGGCAGGACCTCGAAGCCTTCCAGCAGCCCCGGCGCCATGTCCTCGGCCAGAAGCAGGAGGCTGCGCGCGTCGTGCAGCGAGGCCGTGCCTGCCCACATCACCGTCCTGCCGGCAATTGCCGGAGCGAGCCGCAAGGTCGCAGCCGTGACGATGCCCAGCGTTCCTTCCGAACCGATCAGCACCTGCTTGAGATCGAAACCCCGGTTGTCCTTCTTGAGCGGGGTCAACAGGTCGAGCACGCTGCCATCGGCCATGACGGCTTCGACCCCCAGCACCAGCGCCCGCATCGAGCCATGGCGCAGGACTTGCGTGCCGCCGGCGTTGGTCGAGACGAGGCCGCCGATCGTGGCGGAGCCCTTGCCGCCAAGCGTCAGCGGGAAGCGCAGGCCTTCTTTCTCCGCCGCTTCGTGCAGGACCTGGAGAATGACGCCCGCCTCGCACGTGGCAGAACGCGCCGCGGCATCGAGCGCGGTGATCCGGTTCATGCGGCGCAAGGAGAGTATGATCTCGGCGCCACTCTCGAACGGTGTGGCGCCGCCCGACATGCCGCTGTTGCCGCCTTGCGGCACAATCGGCACGCCATGCCTGGCGCAGAGCTTGACGAGGGCGGCGACCTCGGCGGTATTGGCTGGCGAGGCGATTGCCCGCGCCGCGCCGGTATAGCGGCCGCGCCAATCGGTCAGCCAGGGTGCCATGTCGTCAGGGTCGGTGGTCAACCCCTTTGGCCCGAGCAGGCGGGCCGCTTCTGCCAGAAACGTATCGCTCATTGGCGCATCGGCTATTGCGACCCTGCGGCAAGGGCAATTCATTTTTCATTGCTGGCAGGTTAAGCAACGGTTCAACCCCGCAGGCTAGGGGTGTGAGGAGCGGATCGGGCGGGGTCAGGGCCGCTGGGCCGTTGAGGGGACTTCAAGAGTTTTAACATCGAAATGCCCAGTGTATTCAATCTCTTGGCCTCATTGGGCATGCTGCTGGCCGTACCGGTTGGTGCACCTGTGGTGGTCGATGACAGCGATGCGCAATGGGCGACTGCCACCATTCCTGCAGGATCGCCCCTGATCGACGATGATTTCAGATCAGGCGCATTGAACAGCTTCATTGCCGACGGCTTGGGCGACCAGTCGTGGAATCAGGTGCGCATCGAACAGCGCATGATCATTCGTATTGCGCCGCGCCTGCCCGGCCAGATGTACACGCCCATGCCGGCCGCGCCACAACCGCCGCGTTTCTATGAGCGCAAGACCAGCAAGTGCCTGCCGATCACCAGCATTGCCGGCGTGCAGATCGAATCGCAGGATCGCCTCCTGCTGGTCACGCGCGGGCGAAAGCTGATCGGTGCCAGTCTCGACAAATCCTGCCGCGCCCGCGATTTCTATTCGGGCTTTTATGTCGAACGGAACGAGGATGGGCAGCTCTGCGCTGGCCGGGATACGATCCATTCGCGGGCCGGAGCGAACTGTGCGATTACCAAGATGCGCGAACTCGTACTGGAAGATGACTGACGGTCCCGTCTCGTCGCGGAATTCTTGACTTTTCGGGCCATATCGTCTTAGCGCGCTGTCAGTGCTGGCGGCATTTTGCGATGCAGGCTGTCCAGCGGGCACAATTGCGTTCGTGCCGTCTCTAGTTCTCGGAAAATTGCCTGCATGAAGTTTGCCGATCTCGGCCTCTCGGATGAATTGCTCCAGTCGGTGCTCGACGCCGGCTATGATGAGCCCACTCCGATCCAGGCGCAGGCAATTCCCGCTGTCCTGATGATGAAGGACATCATCGGCATTGCCCAGACCGGCACCGGCAAGACGGCCGGGTTCGTGCTGCCGATGATCGACATTCTCGCCCACGGCCGCCGCCGCGCGCTGATGCCGCGCTCGCTGATTCTCGAACCGACGCGCGAACTCGCCGCGCAGGTGGCCGAGAACTTCGAGAAGTACGGCAAGAATCACGATCTCAAGATGGCGCTGCTGATTGGTGGCGTGCAGATGGGTGATCAGGTCAAGGCGCTGCAGGACGGCGTCGACGTGCTGATCGCCACGCCCGGTCGCCTGATGGACCTGTTCGAGCGCGGCAAGATCCTGCTGACGGGCTGCGAGATGCTGGTGATCGACGAGGCGGACCGCATGCTCGACATGGGCTTCATTCCCGATATCGAGACGATCTGCTCGCGCCTGCCGACCACGCGCCAGACGCTGCTGTTTTCGGCAACGATGCCGCCGCCGATCAAGAAGCTGGCCGACAAGTTCCTGTCGAACCCCAAGTCGATCGAAGTGGCGCGCCCTGCCGCTACGAACACCAACATCGCCCAGTTCAAGGTCCGCTGCACCACGCGCCAGAAGCGCGAAGTGCTGCGCCAGCTGCTGCGGACCGACAACGTCACTACCGCGATCGTTTTCGCCAATCGCAAGACGACGGTGCGCGAACTGGCCAAGTCCTTGCAGCGCCACGGCTTTGCCGCCGGGGAAATCCACGGCGACATGGACCAGAGCGCGCGCAACGCCGAGTTGCAGAAGTTCAAGGACGGCGACATCTCGATCCTCTGCGCCTCGGACGTCGCCGCACGCGGGCTTGACGTGAAGGGCGTGAGCCACGTCTTCAACTTCGACACGCCCTGGCACCCCGACGACTATGTCCACCGCATCGGCCGCACCGGTCGCGGCGGGGCGACGGGCCGGGCGTTCACGCTGGTGGCGTCGGAAGATGCCGAGGCGATCGACAACGTCGAGAAGCTGCAGGGGACCAAGATCCCCGAGTTCAAGCTCGAGATCGCCGAGAAGGAAGAGCGCAAGCCCCGCGAAACCGAGCGCCGCGATGAAGAGCCCAAGCGCGAAAGCCGCCGCGAACGTCCCGCCCGCGAGGAACGCAAGCCGCGTGCGGAACGCGAACCGCGCGCAGAGGCCCGCCAGGACCGCGCCCCCCGCCGCGAACAACCCAGCTACCGCGACCACTCCGAACCGCCGTCGAAGCCGGGTGAGTGGAACGGACCGATTCCGGAATTTCTGGCGGTTTCGGCGCTTTAGCCCTCTCCCCTTCAGGGGAGAGGGTTGGGAGAGGGGCTGTTCTGCCCAAGCCCCGCTCAACTCCGGCTAGGCGGCAAGCCGCCAAGCCTGCGTATCTCTCCCCTGAAGGGGAGAGAGCAAGAGCACTCGGCGCAAAATAACAGCCCATTTCATCGTCGGCCCGGACTTGATCCGGGCCTTGGCTTTTCTCTTTGGGCGCTGCGCAGGAAGAACAGCCCAACCCCCTGTCAAGCACGGGGTGACGGCGGGGAGATCAGTGTAAGTTTGCGGGATGGTAGTGATTGAGTGTCACGCTGCGCGTTGCCCGCTTACCGGCGCCATGCGGCAATCCAGAACGTTGTTACCGCGCTGCAAAACACAATAAAAAAGCCGAGCGGCGGTATGAAGATAGCATCGGCCGTGAATGCCCCGTAACAAGGATTGTCAGGAAGTAGCGCGTTCGCCGTGAAGAACGCAGCTATTGCGAAGACTATCGGCACTAAACAACCGGCAGAGAAATTCAAACCCGCTGGAACGGAGGGACTTTTGAACTTTCTTTGCACGGCAACCCAACTGGCGTAGCCTATGCATCCTCCGATCAGAGAGAAAAGCGCGGCAAGCCCCAGCCATAACCCAACTGACACGGTGCACAAGTCGATCGCCATCCGTAAAGCCATAGGCTGCGCATTGGCGTTTGTCAGCTTCTAAGCGAATCCGGTCGCCCAGCAACAGCGAACGACAAAGCCAACGCCCTCAAGCCACCTTAACAAAGCTATCAATCACCCGCTTCCGCCCTGCGCTCTCGAAATCAATCTCCAGCTTGTTGCCTTCCTGCTCGGCCACGGTGCCATATCCGAACTTCTCGTGGAAGACGCGCGCGCCCACGGCGATGTCGCCGCGGGGTTTGGCGGCGAAGCTGGCAGCGCTGCGGGTGGGTTCGGCGATGCGGCGGGGGGCGGGGTTGAAGGTCTGGGCTGCGGCGCGTTGCCAACCGGGGCCGCGTGAGGCGGCGCGGTTGGCGTTGGCCTGTGCGACGTGGGCGAAGGGATCTTCGCGCTCGCTCCAGTTGGCGCGCCACATCGATGCGCCGCCCGAGAGGGTGGTTTCCTCCTCGATATGCTCGGCGGGCAGTTCGCCGATGAAGCGCGAGGGGATCGAGCTGGTCCACTGGCCGTAGATCTGGCGATTGGCGGCGTGGAGGATGGTGCAGCGCCGCCGGGCGCGAGTGATCGCCACGTAGGCGAGGCGGCGTTCCTCCTCCAGCGATGCAAGCCCGCCTTCATCGAGCGAGCGCTGCGAGGGGAACACGCCTTCTTCCCAGCCCGGCAGGAACACGTTGTCGAATTCCAGCCCCTTGGCGGCGTGGATGGTCATGATCGTGACCTTGTCCTCGTCGGCGGTGTTCTCGTTGTCCATCACCAGGCTGACGTGCTCGAGGAAGTCCCCCAGCGTCTCGTACTCTTCCATCGCGCGGGCGAGTTCGGTGAGGTTTTCGAGGCGTCCGGCGGCTTCAGCCGTCTTCTCGGCCTGCAGCGCGGCGGTGTAGCCGCTTTCGTCGAGGATCGTGCGAGCGAGTTCGGCGGGCACCAGTTGCTTGGCCGCATCGCGCCAGCGCGCGAAATCGCGCATCAGGGCGGCGAGCGTGTTGCGCGCGCGGGCTGGCAGCTCGTCGGTATCGAGGATCTCCACCGCCGCCAGCGAGAGGGGGATGCCGCGCGCGCGGGCATGGCGGTGGAGCTTTTCCAGCGTCTTGTCGCCAAGGCCGCGCTTGGGGGTGTTGTAGATCCGTTCGAACGCAAGGTCGTCCTGCGGGCTGGCAATCTGGCGCAGATACGCCAGCGCGTCACGGATTTCGGCGCGTTCGTAGAAGCGGAAACCGCCGACGATGCGGTAGCCGAGGCCGATCTGGATGAAGCGGTCTTCGATGGTGCGCGTCTGGAACTGCGCGCGCACGAGGATGGCGACGCGATCGAGCGGCGCGCCCTCGCGCTCAAGCCGTTCGATGTCCTCGCCGATCCGCCGCGCTTCTTCCGGCGCGTCCCACACGCCGATCACGCGCACCTTGTCGCCGCCATCAACCTCGGTCCACAGCGTCTTACCGAGGCGTTCGGAGTTTTCTGCAATCAGCCCCGATGCCGCACCGAGGATATGCGGGGTGGAGCGGTAGTTCTGTTCGAGGCGGATCACCTTCGCGCCCGGAAAATCCTTTTCGAACCGCAGGATATTGGCGACTTCCGCGCCGCGCCACGAATAGATCGACTGGTCGTCGTCCCCCACCACGCAGATGTTCTTGCGGTTCTGGGCAAGCAGGCGCAGCCACAGGTACTGCACGGCGTTGGTGTCCTGATATTCGTCCACCATCACGTACTTGAAGCGCTGCTGCCATGATTCCAGCACGTCCCGTTCGCGCCGGAAGATATTGAGCATGTGCATCAACAGGTCGCCGAAGTCGCAGGCGTTCAGTTCGCGCAGGCGGTTCTGGTAGAGAGCGTAGAAGCGCTGGCCCTTGCCGTTGGCATAGGCCTCGTTCTCCAGCGCATCGAGATCGCCGGGATTGAGGCCGCGGTTCTTCCACTTGTCGATCAGCCCGGCGAGCTGCTTGGCCGGCCAGCGCTTGTCGTCAACGCCTTCGGCCACGATCAGCTGCTTGAGCAGGCGCAACTGGTCGTCGGTGTCGATGATCGTGAAGTTGCTCTGCAGGCCGACAAGTTCGGCATGGCGGCGCAGCATCTTGGCGGCGATCGAATGGAACGTGCCGAGCCACGGCATCCCTTCCACCGCCGGGCCGATCAGGTTGCCCACGCGCTCGCGCATCTCGCGCGCGGCCTTGTTGGTGAAGGTGACGCAGAGGATCTCGCTCGGCCAGGCGAGCCGCTGGCGCAGCAGATTGGCGAGGCGCGCGGTGAGCGCGGCGGTCTTGCCCGTGCCCGCGCCCGCCAGCATCAGCACCGGCCCTTCGGTCGTTGTCACCGCCTCGCGCTGGGGCGGGTTCAGGCCATCGAGCCACGCTTCGGCATTGCCGGGATTCACAGGTTGGGGGGAAGACATAGGCGAACAGATAGGGACCAAACGCTGTCGCGGCAATCGCTAACCGCCCATTCTGCGCATGTTCGCTTCGTCTTGAATCCGGGCGCAGCCGTCGCAGCGCCGGGAACCGGGCCAGCGGGGCAGGGCTTGGCCTCAAGACTTCGGGTACAAAGACAAAATCAGGAGAATTCCATGCGAAATCTTTTTGCCGCAAGCGCGCTTGCTCTTGCCATCGCTTCGAGTCCCACGTTCGTGGCGGCCCAGTCGACTTCCACGACCGCCACGGCAACCACATCGGACACCACCGCTGCCACCACGGTGACCGGCACCTTCTCGCCCACGCCTGACCAGCAGCTTCAGATCGACGCCTGGGCCGCCGAGCAAAAGACCAAGTACGCAGCATGGCCGTCCACCTATCAGGAATACTTCTGGAGCCTCGACACTGATCAGCAGAAGGGCTGGTGGGCTCTGACCGACGAGCAGAAGGCGCAGATATACGCCATGACGCCGGAGCAGCGCACGCAAGTCTGGCCCTCGATCGTGGCGCAGGTTTCAGGGAACGCCGTGCCATCATCCGGTGCTACGCCCGCCCAGCCCAATCCCGGCATGGGTACGGGGGCAACGCCAGCTACGCCGGCAGAGCCCGCAACCCCTCCCTCAGGCGGGATGAGCGCCAGCACGCCCGGCAACATGACCCCGCCGCCCGCCTCGGCCATGAACAAGAAGTATCCGGTCTGCAGCAAGACCGTCACCGACAGCTGCCGCAATCGCGGCGGTATCTGAACGCTTCCCACGATCGTCGCGTGAAAGGGGTGCCGGGTTGCCGGCGCCCCTTTTCGCTTGTGGTGTTGACCCGGCAGGCTTGAGACGGAACAACGCGCGCCGCGAACGAGGGGAGAAGCGCGCCGATGAATCCGATTCGACAGCAGGGTCGCGTGCTGACTGCCAGCCTCGTTGGCACGGCGGTGGAGTTCTACGACTTCTACATCTACGCAACAGCGGCCGCGCTCGTCATTGGGCCATTGTTTTTCCCCACAGAATCAGAGGCAGCGCAGACGTTGCTGTCTTTCATGACCTTCGGCCTTGCGTTCTTTGCACGGCCCGTGGGCGCGATTGCGTTCGGTCACTTCGGCGACCGGATCGGGCGCAAGTCGACGTTGGTCGCCTCGCTGATGCTGATGGGCGGATCCACCTTCCTGATCGCCTTCCTGCCGACGTACGCCATGGTCGGCTGGGTCGCGCCCGCGTTGCTTTGCCTGCTGCGCTTTGGACAGGGCTTCGGCCTCGGCGGAGAGTGGGGCGGAGCGTCGCTGCTCGCCGTGGAGAATGCGCCGAAGGGTTGGGAAGCTCGCTTCGGCAGTGCGCCGCAACTGGGTGCGCCGCTGGGTTTCCTTTGTGCCAATGGGCTGTTTCTGCTGCTCGGCAAGGGGCTTTCCGATGCCGACTTCGCCGCCTGGGGCTGGCGCGTGCCGTTCCTGGCAAGCGCGCTGCTGGTCGGCCTCGGGCTGTGGGTGCGGTTGAAGATCGGCGAAACGCCCGCGTTCAAGGAAGCGCTCGAGAAGGCCGAGCCACCCAAGGTACCGGTCGGCCTGCTGTTCCGCAATCATCTCGGCGCCGTGCTGGCCGGGATCGCGGGCGTCGTTGCGTGCTTTGCGATCTTCTATCTGGCGACGACTTTCGCGCTGTCCTTCGCCACGACCAAACTCGGCTACGCCAAGCAGGAGTTTCTCGGCATCCAGCTTGGCGCCAACACCTTCCTTGCGCTCGGCATTCTGGTTGCCGGGTACTGGGCCGACAAGGCCTCGGCACGGCTCGTCCTTGGCACTGGCGCGGCGCTCACGATCATCGTGGGCATGGTGTTCGGCACCGGCCTTGGCTCGGCCTCGCTGCCGGTGGTGTTTGCAACACTGGCCAGCGCGCTGTTCGTCATGGGGCTGGCCTACGGCCCGCTCGGCGCCTGGCTGCCGACGCTCTACCCGGTCGAAGTCCGCTACACCGGCATTTCGGTGGCGTTCAACATGGGCGGCATCATCGGCGGTGCGCTCGCCCCGTTCGCAGCTGCATGGCTCGCCGGGATCGGCGGCACGGCCTATGTCGGCCTGTTCCTGACGCTGGCAGGGGCCATGACGCTGGCGGGGGTGCAGTTCTCGCCGAAGCAGTCTGCCTAGGACTTCAACCGCATCAGCGTGATCAGCGCCTTGCCGACCTTCCGCTCGGCGTCGACCTCGCACACCCGCACGTCAGGCACTTCCTTGGCTGCGGTCTCAAGGCAAATCCACGTCGCCTCGCCGATCCAGCCAAGCCGGGTCAACCGGTCGATCGCGACGGCGCCCGCGCCGGTGCCATAGGGCGGGTCGAGCATGACGAGGTCGAGCGGCTGCTTTACCGGGCCGAGGCTGAGCACGGACGAGGCGCGCACGTCGCACTGCGGGGCGCAGCGCAGCGCTGCAATGTTGGCGCGGATTGTGCGAATGGCGCCGGCATCCTGCTCGACAAAGATTGCCGAAGCGGCCCCGCGCGACAGCGCTTCGAGGCCAAGCGCGCCCGATCCTGCGAACAGGTCGGCCACGGTCAGGTCCTCGAAGCTGCCAAGGCGGCTGGCGAGCATCGAGAATAGCGTCTCGCGCGTGCGGTCGGCGGTGGGTCGGGTGGTGTCCCCCTCGGGCGCGCGCAAAGGCCTGCCGCGCCATTCTCCGGCAATGATCCTCACTTTGGGATCCTCATTTCGTTTTCAGCGTCTTGCGGAAACGTTCGACCATGACCTGCGGGATCTCCTCGACCGAGCCGCGCTGCAGGTCGGCCAGTTCGAACGGGCCATAGCTGGTGCGCAACAGGCGCGAGACTTCGAGGCCAAGATGTTCCAGCACGCGGCGCACTTCGCGGTTCTTGCCCTCGGTCAGGGTCAATTCGATCCACTTGTTGCGATTGGCGCTGCGTTCGAGGTTGGCGTTGATCGGACCATAGCGGACGCCGTCGATCTCGATGCCCTCCATCAGTTCCTCGAGCCGCGCCTGCGTGATGTCGCCGAAGGTGCGGGCGCGGTAGGTGCGTGGAATGCCGGTTGAGGGCAGTTCCAGCGCGCGCTTCAATTCGCCATCGTTGGTCATCAGCAACAGACCCTCGGTGTTCACGTCGAGGCGGCCGACCGGCATGACGCGTGGGGCGTCCTTGGGCATGGCGTTGCGCAGGGCGGTGTAGATCGTCGGGCGGCCCGTAGGGTCACGCTCGGCAGTGATCAGGCCTGCGGGCTTGTGGAAGCGGAACAGGCGCGGGGCGGCAATCGGGCCAACCATCTTGCCGTCGACGCTCACGCCCTTGAGGCTGGTCAGCAGCGTGGCCGGCGTGGTGACGACCTCGTCACCGATCTTGACGCGGCCTTCCTCGATCATGCGTTCCACCTCGCGGCGGCTGGCAATGCCGGCGCGGGCGAGCAGCTTGGCAATCCGATCGCCCTCGCGCTCGGAGCCGTCGGCATTGGGCGCGCGCTTGGCGGGCACGACCGGTTGCGAGGTGCGCGGCGCACCGCTGCGCATCGAAAAAGGCTTCTTTTCGGTGGTACCGGGCCGAGGGCTGAACCGCTTCGGCCGATCGCCACCGTTTCTTGGGGGAAAAGTCATGGCGCAGCCCTTACGCGAGAACGCGCTATCCGTCACCCCGAGTCATCTACCTCTGGCGCGGTTGGATTTGGCCGCTAGGTTGCCAGCAACATTTGAGGGAGCGACTGCATAGATGAGCACCGAGGCCAGTGACCGGAACCTGTGGGACTCGGTGCGCCCCTATCTCGAGAAGGAATCGCTGGCCGCGTTCTTCCTCGGCATGTCCTCGGGCTTTCCCTATGCGATGATCGGGGCAACGCTGACGACCCGGTTGGCGCAGGACGGGATCGACAAAAAGACGGTGACGGCCTTCACGCTGGCGTTCCTTGTCTACAACCTCAAGATCTTCTGGGCCTGGTTGGTCGATGGCGTGCACCTGCCGCTGCTGGGGCGCTTGGGGCAACGCGTTTCGTGGATGCTGCTGGCGGGGTCGCTGGTCATGGCCGCGGTCGCCAATCTCGCGCTGGTCGATCCGAGCGCTGACCTTGGCGCCACGGTGCTGGCGGCAGTGCTGGTCGGCGTCGCGGGCGCGACGTTCGACATCGTGATCGACGCCTACCGCATCGAGACGCTGAAACCCTACCAGCTCGGCACCGGCTCGGGCATGAGCCAGTACGGCTGGCGCATCGGCTCGGCGGGTGCGGGCGCGCTGGCGCTGTTCATGGCCGCGCGTTCCGGCTGGAGCGCGGCCTATCTCGCCTGTGCACTGTTCGCCTTGCCGGCGATGCTGACTGCACTCTTCCTCGGCGAGCCTGAACGCCACCGTGAGCCGACCGCGCGCAAGGGCGTGGGCGAGGTGTTCGCGTCGATCATCGGCCCGTTCGGCGAGTTCTTCCGCCGCCACGGCGCATGGCTCGTGCTGCTGTTCATCCTTGTTCACAAGGTCGGCGATACGCTGGCGAACCTCACTTTCCGCCTGCTGTTCGATGACCTTGGCTTCACCAATGACGAGATCGCACTGTGGGACGTTGGCGTCGGCTTCTGGGCCTACCTGATCGGCGTGTTCATCGGTGGCGTGGCCTATGCGAAGATGGGGCTGAAGCGCTCGGTCCTGCTGGCGCTGGTGCTGATGGCGGTGTCGAACCTGTCGTTCGCGGCGCTGGCTGCGGCGGGACATTCCAACTTGGGCATGGCGGGCGCGATCGGGTTTGAGAACATCGCTTCGGGCTATGGCGGTGTCGTGGTCGTCGCCTACTTCTCGGCGCTGTGCGACTTGCGCTACACGGCGGCGCAATATGCCCTGATTTCGGCTGCTGCGAGCATCGTTGGCCGCTTCGCCACGGGCACCACAGCCGGTGCGCTGATCGAGAGCATGGGCTACGTGAACTTCTACCTGCTCACCACCGTGCTGGCGCTGCCGGGCATCGCGCTGTTCTGGTGGATGAGCCGCAGCGGCCTTGTCGATGCGGCGATGGGCACGGCGGGGGAGGAAGAGGGCTAGTCCGGCACTTCCTCGTTCAACCGCAGCACTTCGCCCGCGAGATAGAGCGAGCCGACGATCAGCACGTCGCCTTCTGCCGGGAGCGCCGCCAGCGCTTCGGGCACGGTGGCAAAGCTGCCGACCGGCAGGCTGGTAAACGGCGCAAAGTCCGCAGGCTTGTGCGCATCGTGCCCGGGAGCAGGGACGACCGAGATCGACAAGGCGCGGTCCGCCAGCGGACTGAGGATCGCCGACGGGTCCTTGTTGGCCAGCATGCCCATGATCAGGTGCACCGGCGGCTGGCCTTCGAGGTGGCGCGCGATGGCACGCCCGGCATCGGGATTGTGTCCACCGTCCAGCCAGACGGTGCGTCCGCCCGCAAGCGCGGTCAACGGACCCGCGCCGAGGCGCTGCAACCTCGCCGGCCAACGCGCATCGACGATGCCCTTGCCAAGCGCGCCCAGGCTGACACGTACCGCGTTCTGGTGCCGGATCATCGCCACGGCCAGTGCTGCGTTCTCTGCCTGATGCGTGCCGGGCAGCGCGGGCAGGGGCAGCGGCAACTGGCCGTGCGCATCGCGATAGAGGATGGAGCCGGCAATCTCGGCCTCCCAATCCCGCCCGCGCATGACCAGCGGCGCACCGATCCGCGCCGCCGTCTCGGCCACCGAATCGGCGGCAACCTGCGGATAGGCCATCGTCACCAGCGGCACGCCAGGCTTGGCGATGCTCGCCTTCTCGAACGCGATCCGGGCTAGCGGGTCAGTTGGCACGCCGTCTTCGGGTGCAAGCAGGAACGCTTCGTGGTCAAAGCCCAGCGTCGCAATCCCGCATACCGCAGCCGTCGGCATGACGTTGGTGGCATCGAGCCTGCCGCCCAGCCCGGTTTCGATCACGCAGGCATCGGCGGGTGTTCGCGCATAAGCGAGGAAGGTGGCGACCGTCGTCACCTCGAAGAAGCTCGGTTCCAGCCCTTCGCCCGCGTCCAGCACTTCCTTGAGCAGCGCCGCGAGCAGGTCATCCTCGATCAGCTTTCCGGCGATGCGGATGCGCTCGTTATAGCGCACCAGATGCGGCTTGGTGGCGGAGTGGACCGTCAGCCCCTCGGCCTCGAGAATATGGCGCAGGTAGCTGCAGGTCGAACCCTTGCCGTTGGTCCCGGCAACATGGAACACGGGCGGCAGACGGTCCTGCGGATTGCCCAGTCGCGCGCAAAGTTCGCGCACGGTATCGAGCCCGAGCCGCCCCGATGGCAGCGACAGCGCGCCGAGGCGATCAAGCTGCGCCTGAACAGCCGGGTTCTCGGAGATCGCGAAGTCCTTCACGCGAAGCCCCTCCCGAAGGCGGGAGGGGTTTGGGGTGGGCAGAGGCAGGCGCGGGCTTTGAAACGGCCCACCCCCGACCCCTCCCGCTTGCGGGAGGGGAGAAGACTCACGCCGCCGCCTTGCCCGCCATCAGGTAGTCGATCACCTGCGCCAGCGTGACCTTCAGGTCGCGACGGTGCGTCACCATGTCCACCATGCCATGCGCGTGGAGGTATTCGGCGCGCTGGAAGCCTTCGGGCAGCTTCTCGCGGATCGTGTCCTGGATCACGCGCTGTCCGGCAAAGCCGATCAGGGCACCGGGCTCGGCAATCTGCACGTCACCCAGCATCGCGTAGGACGCGGTCACCCCGCCGGTGGTCGGATCGGTCAGCACCACGATATAGGGCAGACCCGCCGCGTGGAGGCGCGAGATCGCCACGGTCGAGCGGGGCATTTGCATGAGCGAGAGGATGCCCTCCTGCATGCGCGCGCCGCCAGCGGCCGTCACGGCGATGTAAGGGCACTTCTCCCTGATCGCACGCTCGGTCCCGGCGATGAACGCATTGCCCACGGCCATGCCCATCGAGCCGCCCATGAACGCGAACTCCTGCACGCCGACGACGGCCTTCTGGCCCTCGATCTTGCCGAAAGCGTTGGTCAGCGCGTCAGCATGCGGGTTTGCTGCGCGGGCCGCCTTGATGCGGTCGACGTACTTCTTGCTGTCGCGGAACTTGAGAGGGTCTTCCTTGACCTTGGGCGCGGGCAGCAGTTCGTAGCCAGCGTCCAGCAGTTGGTCGAACCGTGCGTCCGCGCCGATGCGGCCATGGTGGTCGCAATGCGGGCAGACCGAGAGGTTTTCCTCGTACTCCTTGGTGAACAGCATTTCGCTGCACGAAGGGCACTTGATCCACAGGTTGTCCGGCGTGTCCCGCTTCGGCGTGAAGGGGAGGGCGTTACGGACCTTGTTGAGCCAGCTCATACGAGTTCCTTGCGGGCAGAGTGGACGGCGGCGGCAAGCGCAGCGGTGAGTTCCTTCACCGGTCCTGCCGCATCCGCGCCATGCTTGGCGACGAGATCGATGAAGGCCGATCCGACGACAACGCCATCGGCAACCTTGGCAATGGCGCCGGCCTGTTCGGGCGTGCGCACGCCGAAGCCGACGGCAACCGGGATCGTCGCCGAAGCCTTGATCCGCGCCACCGCCTCGTCAATCGAGGCCTGCGCTGCCTGCTGCATGCCGGTGATCCCGGCGACCGAGACGTAGTAGAGAAAGCCCGAAGACCCTTCGAGCACGGCAGGCAGCCGCGCATGGTCGGTTGTCGGCGTGGCGAGGCGGATCAGTGACACGCCGGCATCGCGCAGGGCGGGGCCAAGCTCGGCGTCTTCCTCGGGCGGAATGTCGACGCAGATCACGCCATCGACGCCCGCCTTGACGCATTCGGCGGCGAACCAGTCGGCCCCGCGAATGGTCATCGGATTGGCATAGCCCATCAGCACCAGCGGCACGTCCGGGTGGCGCGCGCGGAATTCGGTAGCGATGCGCAGGATATCAGCCGTCTTGGTGCCAGCGCCGAGCGAACGCAGGTTCGCCAGCTGGATCGCCGGACCATCGGCCATCGGATCGGTGAACGGCATGCCCAGTTCGATCACATCGGCCCCGCCTTCGACGAGCGCGTCAAGGATGGCAGCAGTGGCGTCAGGCGTCGGATCGCCACCCGTGACGAAAGTGACGAGGGCGGGGCGGCCCTTGGCGAAGGCGGAGGTGAGGCGCGACATCAAGCCCTCTCCCCTTCAGGGGAGAGGGTTGGGAGAGGGGCTTCCCGCGCTTCGCTCAGCGTCATGGCAAGCATCTGCAGCACACCTTCAAGGTTCGTCATAACATCGCCGTTCGTGAAGCGGACCACATGGTAGCCGCGCTCGTTCAGATATTTCGTTCTTTCCGCATCGCGAGGGTCGTCGACGTCATGCGTGTGGCCGTCGATCTCCACCACGATGCGAGGTTCGTTGGCAGCGAAATCGGCAATGTATTGGCCGATAACCTTCTGCCGCCGGAATTTCACCCCTTCGAACCGTCCAGCGCGCAAGGCAAGCCAGATTCGCGTTTCCGGTTCTGACATGGCCTTGCGGTTTTCGCGGGCGAATTCCGTGAGGCGGGCGTCGCGCAATTTCCCCTCTCCCAACCCTCTCCCCTGAAGGGGGGAGGGCTAAATCACAACGAAACCCCCAGATGCTCCGCAACCGAAAAGATGTCCTTGTCGCCGCGGCCGCAGAGGTTGGCGAGGATGATCTGGTCCTTGCCCATTGTCGGCGCGACCTTCTTGACCGCCGCGATGGCGTGGGCCGGTTCGAGCGCCGGGATGATGCCTTCGGTGCGGCAGAGCAGCTGGAAGGCGTTCAATGCTTCCTTGTCGGTCACCGAGGTATAGTCCACGCGTCCGATTTCCTTGAGCCACGAGTGCTCAGGGCCGATGCCGGGATAGTCGAGGCCCGCCGAGATCGAGTGGCCTTCAGTGATCTGGCCGTCCTCGTCCTGCAGCAGATAGGTCTTGTTGCCGTGGAGGATGCCGGGGCGTCCACCGGCAAGGCTGGCGGCATGTTCCTTGTCCAGCCCGTGGCCCGCCGCTTCCACGCCGAGCATTCTCACGCTGGCATCATCGAGAAACGGGTGGAACAGGCCGATCGCGTTGCTGCCACCACCAATCGCGGCGACGAGCAGGTCGGGCAGGCGGCCGGTGCGGGCCAGCATCTGCGCGCGCGCTTCCTTGCCGATCACACTCTGGAAATCGCGGACCAGTTCTGGGTAAGGATGCGGGCCGGCGGCGGTGCCGATGATGTAGAACGTGTTGTGGACGTTCGCCACCCAGTCGCGCAGCGCCTCGTTCATCGCATCCTTGAGCGTGCCCGCGCCCGCCGTCACCGGCACGACTTCGGCGCCCAGCAGCTTCATGCGGAACACGTTGGGCTTCTGCCGCTCCACGTCGGTCGCGCCCATGAAGATCACGCAAGGCAGGCCGAAGCGCGCGCAGACCGTGGCGGTGGCGACGCCGTGCTGGCCCGCGCCGGTCTCGGCGATGATCCGCGTCTTGCCCATGCGCATGGCGAGCAGAATCTGGCCGATGCAGTTGTTGATCTTGTGCGCGCCGGTGTGGTTCAGCTCATCGCGCTTGAACCACACTTGCGCGCCACCCAATTCCTCCGTGAGGCGGGGCGCGAAATAGAGCGGGCTCGGGCGGCCGACATAGTGTTCGAGCAGGTCATCGAACTCTGCCTGGAACGCCGGGTCGGCCTTGGCCTTGCGGTATTCCTGCTCGAGATCGAGGATCAGCGGCATCAGCGTTTCGGCGACATAGCGGCCACCGAACTGGCCGAAGTGGCCGCGTTCGTCGGGCTGGTTGCGGAAGCTGTTGGGAGTCTGCGCGTTCATGGCGCAGCGCTTGGCAGAGCCTTTGCGGAAAGTCCAGAATTGCAATGCCTGCACCTTTGGGGCAGGGGCGGCGGGAACTCTCCATGCTGCATTGCGGCAACCTGCACGGTTTGTTCATGTGCGAGCAATCTCGGTCAGACTAGAGCGCTCTGGCAACGTCGTGAAGGCGGCTCCGAAAGGGGTCGCCTTTTGGCGTTATAATAATGGCCAAGTAAATCTCAAAAGTAACGAGTTTTGTTAGTCTGCCAAATGTTGCAGCTATGTCACAACTCTGCTCTGTTTTGTTTTCATGTGATTTTCGTCATTGCTACCAAACCGGACCGGACCTACCTGACGCCTCGCCACCTTCACAGAAGGGGCCAAAAAGTCAGGAGTAAAATCTATGCGTCTGGTTCTTATCTCTCTCGCAGCCTCGCTTGTTGCTGCTACCCCGGCTCTCGCCAACGAAACCCGCGTCGAAGCACGCGGCGGCGTTGCATGGAGCGACGGTGAAAGCGAAGCGATCGCTGGCGTGGCCGCTGGCTACGACTACGACCTCGGTTCGACAGCGTTTGTCGGCGCTGAAGTTTCGGCTGACAAGCTGCTGACCGAAGGCACCAAGGTTTCGTTCGGCTTCAACGGCCGCGTTGGTGCGAAGATCGCCGAAGCTGGCAAGCTCTACGCTGTTGGCGGTTACAACACCGAATTCTGCGACCTGTGCGATGGCACCTGGACTGCCGGCGCTGGCTACCAGCACTCGTTCGGCAAGCTCTATGGCAAGGTCGAGTACCGTCACTTCTTCGTGAAGGACAGCACGATCGACGTCGACGCAGTTGCCGTCGGCCTTGGCGTGAAGTTCTGATCGAACTTCGCAACAAGCGAAATGAAGCGGGCGGCCTCCATGAGGTCGCCCGTTTTCATATGGGGAGATGCACTTTCCTGATCTGTCCCCGTCAGCACGCCGAGCGCGAAGCGGGATCAGGCTGTCCGCGCGTTGAAGCAGAAGGTGCGTATGCGGTCGGCATCCTTGACGCCCGGCGCGCTTTCGACGCCTGACGAAACGTCGACCAGCGTTGTACCGGTTCCGCGCACGGCCTCTGCCACGTTCGTGGGCGAAAGACCGCCGGCAAGGCCCCAGCGCAGCGGCCCCTTGTAAGCGCGCAGCAAGTCCCAATCGAACGCAAGGCCAAGTCCGCCGGGCAGCGCCGCGCCCTTGGGCGTCTTGGCATCGAACAGGATGAAATCGGCAACACCGGCATAGGCATCGGCCTTGGCCACATCGCCCGGCCCCGCCACCGAGATCACCTTCCACACCGGTTTGCCGAAACGGGCGCGGATCGCTGCGGCCCGCGCCGGATCTTCCTTGCCATGCAGTTGGATTGCGTCGAGCCGGGCTGCGGCCACGGCATTGCCCAGCGCTGCATCATCGGCATCGACGAACACGCCGACTCGAGTCAGTCGTCCCTCTGCCTGCATGGCCAGTGCCGGAGCATCGCCCAGCGTCAGAAAGCGCGGTGACGGTGGGAAGAAGTTGAACCCGACATGGCTTGCCCGCGCCTCGATCGTTGCGGAAAGCGCGTCGCGGGTGGTCACCCCGCAGATCTTGATGGAAGGTCCAGGCATGAGCGGCGCGTTAGGAGAGGCGCGCCGCCCATGTCAATCAGGCCTCAGGGCGCCAGTTCGTAGCTGACGTTGACTGTCACGGTCATTTCAAGTTCGCCTGCTGCCACCGGCGAAGTGCTTTGCACCATGGCTTTTTCTGCGCGGGCGAACATGATCGGCGGCTGTGGCGGCGCCCAACCACCGTTCTCGCTGATCGACAGCACGCGCACCACACGCAGACCAGCGGCCCGGGCATAGAGATCGGCACGCGCGCGCGCCTTCTTCATAGCCTCAAGCCGCGCCTCGTCGAGCGCACCATCGGGGCTGTCGATCTGGAAGGTCGGGCCATTGACCTGGTTGGCGCCGGCCGAAACGAGAGTGTCGATGACCTTGCCGTACTGGTCGAGCTTGCGCTGGCGGACCGAAACCTGGTTGGTCGCCTGATAGCCGATGATGACCGGGTCCTGCTGTTCGAAGGAGCCGTCCGGCAGGCGCTTGGGCTGGCCGTAGACTGGATTGACCGAAAGGTTGCTTGTCTGGATGTCGCGCTCGGCGATGCCGGCCTTCTTCAGAGCGGCGATGACGGCGGTCATGCGCTGCGCATTCTCGGTCAGCGCTTCGCCTGCGGTCTTGCCCTGTGTGGTGACGCCGGCATTGAACACGGCGAGGTCGGGCGTGCGGGCCGATTTGCCCTCTGCCGAAATGCTGAGCAGGGTGTTGCCAGCGGCCACGACCGGGCCTGCGGAAACGGTCTGCGCTTGCGCACTCTGCGCAAGGCCTGCGCCGGCAAGCGCGACCAGCGGCAATGCGGCAAGAACGGTAGCGGATTTGAAGAACTTCACGGGGCTTGTCTCCTGATGGATTGCGGCAAGACTTGCCCAGTCCAACTGTCGCACACCTGAACTGGTGCCCGCTTAAACGCGAAACATGGGATTAATCCTTCGCGGTTATGTCCCGTTAATGTTGGACGAGGGGGGAATACATGAAGCGTGCGGGACTGATCCTTGGAGCTGCGCTGGCCAGTCTGCTTGCTGGCTGCGCCGCCGAGCCTGACGAATATCCGCTCAGCCGCAAGCAGGCATACGACAAGCTGCTCTCCGCCCGCATCGCGTCGTCCGGTGACGGCCCATTCTTCCGGTTGCGGACGACCATCACCGGCAATGGCGGTTCTGAAGTCACTTATGATGCCTTGGGCGATATGGCCCACCGCATCTGCCACATGCATCTGACCGAGCTTGAGCCACAGCTGACCAAGGTCAAGGTGACCTGCGAGGGCGGTGGCGCCGGCGAAGGCGCAGCGGCAGGCATGGCCCACAACATGATCCGCAACCGCGTGATCGAACTGGTCGATGCCACGCTGAAGGACCGTCCGTTCAACCCCGAGCTTGCCGGTGGCGCAACTGCCTCCCGCTGGCCAAGTGACGGTGTCGATGGCAGCTTTGCCGGTGCTGCTGGCAAGGCGCTGAAGCAGGATGCCGAAATGCACCGCGATATTGCCGAGGCCGAGCAGGCTGCAAACGAAGCACAGGTCGAAGTGCCGAGCGATTATGGCGATTCGGGCGCCGGTTCCGAACCACTGCCGGAATAGACCGCTCAGCTAAGGTCTTTTTCCAGCACCACCATGCGGAACGGCACGGCCTCGCCATTGGGGAACGGTCGCGTTTCGCCGCTGCGGGCATAGCCGCGGCGTTCGTACCACGCGATCAGTTCGAGCCGCGCGTCGATCACCGTCATTTCCATGAGGCGCGCGCCGAACGCCTCGGTGGCCATGTCCTCGGCATCGGCGATCAGCGCCCGGCCCAAACCCTCGGCCTGCAGGTCCGGATCGACGCACAGCATCCCCAGATAGGCGCGGGCCTGGCCGACATCGGTGATCGTAACCGTGCCTGCCAGCACACCGTCGACTTCGGCGAGAAGCACGCGAGAGGTCTCCGCTGCGATGGTCTCGGCCAGTTCCGCGTCGCTCGTGCGCTCGTCGTCGAGCAGGTCGGCCTCGTGCGTCCAACCGCGCTTGGCGGTGTCGCCGCGATAGGCCTTCTCGACCAGCGTCCGCAGCGCCGGCACGTCCCCAGCCTTGGCCAAGCGGAAGCGAATCATGGGATCAGAGTGTCGCCTCGATCGCGCGTGCGGCGGCGACCGGGTCTTCGGCGCGGCTGATCGGACGGCCGATCACCAGCACGCTGGCCCCAGCATCGCGCGCGGCGCGCGGCGTGACGGCGCGCTTCTGGTCGCCCAGAGTGCCATCGGCAGGGCGCAGGCCCGGCACTACGAAGAAGCCCTTCTTCCAGCGCTTGTGGATTGCGCCGACTTCGTGGCCCGAACAGACGATGCCATCGAGCCCTGCTTCCTGTGCCAGATCGGCAAGCCGCAGCGCCTGGTCATAGGCCGATCCGCCCACGCCCATCGCCGTCATGTCGCCATCGTCGAGGCTGGTCAGCACGGTCACGGCGACAACCTTGGTATGCTCGCCCGCCGCTGCCTTCGCATCTTCCATCATCGCCCGGCCGCCGCCAGCATGGATCGTCACGATCGCCGGCTCCAGCACATGGATTGACTGCATCGCGCCCGCGACGGTGTTCGGGATGTCGTGCAGCTTGAGGTCGAGAAAGATCGGCAGACCCACCTTGGCCACTTCGTGCACGCCGTGATGGCCGTGCGCGCAGAAGAATTCGAGGCCCAGCTTCAGCCCGCCGACGTGGCCCTTGACCTTCTGGGCAAGCGCAATGGCGGCGTCGAGCCGGGGCAGGTCGAGGGCAAGGTAGATCGGGTTGCTCACGGGGTCTCGCTCTTGAATGTGTCCGCGTCACGCGCGGCTTCGAGATTGGTCGAGGACAGCGAAGGCGCGGCCTTGGCGCCCAGCGATGTCTCGAGGTTGGCTATGCGCCGCGTCAGCCGCCAGCGCGTCGTCCGGTACAGCAGCCAGGTCGGCACCAGGCCAAGCAGGAAGGCAAGGATCACCAGCGCGGGCAGGCGCGTCTCCAGCAGGAGACCCTCCCAGATGCGCACCTCGACCGGCTGCCAGTTCGCGGCGGTGAATGCGGCGAGGACCGCCACGACGAGAACCCAGAAAACCGTGCGCAGCATTCGCATGCCTTTCGCTCCATGAGCCACCCGTCCTGCCCCGATGATTAGGACAGGTCGAGGCTCTTGGCGAGTCCCGCCGGAAGGCGGCTCAGGCTTGCCCGAACACCCGCGCGAAGATCGTGTCGATCGCCTTGAAGTGGTAATCGAGGTTGAACTTCTCCTCGATCTGTTCGGCGCTCAGCACGGCAGCAACTTCCGGATCGGCCTTGAGCAGTTCCATCAGTGAAAGCTGGCCGTCGGATTCCCACACCTTCATCGCGTTGCGCTGCACCAGGCGGTACGAGGCGTCGCGCTCGAGCCCGGCCTGCGTCAACGCCAGCAGCACGCGCTGCGAGTGGACAAGGCCGCCCATCTTGTCGAGGTTCTTCTGCATCCGCTCGGGATAGATCACCAGCTTGTCGACCACCGAGGTCAGGCGGGCGAGCGCGAAATCGAGCGTGATCGTCGCGTCCGGGCCGATGAAGCGCTCGACCGAGGAGTGCGAGATGTCGCGCTCGTGCCACAGCGCCACGTTCTCCAGCGCCGGGGTAACGGCCGAGCGGACCATGCGGGCAAGGCCGGTCAGGTTCTCGGTCAGCACCGGGTTGCGCTTGTGCGGCATCGCCGACGAGCCCTTCTGGCCGGGCGAGAAGTATTCCTCTGCCTCGAGCACTTCGGTGCGCTGCAGGTGGCGGATTTCCACGGCCAGACGCTCGATCGACGAAGCGATCACGCCCAGCGTCGCAAAGAACATGGCATGGCGATCGCGCGGGATGACCTGGGTCGAGACCGGCTCTACCGCAAGGCCCAGCTTGTCAGCGACATATTCCTCGACCGAGGGATCGATGTTGGCGAACGTGCCGACTGCGCCCGAAATCGCGCAAGTCGCAACTTCCGCGCGCGCCGCAACAAGGCGCGCCCGGCAGCGCGTGAACTCGGCGTAGGCTTCGGCGAGCTTCTTGCCGAAGGTCGTCGGCTCGGCGTGGATGCCGTGGCTGCGGCCGATGGTCGGGGTGTACTTGTGTTCGAACGCGCGGCGCTTGATTGCTTCGAGCAGGGCGTCGAGGTCGGCCAGCAGCAGGTCCGAAGCGCGCGCAAGCTGGACGCTCAACGTCGTGTCGAGCACGTCCGAGCTGGTCATGCCCTGGTGCATGAAGCGCGCCTCGGGACCGACCTGCTGCGCTACCCAGTCGAGGAAGGCGATCACGTCGTGCTTGGTCACGGCTTCGATCGCGTCGATGGCGGCAACGTCGATGGTGGGGTTCGTCGCCCACCAGTCCCACAGCGCCTTGGCGCCCGAAGGCGGCACCACGCCCAGTTCGCCGAGCTTCTCGGTGGCGTGCGCTTCGATCTCGAACCAGATGCGATAGCGGGCTTCCGGCTCCCAGATCGCGGTCATGGCGGGGCGGGCGTAACGGGGGACCATGTTCGACTCCGTGAATCTTGGCGCTGCAGGCTTTGCCGGGGCCGCTAGGGGCAAGGGGGCCGGAACGCAAGGGGCGAGGCTCTAAATCGGCCCGATCCGCTCCAGCATCCGCACGATCACCCGGTCTGCGCCCAGAGGGTTCAGGTGGGTATTGTCAAAGTACAGCGCCTTGCCGTCTTGCACGATGTCGCAAGCCTGCGGCCCGCACAGCACCTCTCGCGGATCGAAGAATCTGACGCCGGGGTGCGTTGCTGCGTAGCGGGCAAGCAGGGGGTTGATTGCAAAGCCTTCCGCCTTGTCGCGTGCCAAGTGCTGCGGGCAGAGCGCGTTGACGAAGGCGAGGCACCGCAGATACCCGCCAGCGCAGCAAACCACAGGTGCAGGCGACGTTGTCCCGTGGAACAGCACCACCGGGATTACGGCGAGCGCTCTCAGCCCTTCGATTTCCCGCCTGTATTGCAATGCCTGCCCGCCCAACCGTCCTCAGGAGCACGATTGCCACACCGGGCCGATCACGCAATTCCTGTCACGTCGTCCCTGTCATGGTTAAGATTGCCGAACCCGGCGCCGTGGCCTTTGCGCAAGATTGCATCTGAGGCGGGCGCGCTATATCCGCGTCCGCGCATATTGCACGGAGAATGCACATGGCTCGCAAGGTTCTGGTCCTCGTCGCTCTTGGCTGTTCACTGGCCCTGGCGGCCTGCAACACCGTCCAGGGCATCGGCCGCGACATCGAATCGGTCGGCAAGGCGGGCGAGAAGGCGATCTGATCCGTCAGATCAGGCCCTAGATCAGGCCCTAGATCACCCCCTGCGCCTTGAGCGAGGTGTAGCCTTCACGCCCGATGACGATGTGATCGTGCACGGTCATTCCCATCAGGCGCGCGGCCTCCATGATCTTCTGCGTCACCTGGATGTCGGCGCGGCTGGGTTTGGGGCTGCCCGAAGGGTGATTGTGGACAAGGATCATCGCCGCCGCGCCCACGTCCAGCCCCTTCTTCACCACTTCGCGGGTATAGATCGGGCTTTCGTCGAGCGTGCCGTCTCCGACCAGATGATCGAGGATCAGCATGTTCTGGGTGTTGAGATAAAGCACCCGCACGCGCTCTACGTTGAGATGCGCCATGTCGATGTGCAGATAATCTAGCAGGGCCTGCCAGTTTGAAAGCACCGGCTGTTCACGCACGACCGTCTTGGCCAGCCTGCGCGCGGCAAGCGCGACGATCCGCAACGCCGCCGCGCTGGTTTCGCCCATGTTGGGATGCAGCGCGAGCGCCTGCGGATCGGCGTTGAGCACGCCCGCCAGACTCCCGAAGCGCTGGATCAGCGACCGCGCGATCGGCTTCGTGTCGATCCTCGGCCGCGCCACCATCAGCAGGTATTCGATCACCTCATGGTCGGCGAGGGCATCGTCCCCCCCGCTCATCAGGCGCTTGCGCAGACGGGCACGATGGCCACTGGCATCGCCGCCGTCGAAGCTCATCCTGCTGCCGCTATTGCCGTTCTGTTCAGGAAAGAGTCCGGTTTGATCCGTCATTGATCCTATCCGGGCACCACTTCGGCGCTCAAGTGTTCGCCAATCGGTACAAACAGTTCGTACACGTGAGATGTACTTGCCGTGCATTGCCCAAGCGGGGGGAGTGCGCAAGAAGGGGGCAGATGGCAGATAGTTTCGAATTGGCGGAACCGGATACGCCGCCAGAGCCCGTGCGCTCGCGCAAAGGGCTGCGGCGCGTCGGCGTGTCCGTGCTTGTCCTGGCCGTGGCGGGCCTGGGCGGCCTGTGGCTTGCGCGCAATTCAATTGCTGACCGCATCATCGTCGGCCAGCTCAAATCCTATGGGCTGCCTGCGACTTACGAGATCGAGAGCATCGGCCCCGGTCAGCAGATCCTGCGCAACGTGGTCGTCGGCGATCCGCGCCGTCCGGATCTCACGATCGAGCGTGTGGAGGTCGGTATCCGCTACGGCCTTGGTGCGCCCTATCTTGGTTCGGTCAAGCTGGTCGCGCCGCGCATCTATGGGCATTATCGTGATGGCAGGGTCAGTTTCGGCTCGCTCGACAAGGTCATCTATGCGCCCAAGACCGACAACCAGCCCTTCTCGCTGCCCAAGCTTGACC
The DNA here is from genome assembly GCF_012641315.1 of Novosphingobium sp. ERW19. Lineage (NCBI taxonomy): Bacteria > Pseudomonadati > Pseudomonadota > Alphaproteobacteria > Sphingomonadales > Sphingomonadaceae > Novosphingobium > Novosphingobium sp. ERW19. Next base: position 192,161 of record NZ_JABAIC010000003.1, read on the forward strand.
TGCAGGTTCAGGATGGTCGCGGCCTGATCGTCACCGATGGGGGGAAATTCGGCCTCTCGGTCGAAGGCCGGGGCGGCTTGCAGAACGGTTTTGCCGGGACGCTGGCGGCGGTTGCGCCGTCACTTTCGGGTGGCGGCTGCAAGGCGGACGGCGCCCGCTTCGTCGGCAAGATCGCAGTGCGCGAGGAGCGGCCATCGCTTGCCGGGCCGCTGCGCCTGGACCGCATTGCCTGCGATAGCGGTGCGAGCAGCGGTCCGCTCGTGGCCGATCTCGATGTGCGGGCGGACAAGGGTTTTGCAGGACTTGCCGGTGCCGCCACGGTGCGCGGAAACAAGCTGGCTGTGCCCGGCCTCCATGCCGAAACGCTGGCACTCGATACGCGCCTTGCTTACCGCGACAGTGCCCTGACCGGGCGGATCGCTGCCAACGCCGGCGGAGTCGGCAGCGGCGGCGTCCGCTTCGGCCTGCTCGGGCTCGAAGGCTCGGTCCGCACCCGCGAGGCTTTCCGCAAGGCCGAATTTCGCGGCACGATCGACGGGCAGGGCCTGCGGCAGGGCGCGGCTCTCGACAATGCCCTGGCCTCGGGTGAGCGCAGTGCCTCGGGCACGCTCCTTGCACCGATGCTCGCCCAATTGCGCGCCAGCCTCAAGCGCGAGGAACGTGGCAGCCGCCTCGGTGGCGAAATCGCGCTGCGCCGCAATGGCGATGCGATGTCGGTGGTGATCCCGCAGGCGCGCCTGACCGGGGGCTCCGGGCAGACGCTGCTCACGTTGTCGCGCTTCCAAATGGCCAGCGGCACCAAGGGCGGTCCACCCCTGCTGGCGGGCAGTTTCGCCACCGGCGGTGCAGGCTTTCCGCGAATCGTCGGACGGATGGAGCGCGGTCGTGCGGGGCAGGCCCTGTTCCGCCTGACCATGGCGCCGTGGCGCGCGGCCGGTGGGTCGCTGGCCATCCCCGAGATGATGATCGCCCAGATCGCTGACGGATCGCTGGGTTTTTCCGGCACTACCCAGGTGTCCGGCACAATTCCGGGCGGTTCCGTTCAGAACCTCGTCCTCCCCGTCAACGGTGCCTACGGCGCGCGCGGCGAACTCGCGCTCTGGCGCCACTGCGTCACCGCCCGCTTCGACCGGTTGGAACTCGGCCAGATGGCGGTGGACGGAAACGCGCTGCAGTTCTGTCCGCCGGGCGGCAGCGCCATCGTCCGCAACGGGGCGAGGGGGCTGCAGGTCGCTGCCGGCACGCCCGGACTCGATCTCACCGGCAAGTTGGGTGAAACCCAACTTGCGCTGCGCACTGGCGCTGTTGGATTTGCCTGGCCGGGTGTCTTGAAGGCCACTGCCGTCGACGTCACGCTGGGTCCGCCTGCTACCGCAACGCACCTCACAGTTGCCGATCTGGACGCGAGAGTTGGGGGAGAGTTGGGGGGGAGTTATGGGGGAGTTGGAGCCAAGCTCGCCGCCGTTCCGCTCGACATCTCCAATGCCTCGGGTGAATGGCGCTATGTCGATGGAAAGCTTGTACTTTCCGGCACCGAATTTGACCTCACCGATCGTCTCGACCCTGCCCGCTTCGAAAAGCTGCATTCCACCGGCGCAACGCTGACGCTGGCGGATAATCGCATAACTGCCAACGCCTTGCTGCGCGAAGCAAAGACCTTGCGCGAAGTCGGCGCTGTCAGCATCCGCCACGACCTCACCACTGCCCGCGGCCACGCCGATATCAATGTCGACAACCTCGTTTTCGACAAGGGCTTCCAACCCGCGCAACTCACGCGCCTGGCGCTCGGCGTCGTCGCCAACGTCAACGGCAAGGTGACCGGCGACGGCGTGATCGACTGGACGGCGCGCGGGGTGACAAGTTCCGGCACGTTCGGCACCGAAAACCTTGATCTTGCAGCAGCATTCGGCCCCGTGAAGGGCCTGAAGGGCAAGCTCGTGTTCACCGACCTGCTCGGCATGGTCACCGCCCCGCACCAGAAGCTGACCGTCGCCTCGATCAATCCCGGCATCGAGGTGACTGAAGGCGTCGTCGACATAAGTCTGCTGCCGGATCAAGTGCTTAGACTGCACGACGCGCGCTGGCCGTTCCTCGGCGGCACGCTCATCCTCGAACCGACCGACCTGCGCCTCGGCCTCGCCGAAGCGCGCCGTTATACGCTGAGCGTCATCGGCATCGACGCGGCCAAGTTCATCGAGAAGATGGAGCTGGGAAATCTCGCCGCGACAGGCACTTTCGACGGACAGTTCCCGCTGATTTTCGACGCCAACGGCGGCCGGATCGAGGAAGGAACGCTCGTCTCGCGCGCACCGGGAGGCAACGTCTCATATATCGGCGCGCTCACCTACGAGAACATGGGAGCGATGGCCAACTTTGCCTTCGATGCTCTGAAATCCTTGGATTACAAGACCATGACCATCGCCATGCGCGGCGATCTCGAGGGCGAGATCGTCACCAATGTGCGGTTCGGCGGGGTCAAGCAGGGCGCGGGCACGAAGCAGAACTTCATCACCAAGCAGGTCGCCAACCTGCCGATCCAGTTCAACGTCAACATCCGCGCACCGTTCTACCAGATCATAACCTCGTTCAAGGCGATGTACGATCCCGCTTTCGTCAAGGATCCCAGAACCTTGGGCCTGGTCGATGCGCAAGGGCGGCCGCTCTATCGCTCGGCGAACGGCGTCCGTCCCGGCGGCGCTCCGGTGATCGTACTGCCCGGAAGCCCCACCAATATTCAGCCTGCAGAAAGCGGAAAAATGCCATGAGGAAGGTGGAATTGACCCGATCCGCGAACCCTGCGACCAATAGGGGCATGGGGAAAAACGGATTTCAGTTCAGGCCGCGCCACCTGTTGGTGCTGCCAATGATGGGGGCCCTGGCACTGGGCGGCTGCATTTCGGTCAAGGCACCGGACAAGCCGATCGTGATTGAGCTCAACATCAACATCAAGCAGGAGGTCGTGTACCGGCTCGCGCAGGATGCGAACAACACGATCGAAAGCAACCCGGACATCTTCTGATGTGCCGAGGCGTTCTGAGGACGAAGACGATGACCAAGGTTTCGATGCGCAAGACCTTCGCAACGCTCGCTGCAACCGGGCTGGTGCTCGGCACGATCGCGGTGCCCGCCTTCGCGCAGAGCCGCGATCCGGCCTATGCTGCAGCGCGCGCTGCGGGCCAGGTCGGCGAGAAGATGGACGGCTATCTCGGCTACGTCACCCCGCCCGCTCCGGCGCTGCGCGCGGTGGTCGAGGACATCAACATCAAGCGCAAGGCAGTCTACGCCGAGAAGGCCCAGGCCAACAAGGCAACGGTGGAGGAATATGCACTCACCTCGGGCTGCCTGCTGATCGCCCAGACCAAGCCGGGCGAGAAGTACCAGGCGCCCGACGGTTCCTGGCAGACCCGTGGTGCAGGCGCGCCGTTGCGTGATTCGCGCTGCCCCTGACGCAAATTTCCGCATACGAATCGCTGGCCGGTTTCAGCCACTTTCGCGCCCTTCCTCGCACTTGCGGGGGAGGGCGTTCGCATTTGCGATGATACCTTGGGTCAGACAGGGGATCAGACACGGTTCGTGACGGTTGACTCAAGAATACCCCCCGCCTAAGGGGGCGGCGCTCTCGGCGGTCATCCGTCGTTTGTGCTGCACTTTCGGTCGGGCGACTGATCAGGGGAACAAGCATGAATGACGAAACCGGCGGGACGGAGCCAATCGGCGAGGATGCGCGGATCGACGCGCTCGACAAGCGGCTGAAAGCCCTTCGCGAGCGGGAAGAGGAGCGCAACCGGCCAAAGGCAGGTGGGGAAACCGATGCGAATTACCGCATGGGCAACCGCGTGCTGGCGGAACTGATCGGCGGCCTCGTGGGCGGCGCGTTCATCGGCTGGGTCATTGACCAGTTTGCCGGAACGAGCCCCTGGGGCCTGTTGGTGATGCTGTTCATGGGGGTCGTCGTGGCATTCCGGAACATCATCCGAATTTCGAGCCGGCGCCCCGAATAGGGCGCTGTTGTTGTATTCGAGTGATACGGGGTTAAGCGCGTGGCCGAAGGCAAGGTCGATCCGGTTCACCAGTTCACGATCGAGACCCTTTTCGGGACCGATCACTGGTCTATTGGTGGTTACAACATCGCGTTCACCAACTCGTCGCTGTGGATGGCGATCACTACGGTGGTGCTGGTCGCGTTCGTTGCCGGTGGTGCCAAGCGCGAGCTGGTTCCTGGCCGCTGGCAGATGGCTGTCGAAGGCCTGACCGGCTTCGTCGACAATCTGCTTCAGGCCAACATCGGCAAGGCTGGCCGCAAGTACCTGCCTTACGTGTTCTCGCTGTTCGGCTTCATCCTGTTCGCCAACATGCTCGGCCTTCTGCCGCTGGCCCTCGTCGGCGTGCACCCGTTCACGGCAACCAGCCACTTCACCGTCACCGGCGTGCTCGCAATCATGAGCTTTGCCATCGTGCTCGGCGTCGGTTTTGCCAAGCACGGCTTCCACTTCTTCTCCCTGTTCGTGCCGCACGGCACCCCCGTTCCGATGATCCCGATCATTTTCCCGATCGAGCTGATCTCGTTCATGGTGCGTCCGTTCAGCCTTGGCCTGCGTCTCTTCGTGGCGATGATGGCCGGGCACGTGCTGCTCGAAGTGCTCTCGGGCTTCGTCATCTCCGGCACCAATGCCGGGGTGGGGACCTTCTTCCTCGCCGCCGTTCCCAGCTTCGTGCTGATGATCGGCATCTGCGCGCTGGAACTTCTGGTGGCAGGCATTCAGGCATACGTCTTTGCCCTGCTCACCTGCGTCTACCTGAACGACGCCGAGAACCTTCACTGATACCCGCAACATTTTCCCATACGGAATTGATAAAAGGAGTTTTTGACATGGACGCAGAAAGCGCAAAGCTGCTCGGTGCTGGTCTCGCCGCTGTTGGCGCCGGTCTCGCCTCGCTGGGCGTGGGCAACGTGTTTGCCAAGTTCCTCGAAGGCGCGCTGCGCAACCCCGGCGCCGCTGACGGCCAGCAGGGCCGCCTGTTCATCGGCTTCGCCGCCGCCGAACTTCTGGGCCTGCTCTCGTTCGTCGTCGCGATGATCCTGATCTTCGTTGCCTAAGGCACACGAAGCTCACTGATTGTTGAAATGCTGGCCGGGGTCCGCCCCGGCCGCCTGACGCCCGGACACCCGCGATGCCTCAGATTGAACAGCTTGCCACCACCTATTCCAGCCAGGTCTTCTGGCTGCTGGTGTTCTTCGGCATTGTCTTCTTCGTGATCGGCCGGGGCATGCTGCCCAAGGTCGTCTCCACGATGGACGGCCGCGACAAGCAGATCGCCGACGACCTTGCCGCTGCCGAAGCCGCACGGGCCGCCGCCGATGCCGAGGAAGAGGCATGGCGCGTCCAGGCGAACAAGCAGCGCGCCGAAGCCCAGGCCGTGATTGCCGCTGCCAAGGCGGACGCGGCCAAGGCCACCGACGCCAAGCTCGCTACCGCCTCGGCTCGCATCGACGAGACCGTCACGGCTGCCGAAGCCCGCATTGCCGCTGCCCGCGCTGCCGCGTTGGGTGAAGTGGAAGGCGTTGCTGCCGAAGCCGCGCAGGACATCGCAAGCCGCCTCGCCGGCCTGTCGATCCCTGCTGCCGAGGCGCAGGCCGCCGTGAAGGGAGTTCTCGCAAATGGCTAACGCTGTAGAGACGACCGCTGTCGTCGAGCACGAAGCTGCTGGCGGCGAACACCACGTCGAACCTTCGGCACTCGGCCTCGGGCCGGGCGCATGGGTCGCCCTGTCGATGGCAATCTTCCTTGCGATCCTCGTCTCGAAGAAGGTCCCCGGCGCGATCGTCGGTGGTCTGGACAAGCAGATCGATGCGATCCGCAAGCAGCTCGATGAAGCCAAGGTGCTGCGCGCCGAAGCCGAAAAGCTGCGCGCCGAATACGCCGCCAAGATCGCCAACGCCGAGAAGGACGCGGCGGCCATGGTCGAGCACGCCAAGACCGAAGCGGCAGCCATTGTCGCCAAGGCCGAGGCCGACACCGCCGCCGTCATCGCCCGCCGCGAGAAGATGGCGTCGGACAAGATCGCCGCTGCCGAGCGCGCTGCGGTTGACGACTTGCGCGCCAAGGCCGCCGAAGCTGCGACTGCCGCCGCACGCGACCTGATTGCGAAGAACCACTCCGCAGGTGCCGACAAGGCGCTGGTGGATGGCGCAATTGCCGGTCTGGTGAACTGATCGGCTGACGCCGCTTCAGGGTTTGAAGAACACGAAGACCCCTTCCGGTGCGAGCCGGGAGGGGTTTTTGTTTCTCCACTTCTTGCGTTAGGACCGCAGGAATATTCGGACACGAGGAAGGCATGGCGCTCTACGACACCATTGGTGTGGATTATGATCGTTTGCGTCGACCCGACCCCCGCATTGCGCGATTGATACACGCTGCTCTTGGGGGTGCTGAGACAGTCCTGAATGTCGGCGCTGGAACGGGTTCGTATGAGCCATGCGACCGGAAGGTCACCGCCGTCGAACCATCGTCGGAAATGATTGCCAAGCGGTCCTCAAATGCCGTGCCCGTGGTTCAGGCGAGTGCCGAAGCATTGCCCTTTGGCGATGGCGCATTCGATGCGGCGATGGCAGTTCTGACGGTGCATCATTGGGCCGAGAAGGCCAAGGGCTTGCGCGAGATGCGTCGCGTGGCTCGCGGGCCGGTGGTCATACTGACGTACGATCCGGCACAACGTCCATGGTTGACGGAATACTTGCCGCAGTTGGCGGCTCTCGACGATGCGCAGATGCCGCAGATGTCATTTTATGAGGAGCAGCTCGGGCCAGTCAGCATCGCGCCGGTGGCGGTGCCGCATGACTGCGTCGACGGGTTCCTTTACGCGTTTTGGCGGCGACCCGAGGTCTATCTTGATGCCCGGTATCGCAAGGGGAGTTCGTCATTCTGGGCGCTGGGAGAATCGTTGGCGTCGGGGCTGCAGATGCTTGAGGACGATCTGACGTCAGGTGCGTGGCACAAACGCTATGGCGACCTGTGTGCATCCGACACGTACGATGCGGGATATCGGCTCGTCATCAGCGGGCGCTAGGGCCGCGTCGATCCCCTGATCACCAGCCTCACCGGCACGCGCCGCCCGGAGCCTTCGGTCCCGTTGATCTTCGCCAGCAACTGTTCGACCAGCAGGGTGCCGGCCATCTGGAAGTCCGGTTCGATAGAGGTGAGGGGCGGCGTGGACCATGCGCCTGCACGGATGCCGTCAAAGCCGATGATGCCAATCTGGTCCGGGATCGATAGCCCGCGCGCCGTCAGTTCCTTGAGCGCGCCCAAGGCCATGTCGTCGCAGACGGCGAAGATCGCGTCAAACGGGGTGCCGCTCTCGGCCAGGGCTATTGCGGCGCGGCGGCCCTGCTCTTCGCGGGCGAGGCCGCTTTCGACTTGTTGCAGGACGGGTTCGAGTCCCGCTGATCGCATCGCTTCGGCGTAACCCTCGTAGCGTTCCTGGAACTGGCGCTGGGGTGAGGTGGCCGAGCCGATGCAGACGATCTGGCGGTAGCCGCGCACCAAGAGGTGGCGCGTGGCCAGCGTTGCGCCCGAGAGGTTGTCGCTGCGCACCCACGGCATGTCGTTGTCGGGCGAGCCCCAACAGGTCCAGTGCGTGCCTTCCGGCATGTCGCGGAAATAGTCCCAGGCCTTGGTATTGGTGGTCGTGCCGATCACGATCATGCCGTCGGCCTTGCGGCGCTCCTGGAAGTGACCCCAGAAGTTTTCGGGCGCATCCTGAAACGAGACCAGCGTTTCGTAGCCCTTGGCTGAAGCGGCGGCGCAGGTGGAACCGAGCAGCGAGAAGTAGAAGGGGTTGATGTCCTTGCGGTCCTGCGCCTCGCGACAGATCATCACGACGGCGAGCGTGCCGGTGCGGCCACGGCGCAGGCGGGCGGCGTTCTCGTCGACCTGGTAGTTCAGGCGGCGGGCGGCTTCCATCACGCGCTGGCGGGTGGGCTCGCTGATCGAGGTGTCGCCGGCAAGGGCGCGGCTGACCGTCGACTGGCTTACGCCTGCGGCTTCGGCCACGTCGAACGACGTTACGCGGATGATCTTTCTCTCGCCGGCCATGCGTTCCCCCAAGTCAACTCACGCTTTAGCAGGATCGGCGTCAGCGGAAAGTGTCCTTGGCCTTGCGCAGGGCGGCAAATGTCTCTTCCGGCGACGATCCGCCCCAGCGCGCGGCCATGTCGGCATCGTCGGCGCGCAGGAAGGGGTTGGCGGCGAGTTCGGCGGCGAGCGTGGTGGGTACGGTCCATTCGCCACGCTCGCGCTTTTCATCGACGCCCCGGGCATAGGCGGAGAGGGCCTTGTTGTCCGGATCTGCGAAGAGAGCGAATCGGGCGTTGGACTGGGTGTATTCGTGGGCGCTGTAGAGCGTCGTTTCGGCGGGTAGGGCCTTGAGGCGCAGGAGGCTCGCCCAGAACTGCGGCGGGGTGCCTTCGAACATCCGGCCGCAGCCGAGCGGGAAGAGGGCGTCGCCGACGAAGGCTACCGATGCTGCGGGCAGGTGGTAGGCGCAGTGGCCCATGGTGTGGCCACCGACGTCGATGATGGTCGCGGTGAAGCTACCAAGCTGAACTGTATCGCCCTGGCCCACGGTGCGGTCGACGGCGGCGATCTTTCCGGCGTCGTCTTCTGGTGCGATGATTGTGCAACCTGTTGCCGCCTTGATCGCCTCGTTCCCGCCGGCATGATCCGGGTGCCAGTGGGTGTTCCAGATTTGGGTGATGCGCCAGCCCTTGGCCTCGGCCTCGCGCAGGTAGACTTCGGCATCGGGCGTATCGATGCACGTGGTCTCGCCGCTGGCGGGATCGTGGACAAGGAAGCCGTAGTTGTCGGACAGGCAGGGGAACTGGTGGATCTGTAGCGTCATGCCGGGAGCTTAGCGCCGCACATCGGACAAAGCAAAAGCCCGCCCGGATTTCTCCGGACGGGCCTTGCTTTTCGTTGCCAGAAGGCGGTGAAGCTTACTGCTTCGCCTTCAGAGCGGCGCCGAGGATGTCGCCCAGCGAAGCGCCGGCATCCGACGAGCCGTACTGTTCCACGGCTTCCTTCTCTTCGGCCAGCTGACGGGCCTTGACCGAGAAGTTCGGCTTCTTCGAACGATCGAAGCCGGTGACCATGGCGTCGAGCTTCTGGCCGACCTGGAAGCGGTCCGGACGCTGTTCGTCGCGGTCGCGGCCGAGGTCCGAGCGCTTGATGAAGCCGGTTGCGCCGTCTTCGCCAGCCTGCACTTCGAGGCCGCCATCGCGGACTTCGAGAACGGTGACGGTGACGACTTCGCCGCGACGCAGCGAGCCAGCACCGGCAGCCGAAACGCCACCAGCAGCCGGAGCGCCCTTTTCAAGCTGCTTCATGCCGAGGCTGATGCGTTCCTTCTCGACGTCAACGTCGAGAACCACGGCCGAGACCTGCTCGCCCTTGCGGTGCAGAGCCAGCGCGTCTTCGCCCGAGATGCCCCAAGCGATGTCCGACATGTGGACCATGCCGTCCACGTCGCCATCGAGGCCGATGAACAGACCGAATTCGGTCGCGTTCTTGACTTCGCCTTCCACGGTCGAACCGACCGGGTGCTTTTCTGCAAAGGCTTCCCATGGGTTCTGCTGGGCCTGCTTGAGGCCGAGGCTGATGCGGCGCTTGTCGCTGTCGACTTCCAGAACCAGCACGTCGACTTCCTGCGAGGTCGAGACGATCTTGCCGGGGTGGACGTTCTTCTTGGTCCAGGACATTTCCGAAACGTGGACGAGGCCTTCGATGCCGGCTTCGAGTTCCACGAACGCACCGTATTCGGTGATGTTGGTGACGGTGCCCGAGAGCTTGGCGCCAACCGGGTACTTGGCGGCAACGCCATCCCACGGATCGCTTTCAAGCTGCTTCATGCCGAGGCTGATGCGCTGCGTATCCTGGTTGATGCGGATGATCTGCACCTTGACGGTATCGCCGATGGCGATGACTTCCGACGGGTGGTTGACGCGCTTGTAGCTCATGTCGGTGACATGGAGCAGGCCGTCGATGCCGCCGAGGTCCACGAACGCACCGTAATCGGTGATGTTCTTGACGACGCCGTCGATGATCTGGCCTTCCTTGAGGTTCTGGATCAGGCCCGAGCGCTGTTCGGCGCGGGTTTCTTCCAGCACCGCACGGCGCGAGACGACGATGTTGCCGCGGCGGCGGTCCATCTTGAGGATCTGGAACGGCTGCGGCATGTCCATCAGCGGGGTCACGTCGCGGACCGGGCGGATGTCTACCTGCGAGCCGGGGAGGAAGGCAACGGCGCCGTCGAGGTCGACGGTGAAGCCGCCCTTCACGCGGCCGAAGATCACGCCTTCAACGCGCTTGCCTTCGCCGAATTCGTTTTCGAGCTTGTCCCACGCAGCTTCGCGGCGGGCGCGATCGCGCGACAGCATTGCTTCGCCGTCAGCGTTCTCGACGCGGTCGACATAGACTTCGACTTCGTCACCGACCTTGAGGCCGTGCGGCTGGCCGGGCGAGGCGAATTCGCGCAGGGCAACGCGGCCCTCGCTCTTCAGACCTACGTCGATGACGGCCTTGTCGTTTTCGATGGCGGTGATGGTGCCCTTGACGACGCGGCCTTCAAAGCCACCGTTGGCGGCTCCGCCAAGCGATTCGTCAAGCAGCGCGGCGAAATCGTCGCGCGACGGGTTGGTAGCCATATTCAAAGCTTCCTGTAACGAGTATCCCGGCCAGGCGGTTGTTTCCGCCGGTCTTTCCTCCACGAACCGCCCCATGCGGGCCGTGGGCCAAAAAGGGCCGAACCGCCCCCGGAGCCGAATGCTGCCGAAGGCATCCGATCGGGCGAAAGCCTTCACGGACGGGCGGCGCTTAGGCGCATGGGCCGGGAAAAGCAAGGAAAATGGGGCGCTTTGCGGCTTTGGCTCGGGGCGGGGAGAACCTGTTAAGTATCGGCTGATACAGAACATTGCGAGGAGAACCGCCATGGAGCAACCGGGGGTGTTCAGCACGTTTGGCGACCGGGCCACGGAAGCCCGCTACAACGAGACTGCGCGAACGCTGCGCACGCCGTTCGTGCGGCTCTACGCGGTACTGTTCATGTCTGTCATGCTCGCCTATTCGGTGGTCAATCCGCTCTATCTGGACCCGGTCGAAAACGCCCGTCTGGCATTCTGGCTGGGCGTGGCCTTGATGACGACCGGCATCTACATCGGCGCCACCTTCTGGCGGGACTATGTCCGCCACCCAATGGTCGATTTCGCTGCCTTGCTGGCGATTTCGTTGATCGTGGCCCGGATCAACTTCGTGCTGTTCGATCACCTCCTGCACATTCACGACGATCTTCATGCGGTGGGCGTGGTCAACCGCCTCGCCATCACGGCATTTGCTGCGGTAACGCTGGCCGGCCGTCCGCGATTGTTCCTGGCGTGGCTGGGTTGCGACCTGATCGGCTGGCTCGGGCAAGTCCTTCCCGGACAGGCGGCAGACGCCGCACTGGCCTATGCGCTCCTCAGCTATCTGAGCGGCGCGCTGGTCATGGCCGCGATCAATCTTGCCGTCGGCCGGACGAGCAGGGCCGCATTCATGCTGGCGGATTCACTGGATGCAGAACGAGCGCGGAACGAGGAGCTGGTGCTCAACATGCTGCCGCCGACGGCAGTCGAGCGCATCCGCACCGGGCAGATGGTGGCCGATTCCTATGCCGATGCGAGCGTCATCTTCATCGACATGGTCGGCTTCTCGAAGCTGGCGAAGCGGGTGTCGCCGGGGCATCTGGTGGAGCTGCTGAACAGCTTCTTCAACCACGCCGACGCCTGCGCGCGCGAGCATGGAGTCGAGAAGGTCAAGACGGTCGGAGACGCCTACCTCGCCATTGCAGGCGGCAACGTACCGAGTGGCAACAGTGCAGATGCGGCCATTGCCTTTGCCCGTGCCGTGCTTTGCGGCGTCGACGAGCTGCGCAGGGTTGCCGGCGTTGACGAAGTCGGGCTGAGAGCAGGCATCCATTCCGGACCGGTCGTCGGCGGCGTGATCGGGGCGACCCGCATGGCCTATGACTATTGGGGCGACACCGTGAACATTGCCGCGCGCCTCGAAGGCACTGCCGCCGCCAATGGCATCGCCATTTCCGAAAGCACCTGGTTGCGGGCAACCGATCGGTCGTCGTTCGGCCCGCCGAACATGATCGCGCTGAAAGGTGTCGGCGAAACCTGTGTTTTCCAGACTGCGGTGGTGGACGCCACCGGCGAAGGCAAGGCTGCGGCCTAGCCCTTCGCCGCGATCTGCTTTTCGACCAGAGCAATCGCCGTCGCCACGGCCATTTCCTTGGTCAGGTTCGAGGTATCGAGCAGCGCTGCGCCTTCGGCTTGGCGTAGCGGAGCTTCGGCGCGGTTGCGGTCGCGTTCGTCGCGGGTCGCAAGGTCTGCTTCGATTTCGGCCCGTTCGACGTCCTTGCCGAGCTGCTTCATTTCCACCCAGCGGCGCATCGCGCGTGCGCTTACGCTGGCCGTGACGAAGAGCTTGGCGTCGGCGTGGGGGGCGATGACGGTGGCGATGTCGCGGCCGTCGAGGACGGCGCCGCCGGGTTGGCCCGCAAAGGCCTGCTGGCGTTCGAGCAGCGCGGCGCGGACGGCGGGGTGGATAGAGACGCGGCTGGCATAGCCACCGGTCTCTTCGCTGCGCAGTTCGGGGTCAGCCAGCAGGCTTTCCGGAAAGGCGCAGGCGGCGAGGGCTGCTGCGGGATCGTCCGGGTTGCCGCCGCTCAGGAACACCTGCCGGCCCACGGCGCGATAGAGCAGGCCGGTGTCGAGGTGAGGCAGGCCGTAATGCGCGGCGAGCGCCTTGGCGATGGTGCCCTTGCCCGAGGCGGTCGGGCCGTCGACGGCGATGATCACGGGTTCGAACTCCGGTTGCGGAAGGCCTTCACCAGCCCCCATATCGCAATTGCGGCCCAGAAGAACTCCAGCACGAACGAGGCGGGGTTCATGTTGAACAGCAGCGAGATCGTCAGCAGCGCGGCGCCGAGCAGGTTCACGCCGTGCTGGACGAAGGGGTTGGGCTGGTCCTGCCGGGTGGCGTAGCCGTAGGCGAAGATGATGCAGGCGGTGCCGCAGAAGCCGATGATGTTGGCCAGATCATGGCTGGTCAACGCGTTGCGCCCTCGAGCAGGCTTTCGAAGACCGGGAAGCTGGTGGCGATGGGGCGGGTGTCGTCAACCTCGACGCCGCGCTTGCTGGCGATGCCGGCAATGGCCATCGACATGGCGATGCGGTGATCGAGGTGGGTGACGACGCTGGCGCCTTCCGCCGTGCCGGGGAGCGGATCGCCGCCGGTGCCGTCGATGATCAACCCTTCCTCGGTTTCGGTGACCTTGGCTCCGGCGAGTTCCAGCGCGGCGCGCATGGCACTGATGCGGTCGCTCTCCTTGACGCGCAGTTCCTCGAGCCCGGTGGTGACGGTGCGGCCCTTGGCGAGCGCGGCGGCGACGAACAGGATCGGGAATTCGTCGACCATGCTCGGGACCACGGCGGGATCGACCTCGATGCCGTTGAGCAGCGAATGGCGCACGCGCAGGTCAGCCACGGGTTCGCCGCCAACGTCGCGGCGGTCGAGTTCCTCGATGCTGCCGCCCATCAGGCGCAGCACGTCGAACAGCGCGGCGCGGGTGGGGTTGAGGCCGACGTTCTCGACAATCAGGTCAGAGCCTTCGACCAGCAGTGCGGCGACGACGAAGAAGGCGGCGGAGGAGGGATCGCCGGGGACGACGATGTCCTGCGGCTTGAACTCGGCCTCGCCGCGGACCTTGATCACGCGCGTGCCGTCATCTGCCACGTCGACCGTCAACTCCGCGCCGAAACCGCGCAGCATACGCTCGGAATGGTCGCGGGTGGGGATTGGTTCGATGACGGTGGTCACGCCGGGGGTGTTGAGCCCTGCAAGGAGGATGGCGCTCTTCACCTGCGCCGAGGCGACCGGGAGGCGGTATTCGATCGGCACGGCGGGCGAGATGCCGCGCAGTGTGAGCGGGAGGCGGCCGCCGGGGCTGGCCGTGAATTCCGCGCCCATGGTCGAGAGCGGATCGATCACGCGGCCCATTGGGCGCTTGGACAGCGATGCGTCGCCCACGAAAGTCGCGGTGATCGGATGGCTGGCGACGAGGCCCATGAGCAGGCGCGTCGACGTGCCGGAATTGCCCATGTCGAGCGCTGCCCGCGGCTGCAGCAGTCCGCCGACGCCAACGCCGTGGACGTGCCACATGCCATCGGCATCTCGCTCGATGGTCGCGCCCATGGCGCGCATCGCTGCGGCGGTGGAGAGGACGTCCTCGCCTTCGAGCAGGCCAGTCACGCGCGTTTCGCCAACGGCCAGCGCGCCGAGCATGATCGAGCGGTGGCTGATCGACTTGTCGCCGGGCACGCGGATGCGGCCCTTCAGGGGACCGTTGGCAGTGAAGCGGCGGGGGCGCATCTGCGCCGGATCGTGAGAGGACACGGAATCTCTACTTTCGAAGCGGGGAGGGCCGATAAAGCGCGCGGCTTTTGACAGCAGCGCGCCGCTATGGCAAGGCGCGCGCTCTCTTGATTCCGCGGGAGCGCGGACCCATCAAGCGTGCAGTTTCTCCGCCCGGCGATGTTCTGTCCTGCCGGGCCAGTCTTGAGGAAGTTTCATGGTCAAGCCGGAATGGGGCGCCAAGCACAGCTGTCCGAAGTGCGGCACCCGCTTCTACGATCTGGGCAATGCTGACCCGATCACCTGCGTCGAGTGCAAGTACACCTGGACCGCCGAGCCGGTGCTCAAGTCGAAGCAGCCGATTCCGTACGAAGAGATCCAGAAGGAAAAGGCCGACGTCGCGCCTGACGTCGATCTGGCCGACGAGGATCTCGACATCGACGAGGACGGCGATTCGCCGGACAACGACGTTGACCTCGGCGGTGACGATGATCTGGGCGTTGCCGGCCACGACGGCGACGACGACGAAGTTTGATGTTTTTGGGGTCGGTTTTCGGGCCGGCCCCAAAAAATTTCCCGGGACGGTTTTTTCGTCTTGCCAGCCAAGACAACCTCCCTTAGAGGCGCGGCTCCCGGCGAGATACACCGCCGGAACGGTTCGCCTCCCAGGGTGAACCTGATGGGAAATGGGGCCTTAGCTCAGCTGGGAGAGCGCCTGCATGGCATGCAGGAGGTCAGCGGTTCGATCCCGCTAGGCTCCACCATCCCTCCTTCGAAAGGCCGCCTTCGGGCGGCCTTTTGCGTTGGTGCACCAGGCTTTCGAGGCCGGCGATGTGATCAGCCCGTCGCGCCGCGATTGACGAAGATCACAGCCTTGCTAGCGTTCAATCAACTAAAGGGCCGCACAAGCTACATTGTTGGAAAGACTTGTCATGCGTCGCGCCCCCACGCCTTTCGCCACCTCCTGCCGCATCACGGCAACTTTCGCCGCCATTGCCCTGGTGGCAAGCCAGGCTTCGGCGCAGTTCGGGGGTTTCAGCATCCCGTCCATCCCGCGCAGTTCGTCGTCATCTCAGAAAAGCACGGACGGCTGCCCCAAGGGCAAGAGCAAGAGTGCCGGGTCGTCTGTCCTTGGGGGATTGCTCGGGCAGGGCATTGGCCGTGCAGCCAGTTCGGCTGGCATTGGCAGCTATTTTCCCTCCGCCGAGTTTGCGGACACCCTCACCAATGCGATCGCCTGCCGCCTCGATCCCGAGGAGCAGAAGCAGGCTGCCGAGGCAACGGTGGAAGCGACACGTGGCGAGGAGGTGGGCAGCAGCTCGTCATGGACGTCGAACACGCGCGAGAACGTCTCGGGCACTTCGACAATCACCGCGCGTAATGACGAGGTAGCTTCGAACGGAGCGGTTGGACGCCAGTGCATCACCGTGACCGACGTCATCATCGTCAACGGTGAGGAGACCACCGCGAACAAGCGCATGTGTCGCGCGCCGGGCTCGGCACGTTACTCGCTGGCGGCCTGATGCGGCTGGTTCTCCCGTTTCTTGCCTTGCTGCTGGGCACCGGGGCCGCAAAACCGGTCGCAATGGACCCACGGAACCCTACGTGCCCTGAAAAGCCGGATTGGGGCGTTGCCAGGGCGATGACGCTGACCCCCGTCGACAAGGGCGGCAAGCGGGTGCTGATCGCCGATGGCATCATCGATTCGCGCCTGCCTGAACGGCTGAAGGCGGCAATCGATGCGGACGAGCGGATCGAGGAGGTCTGGCTGAAATCGCGCGGGGGGGATGCTGCGGCCGGAAATCGTGCGGGGAAGGTGATTCGGTCCTACCCCGGCATGGTCACCCGCATTCCTGCGGGGTGGACCTGTTTTTCTGCCTGCAATTTCGTGTTCATGGGGGGCGATCGCCGCTTTGTGGAGCCCGGCGGCATGTTCATGGTCCACATGTTTACGCACACCGGCGACCGCGACGTGATCGAGATATCGGTCGACGAAGGCACCGAGGAGACGACGCGGCTGATCGGAGAGATCGAGCAGGCGAGTGCGCTTCTCGCCAGCGAGGACAACGATTTCCTGATCCGCATGGGTATCAGCCGCAAGCTGCTGACCGAGGTGATGTACAAGCAGCAGGCAGTGGCGACCAAGGAGAACCCTTCGACGCGCTATTGCCTGAGCCAGGACGAGGTGCGGAAGTACAACGTCGTCCCGGTGGAGCGGCCTGCGGGATGAGAGTGCGACACCGCGCTTAGGGATGAAGCGCGGCGTCGCTCACCTTCACTTCTTCAGCCCGATCTCGCGCAGGCGTTCCTGCAGGTAGTCATCAGCGGTGATCGAGACCGGGTAGCGGTCGGGGTTCTGCGGCGTGATGCACTGGTCCAGCGTCTTGAAGGGGAAGTCGCTGCGCAGGTGCAGGAAGAAGGGCATGGAATAGCGACTGTGGCGGGCGCGCTCGCCTTCGGGGTTGCGCACGCGGTGCGTGGTCGAGGGTAGGACGTGGTTGGTCAGGCGCTGCAGCATGTCGCCGATGTTGACGACCAGCGCGCCTTCGGGTGGCGAGACGCCGATCCATTCGCCCTGCTTGGTCAGCAGTTCGAGACCCGCTTCCTCGGCGCCCAGCAGCAGCGTGATCAGGTTGATATCCTCGTGCGCGCCGGCGCGAATTGCACCGGGCTCCGCATCGGCAGGCAGCGGCGGATAGTGCAGCAGGCGCATGACCGAGTTGCCATCCTCGATCGCCGGATCGAACCAGTGCTCATCGAGCCCCAGCCACACCGCGATGCGCGAGAGAATGCGCGCGCCGACGCGGTCGAATTCGGCATAGAGCGCTTCGAAAGTCTCGCGGAAGCCTGCGGGGCGGGTTGGCCAGATGTTTGGGAACATCGACATCGCAGCGAGTGGATGGTCCGCCGGCAGATCGCGACCGACGTGCCAGAATTCCTTGAGGTCGTGGCGCTTGGCGCCCTTGGCGATCTCGGTGCCGAACGGTGTGTAGCCGCGTGCGCCGCCGAGTCCATCGATGTGGTAGCTGCGCTTTTCATCTTCGGGCAGGGCAAAGAATTCGGCAGTGAGCGCCCAGGCGCGTGCGATCAGGTCGGCATCGATACCGTGGTCACGAACCATGGCAAAGCCGAAGCTCTGAAAGGATTCGCCGAGGTCACGGGAAAGCGTTGCGGGCTCGCTCTTGAGCGAGATCACCGGCAGGGTTTGCAGGGGCATGGTGTTCCAGTTCGGAAAATTGTCGCTATGGAAACCGCCTGTAACGGGATTCGCGTGGGGTTTCATGACCAAAATCAACATTGCCGACACCGCTGGCCGCAACTTGTGGCTGATGAAGTCCGAACCGGACGTCTACGGCTGGGATGACCTTATCGCCGAGGGCGAGGGGACATGGGACGGCGTGCGCAATCACCTGGCTGCGCGCAACCTGCGCACGATGCAGGCGGGTGATCTGGCGTTCTTCTATCATTCCAACATTGGCGTTGAAGTGGTTGGCGTGATCGTGATCAGCGAAGGCGGGCTGACCGATCCGACCGACCCTGAAGGCAAGTGGGCGGCGGTCAAGGTGAAGCCTGTCGAGAAGCTGCCGCAAACGGTCACCCTCAAGCAGATCAAGGCGACGCCGGAACTCCAGGAGATGGATCTGATCCGCCTTTCGCGACTGTCCGTGGGCTCGGTGCGGCCGGACGAATGGAACCTTATCCTGCGCATGGCAGGAGCGGTTTGAGCCGGAACCGAGGGGGATTCGGCGCGTATTGATCTCCGTGGAAGCGATGAAACGTCGCTGAAGATTCAAGGAGATCCAAGATGGGTGAACTGACCGATCGGGCCAAGGGCCTCGCCAACGAAGCCATTGGTAACACCAAGCAGGCAGCGGGCAAGGCGACCGACAATGCCCGCCTTCATGGCGAAGGCGTCGCGCAAGAGCGCAAGGGTGAGGCGCAGCAGGTGGCCGGCAAGGTCAAGGGTGCGCTTGGCGACGACATCTGATCTGTTGCCAGAACAGTTTTGATCGGCAGGCCGATCACCGGAGGCCGTCCCTGATGGGGCGGCCACTTTCTTCTTGCGCCAGACTGTCCCGAACAGGCACGCCTGCAAAAAGCGCGATATGGCGGGATACCGAAAGGTGAATAAAGCGTTAAGGTTCGGTCATGACCATGTCGCCCAGCACCGCCTACGGCACCGCACGCCACCCGTTCCGCGCCCAACTGCCCCGCCATGCCTTGCGCGAACTGCCACGCCATGAACCGGAAGTGCTGGCGGCGATGAAGCGGGCGGAGGCTCTGCTGCGCGAAACAGATATACGGTCGGAGCCGGTCAATCTGCGGCACATATCCATGCAGGACTTGCGCGACTTCCTGATCGCCTACTGTGCCTGCTTCCTGGCAGTCATGGTGTTTATCGCCTGATCAGGCTGCCTTGGCGGCTCGTTCCGCGCGGTAGAGCAGGTAGCCCAGCCAAGCCGAGACGACACACATCGCGGCGCCAAGCAGCAACTGATCGACAATGGCAACCCCTGCTGCGCTGAGGCCCACCGCGAGCAGCGAGCCTGCCACCATGGCCCCGGAATTAACGATGTTGTTGGCAGCGATCGTGCGGGCTGTTTCCGACTTGTCGACCACGGTCGTCAGGAAAGCGTAGAGCGGCACGACGAACATCCCGCCGGCCACGGCGATGCCGAGCAGGCATAGCAGCAGAGGGATGGCGAGGGGTTGGGCGATGAAGGTGGACACGTCCATCAGCGGCATGCCGGGATGCGCGGGCCAGTAATCGCAAACCTGATGGAAGGCGGCGATGAACAGGCCCATCACGATCACCGACGCGGGCGAATAACGCGCCGAGACGGTGCCCTTGAGCAGCGCGTTGATCGACATCGAGCCGATGGCAATGCCGATCGAGAACATCACCAGGAACAGGCTGGCGACTTCCTTGCTGGCGGAAAGCACGTTCTTGGCAAGCGGCGGAAACTGGATGAACAATACCGTGCCGACGGTCCAGAAGAAGCTGATCGCCACGATCGCCATGAACACCTGCCGGTGCCGCGTTGTGTTGGCAATCAGCCGCCATGACGACGTGAACACATTGAAATCGATCTTCTGCGCCTCGATCATCGGCGGGGCAGGGGGAACCTGCCGACCGGAGAAGTAACCGATCAATGCAGTGACGACCACGCCGCCTGCCGCCACTTCGACGGGGATCCAGCCCGCCAGAATCGTGCCGGCAAGGATCGCGATATAGGTGCCGGCTTCGACCAGTCCGGTGCCCGCCAGCACTTCGCCGTCGTGCAGATGCTGCGGCAGGATGGCGTACTTGATCGGGCCGAAGAAGGTGGAGTGCACGCCCATCGCCAGCAGGGCTGCAAGCATCAGGGGAATGGCGATCTGTTCGACTTCGACACCCATCCACGCGAGTACCAGACCGGTTCCGCCAACAAGCATGATGGCGATTTCGCAGGCCTTGACGATGCGGATGATCTTCGCCTTGTCGCGCATGTCGGCAAGTTGACCCGCGAGTGCTGACAGCAAAAAGAACGGCAGGATGAACAGGCCCGAAGCAATGGCCGAGAAGCGCGCTTCGGCGGCTTCCGAGTTGTAGACGCTGTACACGACGTACAGGACCATCGCGTTCTTGTAGAGATTGTCGTTGAAGGCCCCCAGCAACTGGGTGACGAACAGCGGCAGGAAGCGGCGCGTGCGCACCAGATGCGTCGATGTTGTCATGAACCCTTTGCCGACATCTCTTCTTGAGCGCACCCTTAGCCCGGTGAGGATTGCGGGCAAGAGGTTTTGCGGTGGCTGCCCTAAGCGGTGAATGTTGCGATTCCGTTTGGCGCGAATGCAGGCTATGCCTGTCGTCGATGCTGACGTTGCCCAACCTGCTCACCCTGTCCCGGATCGTGACCGTGCCTTTGCTGGCGGCCTTGCTGTGGTGGCCCGAGTGGCGCCTTGGCTATGGTCTTGCATTCGGCGTCTATTGCCTGATGGGGATCACCGACTATTTCGACGGCTATCTTGCCCGCGCCCAAGGGGCCGTAAGCAAGCTTGGCGTATTCCTCGATCCGATTGCCGACAAGATCATGGTGGCGGCGGTGATCCTTGTGCTGACTGCGCAAGGCGTGCTGCGCGGGCCCTACGTTGGCGACATGCACGTGATCGCCGGACTGGTGATCCTGCTGCGCGAGATTGCGGTGTCCGGTTTGCGCGAGTTTCTCGGGGGGCTGCGGGTCTCGGTGCCGGTCAGCCGCCTCGCCAAATGGAAGACGACGTTCCAGATGGTCTCGCTTGGCGCGCTGATCCTCGGGCAGGCCCTGCCCGAATGGCTCATGACGGCAGGAAGCCTGACGGTGAACGTGCCGCATACCGTCGGCCTCACCACGCTGTGGGGCGCTGCAGTGCTGACCGTAGTCACGGGGTGGGACTACCTGCGCGTCGGTCTCAAGCACATGGATTGAGCCGCTTGCGGTTCCGGATGATGACAGTTAACTAAGCGCTACTGGATGTCCGGGGCGATGCAACCTCCCGGTCAGGCGTTCTGCCATGGCAGAAGCCCAAGCGTTGCCTGTACGGCCCGCTTTGCGGGCCGCAGGTGAATGGGCCGCTCATGAGTGAACGTGCAGATCTGTTGAATACACCCGATTTCTCCGAGCTGGTGCGCGTGGGCGCGCGGATCGGCTGCCTCAGTTTCGGTGGTCCGGCCGGGCAGATCGCCCTGATGCATCACGAACTGGTGGACGAACGCCGCTGGGTGAGCGAGGACCAGTTCCTCCACGCGCTGAATTTCTGCCATCTTCTGCCTGGCCCGGAAGCGCAGCAGCTGGCCACGTGGATCGGCTGGAAACTGCACGGCACTCGCGGCGGGCTGGCCATGGGACTGCTCTTCGTCCTGCCGGGGGCCGTAGTGATTCTCGCGCTGTCGATGCTCTATGCGGCCGCTGCGGGTCTGGGCTGGTTCTCCGCCCTGTTTCTCGGCATCAAGGCCGCCGTCCTGGCGATTGTCGTGCAGGCGCTTTTGCGCATTGCCGGGCGCGCGCTTGGCACGCCGACCAAGAAGATCATTGCGATGGCGGCCTTCATTGGGTTGGCAGCATTCGCCGTGCCGTTCCCTATGGTCGTTCTGGGAGCAGGGGTGTTCGGGATGGTGCTTGCAAAGCGCCGGCCGGATCTGCTCGGGGTCAAGGCCAGCGCGCCGGTCGAGCCCAGCGGTCCGCGCCCTTGGGGCGCAACGATGCGCACTATTGCCGTGGGCGGGATGATCTGGGCACTGCCCTTGGCTCTGGTGCTGACAACTTTGGGTGCCGACCACGTGCTGTGGAAGATCGGCGTGTTCTTCTCCCAACTGGCAGTCGTTACCTTCGGCGGGGCCTATGCCGTGCTTTCCTATATGGCGCAGCAGGCGGTCGACGGGTTTGGCTGGCTGCGGCCCGGCGAAATGGCCGATGGGCTGGGCCTTGCCGAGACAACGCCCGGGCCCCTCATCATGGTCACTCAGTTCGTGGGCTACCTTGCCGCGTTCCGCTCGCCGGAGCCATTCGGCCCCTACCTTGCCGGATTTCTGGGGGCCGTGCTGACTACGTGGGTCACATTCGTGCCCTGCTTCATGTGGATTTTCGCTTTCAGCCCATGGCTGGATCGGCTGGAGAACGCGCCGCGTCTGAAGGGCGGGCTGGCGGCGATCACTGCGGCGGTGGTGGGCGTGATTGCGAACCTCACGCTGTGGTTCGTCCTGCACGTGCTGTTTGCACGCATTGCGCCGATCAGCGCAGGGCCTATCACGCTGGACTTGCCTGACATCGCCTCCCTTGACTGGAAAGCGCTGGTGATCACGGTTGCAAGCGCGGTGATGATCTTCCGTCTGCGCATGGGCATCATCACTACGCTAGGCGTCTGTGCGCTGGCGGGGCTCGTGCTGGCGGGGGTCGTGCTGGCGGGGGTCTAGGAGATCAATCGGTCCGGAGTTCCTGCGCCAGCATCCTGAACTCCTCCGCGCGCGGGCTGTTGCGGCGCCAGACGAGGGCGATATCGCGCCAGGCGTGGTCAGCCTTCAGCGGGCGAGCGACGATCTGGGTATCGTGCAGGATGCCAGCGTCGATTGCCATCTGTGGCAGCATGGTGAGGCCGAGGCCGTTGTCGACCATCTGCACCAGCGTGTGCAGCGATGTGCCGATCATCGTGGCGCTGGCGCGCATTTCGGGGCGGTTGCAGGCGGCCAGGGCATGCTCTTTCAGGCAGTGGCCGTCTTCGAGCAGGAGCAGGCGGTTTTCGTCGATCAGGTCTGCGGTGATAGTTGCCGGAGGATCGCGCGGATCGTCCTTCGGGAAGGCGACAAGCAGCTCGTCCTTGAACAGGAACTCGCTTTCCACTTCGCCGGTGGCATAGGGGAGGGCAAGCAGCACGCAGTCGGCCCGGCCATGGTGGAGCGATTCGATCGCTGCGGCACTCGGCTCCTCGCGCAGGAACAGCTTGAGCTGAGGGCGCTCCTTGCGCAGGCGCGGCAGGATGCGCGGCAGCAGGAACGGCGCGATCGTCGGGATTACGCTCATGCGCAATTCACCCGCCAGCGGGGCGCCGTGGCTCTGCACCAGTTCGGAAAGCTCCTCGGCTTCGCGCAGCAGTCGATGTGCCTTGGCGACCACCTGATTGCCCAGCGGCGTGAAGCGCACGACGCGGCGGGTGCGTTCGACCAGCACGACGCCCAGCAGCGATTCCAGTTCGCGCAGGCCGGCTGACAGCGTCGATTGCGATACGAAGCACGAATCCGCCGCACGCCCGAAATGCCCATGCTCGTGCAGGGCCACTAGGTATTGCAACTGCTTGAGCGTGGGCAGGTATGTGCTCATCTTGACCTATTCATCCACGTGGACGACGACTTCGGGCTGCTCCGATGTGCCGCCGATGTCGTCGATATGCGCCATCTTGAGCCGGCCGTTGACCACGGCGAATGCCAGCTTGCCTTCTACAAGTTCAAGCGCGTCGCGGCCGAACTGTTCGAAGCGCCAGCCTTCGAGGATCGGGAGGTTCTTGCGCTGACCGGCTGCCAGCAGTTCGAGATCGTCCGTCCGCGCGAGAAGGCGCGCCGCGATGTCGATCTCGCGGCTGCGGATCTTGAGCAGGAGCTTGAGCAGATCGGCGACCAGCGCGCCTTCCTTGCCGAGCGGCGCACCGCGCGGTGCCTTGGGCGGCATCTCGGCATCGGTCAGCGGCCTGGCGTCAGCCAGCGTCTGCATCAGGCGGCGGCCGATGTCGTTATCCTTCCATCCCGTCGACAGCCCGCGCACCTTGGCAAGGTCCTGCTGCTCCTTGGGCGGGTGGCTGGCGATATCGGCCAGCGTTTCATCGCGCATGATCCGCCCACGCGGGATGTTCTTGTCCATCGCCTCACGCTCGCGCCAGGCAGCAAGCGCCTTGAGGCGGCCGAGCACGCCGGGATTGCGGCTGGGCGCGCGGATCTTCTGCCAGACGGTGTCCATGTCGGTCCGGTAATTTTCCGGATCGGCGAGCTTCTCCATCTCGATGTCGAGCCATTCGCCACGGCCCGTCTTGATCAGACGCTTGAGCAGCTTGGGGAAGATCTTCGACAGGTGGGTAACGTCGCCGATGGCGTATTCGATCTGGCGTTCGGTCAGCGGGCGACGCGACCAATCGGTAAAGCGCGCGCCCTTGTCGATAGAGAAGCCGAGCCACGATTCGACGAGGTTGGAGTAGCCGATCTGTTCGGACTGGCTGACCGCCATCATCGCGATCTGGGTATCGAAGATCGGGTGAGGGGTCTTGCCGGTGAGGTTGTAGATGATCTCCACGTCCTGCCCGCCAGCGTGGAAGACCTTGAGCACGTCCTCGTTCTCGCACATCAGGTCGAGCAGGGGGGACAGGTCGATGCCTGGGGCCAGCGGATCGATCGCCGCCGCTTCCTTGTCATCGGCGATCTGCACCAGGCACAGTTCCGGCCAATAGGTGTTCTCGCGCATGAACTCGGTGTCGACCGTGATGAAATCGGCCTTTGCCAGACGCTCGCACAAGTCGGCCAGAGCGTCGGTCGTCGTGATCAGGGGATGTATCTTCATCGGTCTTTTCTGTATGGCGCGCCGATAAGGGCGACCAGGTGGTGCTCCCTGCCGGGGGCTTCGGCTGGCCCGCCCTCCTTCGTCGGCCTAGTCGGCGTTGGTAGGGGCGTGGCTTGACAAAAGCGCGGCCATCGCCTGTTAGCCGCCCATTCCCCCTGCCCGATTGCAGACCGATTGGAAAGAGTTTCGATGCACCTTTACCGTTCCCATACCTGCGGCGCCCTTAAGCGCGGTGATGTCGGGCAGACCGTCCGCCTTTCGGGCTGGGTACACCGCAAGCGCGATCACGGTGGCGTGTTGTTCGTCGACCTGCGCGATCATTACGGTATGACCCAGATCGTCGCGGACGCCGACAGCCCGGCGCTGCCGATCTTGGAAGCGCTGCGTGTGGAATCGGTCGTAACGATCGACGGCGAAGTCAAGGCGCGCTCGGAAGGCACCATCAATGCCAACCTCCCGACCGGCGAGATCGAAGTTTTCGCGCGCGGCGCAACCGTGCTGTCGGCTGCCGAGGAACTGCCGATGCCGGTGGCAGGTGAGCAGGAATATCCGGAAGATATCCGCCTGCGCTATCGCTTCCTCGACCTGCGCCGCGAGACGCTGCACGCCAACATCGTAACCCGCACCAAGGTCATTTCTGACATGCGTCGCCGGATGGAAGGCGCAGGGTTCACCGAATATTCGACGCCGATCCTCACCGCGTCCTCGCCCGAAGGCGCGCGCGACTTCCTCGTGCCGAGCCGCATCCACCCCGGCAAGTTCTACGCGTTGCCGCAGGCGCCGCAGCAGTACAAGCAGCTGCTGATGGTAGCGGGGTTTGATCGCTACTTCCAGATCGCGCCCTGCTTCCGCGACGAGGACCCGCGTGCAGACCGTCTGCCCGGCGAATTTTACCAGCTCGACCTCGAGATGAGCTTCGTCACCCAGGAAGAAGTCTGGGAGACGATGGAGCCGGTCATCGGCGGCGTATTTGAAGCCTTCGCCGAAGGCCGCAAGGTTACCCCGACTGGCAGCTTCCCGCGCATCCCCTATGCCGAAGCCATGCTCAAGTATGGCTCGGACAAGCCCGACCTGCGTAACCCGGTCATCATCTCGGATGTCTCGGAGGAGTTCACCCAGTCGGGCTTCGGTCTGTTCGAGAAGATCGTCGGCACCGGCGGCGTCGTGCGCCTGATCCCGGCGCCGGGCACCGCGGACAAGAGCCGCAAGTTCTTCGACGACATGAATGACTGGGCGCGCAGCGAAGGCCATGCAGGGCTTGGCTACGTCACTCGCAAGGGCGGCGAATTCGGCGGCCCGATTGCCAAGAACCACGGGGCCGACAAGATGGCCGCGCTGTTCGATAGGCTCGGTCTCGGCCCGGATGACGGCTGCTTCTTCGCCGCTGGCAAGGAGAGCCAGGCCGCCAAGCTTGCAGGCGCTGCCCGCACCCGCGTCGCCGACCAGCTTGGCCTGATCGACAAGGACCGCTTCGAGCTGTGCTGGATCGTGGACTTCCCGTTCTATGAGTGGGACGAGGAAAACAAGAAGGTCGAGTTCAGCCACAACCCGTTCTCGATGCCACAGGGCGGAATCGAGGCGCTGAACACGCAGGATCCACTGACGATCAACGCCTTCCAGTACGACCTCGTTTGCAACGGCTTCGAGATCGCCTCAGGCTCGATCCGCAACCAGTCGCCCGAAACGATGGTCAAGGCATTCGAGATCGTTGGGCTTTCGAAGGCGGACGTCGAGGAGCGTTTTGGCGGCCTCTACCGCGCCTTCCAGTATGGCGCGCCGCCGCACGGTGGGATGGCCGCAGGCGTCGATCGCATTGTCATGCTGATCTGCGGAGCGCAGAACCTGCGCGAAATCACGCTGTTCCCGATGAACCAGCGTGCCGAGGATCTGCTGATGGGCGCGCCCTCTCCGGCCGCACTCAAGCAGCTGCGCGAGCTCAACATCCGCGTCGTCGAGCAGACAAAAGGCTGAGACGGACAGGGCGTGCGCTGAGGTGATCCACAGCGCGCCTCTTGCCAGCGCCCTTTGCGTTGATTAGGGCGAAGACCGAAACAGATAACCAACCGCTTTCCTTCGAAGGGGCATTTCATGAGCGATACCGCCGACCGCGTTAAGAAGATCGTTGTCGAGCACCTCGGCGTCGAGGCTGACAAGGTCACCGAAGAAGCCAGCTTCATCGACGATCTGGGCGCTGACTCGCTCGACATTGTTGAGCTGGTGATGGCGTTCGAAGAAGAATTCGGCGTCGAGATCCCCGACGATGCGGCCGAGAAGATCTCGACCGTTTCGGACGCGATCAAGTACATCGACGAAAACAAGGGCTGATCGCCCACATCCCCCTATTGCCCTGAGCGTGTCGAAGGGCTGCCAAGGCACTCGATGTCGGGCAGGGGAGGACTTCGGCAGGCTCAGCCCTAATTCAGGGGCTGGGCCTGTTTGCTTATTTTCCGGAGAATTCAATGCGTCGTGTCGTCGTAACCGGACTTGGCCTCGTCACCCCACTGGGCGCGGACGTGGAAACCGTGTGGAAGAACCTGCTTGCCGGCAAGAGCGGGGCAGGGCTCATCACCAAGTTCGACACCAGCGACCAGAAGTGCAAGATCGCCTGCGAAGTGAAGCCGGCTGACCACGAGTACGGCTTCGATGCCGGCAAGCGCGTCGATCACAAGATCCAGCGCCAGGTCGATCCCTTCATCGTCTTCGGCATCGATGCGGCCGGTCAGGCGCTGGAAGACGCCGGTCTCGCCGACATGGACGACGATCTCAAGATGCGCACCGGTTGCTCGATCGGCTCTGGCATCGGCGGTCTTCCCGGCATCGAGAGCGAATCGATTGTCCTGCACGAGAAGGGGCCGGGCCGTGTTTCTCCGCACTTCGTCCACGGCCGCCTGATCAACCTGATCTCCGGCCAGGTCTCGATCAAGTATGGCCTGATGGGGCCGAACCATGCTGTTGTCACGGCTTGCTCGACTGGCGCCCACTCGATCGGCGATGCCGCGCGCATGATCAAGGACGGCGATGCCGACGTGATGCTGGCAGGCGGCGCGGAAAGCACCATCAACCCGCTGGGCGTGGCAGGTTTTGCGCAGGCTCGCGCCCTCAACTGCAGCTACAATGACCGTCCGGAAGAGGCGAGCCGTCCTTATGACAAGGACCGCGATGGCTTCGTGATGGGCGAGGGTGCTGGCGTTGTCGTGCTTGAAGAATATGAGCACGCCAAGGCGCGCGGTGCAAAGATCTACGCCGAAGTCGTCGGTTACGGTCTGTCGGGCGATGCCTATCACGTCACTGCGCCGCACCCGGAAGGGAAGGGCGCCGAACTCGCCATGCGCATGGCTATGCGCAAGGCGGGCATGGAGCCGGGCGACATCGACTACGTCAACGCCCACGGCACCTCGACAATGGCCGACACCATCGAACTCGCCGCAGTCAAGCGTGTGCTGGGTGACGACCTCGCGGGTGCTTCGATGAGCAGCACCAAGTCGGCCATCGGCCACCTGCTCGGTGGCGCCGGCGCGGTCGAGACGATCTTCTGCATCCTTGCGATTCGCGACCAGATCGTTCCGCCTACGCTCAACCTGCACAATCCTGACGAAGGCACCGAGGGCGTTGACCTCGTGCCGCTCAAGGCCCGCCAGCGCAAGGTCCGCGCGGCGTTGAACAACTCGTTCGGCTTTGGCGGCACCAATGCCAGCGTGATCGTCAAGGCGATCGAAGACTAAGGACGCAAGCGATGGCCCGCCGTCGTCGATCAAGGCTGCCGCTGTTTGCGGCAGCCTTCGTCCTTCTGGCCGCTGCGGCGTGGCTGGTCGGCGGCTGGTACGCGTCCGGCCCGCTCGAGAAGCAGCTCGAATTCGATGTCGGCGAAGGCGAGGGACTGAGCCTGCTGGCCGATGATCTGCAGGCACAAGGCGCGATCGGTTCGGCCACGCTGTTCAAGCTGCGGGCAAAGCTGCTCGGCGGCGGCACTGAGATCAAGGCGGGTTCTTTTCTGATACCCAAGCGGGCCAGCGAAGCGACGGTTCTCGAAATCCTCAAGGGTGACAAGGTCATCCGCCGCCTGATCACCATTCCAGAAGGCATGCCGTCGATCCTCGTGACAGAGCGCCTGTCAGCCAACAAGGACCTGACCGGCGAGATTTCCGCTCCCGAGGAAGGCTCGGTCCTGCCGGACAGCTACGATTGGCAAAAGGGCGAACCACGCGCCGCAGTGCTCAAGCGGATGCAAGCAGCAATGGACAAGACGCTGGCCGAGCTTTGGGCCAAGCGCACTGCACGGACTGTCGCCAAGACGCCGCAGGAAGCCCTGATCCTCGCCTCGATCGTCGAGAAGGAAACCGGCAAGCCTGAAGAGCGTCGCATGGTTGCCGGGCTCTACTCCAACCGTTTGCGCAAGGGCATGTTGCTGCAGGCCGATCCGACGATCATCTACCCGATCACGAAGGGCAAGCCGCTCGGCCGGCGTATTCGCCAATCCGAAATCCAGGCGGTGAACGGGTACAACACCTACACGATGGTAGGCCTGCCAAAGGGACCGATCACCAATCCTGGACGCGATTCGATCGCTGCGGTGCTGGATCCTGCCGAAACGGATGCTTTATTCATGGTTGCCGATGGGACCGGCGGTCACGTCTTTGCGGACACCTTGCAACAGCATAATGCCAATGTTGCCAAATGGTTCGCCCTGCGGAAGGCACGCGGCGACCTGTGATACCGCGCCATTCCGGCAGGATTTGCGTTAGTCATGGGTTCTTCCATTCTTAAGTGACATCGCTTAGGTGTACACACCGGAGGCACGGGAGGAGCTTGCTTCTCCAGTATCCAGGGAACATTCCGGCTGTGCCGGGCAGCGGACGCATGCCGCCGTTTCGACTTTGCCGAATGTTCCCACTTCTCCAATCCACTTGAAATAACTGTGAATGTTGCTCAGGCAGACGACGTGGTCTCGCCTTCTTCCCGAACAGCTCCGCTGGTGGTGACAGCTACCCTGCCGCCAGACTTGCAGGCCCGGTTCGACCGTCTGCGCCGCGCCCACTTTCCCGCAGAGCGCAACTGGATCGCAGCGCACGTCACGTTGTTCCATTCCCTGCCCCCGCAGGTTGAGGCGGAGGCGCGCGATCTGCTGTCCCGGATGGCAAGCGCCACGCCGCCAATCAATGCGCAGGTGCGGCAGGTCATGGATCTTGGCACAGGCACCGCGTTCCTGATCGAAAGCCCTGCCATGAGCGCCTTGCGCGATGCGATTGCCGAGCACTTTCATGGAATGCTGACGTTGCAGGACAGCCATCGCCCCCGTCTCCATGTGACTGTCCAGAACAAGGTCTCGCAAGGCGAAGCGCGCGCATTGCAAAAGCTGCTGACAAGCAATTTCGAGCCGTCCCGCTTTGCCTTTGCCGGACTGGCGCTGCACCGTTATCTGGGCGGGCCATGGGAGGCGATCGGACGCTGGCCCTTCCGAGCGGCCCCTCAGCACAGACTCAAGAGGACAAGGACAGTCACATGACCGCCCCAGACTGGTTCGACACGGGTCGGAAGCATGTGTGGCTCCCGTACACCCAGATGCAAACTGCCAGAGCGCCGCTTCCGGTGGCTTCGGCGGCCGGTACTCGACTTCGTCTGTCCGACGGAAGGGAACTGATAGACGGCATTTCCAGCTGGTGGGCCTGCGTCCATGGCTACCGCCATCCCCACATCGAAGAAGCGGTGCGCCGCCAGCTAGAAACGCTGCCCCATGTCATGCTCGGCGGTCTGGCCCACGAGCAGGCCTATACTCTCGCGCGGCGGCTCGCTGCATTGCTGCCCGGCGATCTGGACCACGTGTTCTTCAGCGATTCCGGCTCGGTCGCAGTCGAAGTCGCAATGAAGATGGCTTCGCAATATTGGCTCAATCGCGGACGGCGCCGAGTGAAGTTCCTCTGCTTCAAAGGCGGCTATCACGGCGACACTTTTGCAACGATGAGCGTTTGCGATCCGGATGAAGGCATGCACAGCCTGTTCAAGGGGGCATTGCTCGATCAGATCGTGGTCAACCTCCCAACAAATCCTGCGGAAGAGGCTGCGCTTGGCGAACTGCTAGATCGTCATGGCCATGATCTTGCCGGCATTGTTGTCGAGCCCTTGGTGCAGGGCGCGGGCGGCATGGTGTTTCACGATCCGTTTACATTGCAGGCGCTGCGTCGCCTTGCCGATGCGCACGAACTCCTGCTGATTTTCGATGAGATCTTCGTGGGGCTCGGGCGACTTGGCGATGCGATGTTCGCCTGTGAGATCGCCGGCGTGCAGCCTGACATTGTCACATTGTCGAAGGCCTTGACCGGCGGGACCCTGCCGCTTGCCGCCACGATCGCAAGTCGGCGCATTCACGAAGGTTTCCTGTCCGACGATCCGATGCATGCGCTGATGCATGGGCCGACCTACATGGGCAATGCCCTGGGTTGCGCTGCCGCCAATGCTTCGCTTGATCTTTTCGAACAGGAGCCGCGTCTGGCTCAAGCCAGCGCGATCGGTCGGCAACTCCAGACGTTGCTCGAACCTGCCCGCGCTTTGCCTGGGGTAAGGGACGTGCGTGTGCGCGGTGCCATCGGCGTGATCCAGCTGGATGGTCCTGCGCCCGCCGATCGCCTGTCCGCAAGCTGCATTTCAAGCGGTGTCTGGCTTCGTCCGTTCCGCGATATCCTGTACACCACGCCCCCACTCATCGCTAGCGAGGAGGATGTTGCGCACATCGCCAACGCCATGGTTTCGGCTGTCAGCGAATGGAGCGCCGACCGGGCAACTTGAATCGATCCGGCACCGGCGAAAAAGGGTTGCCTAGCACCCAGGTGCTGGCTAAACGGCGCCCCTGCCCAAGAGGCACGCCGCTTTAGCTCAGTTGGTAGAGCACATCATTCGTAATGATGGGGTCACGTGTTCGAGTCACGTAAGCGGCACCACCTTTTTGAAGGTGCTTTCCCAAGGAAAATCGTCGGCAAGCTGCAAATGGGCCATTGCAAGATGTGAAGCGGTCAGGCTGGCTGTCGTAAAAACAGCTCACATCTATCTCGGGCCCTGGGACCTTTCTGTGAATCCCAACCGTTCGCTCTGGAAGGAACCGAGCCAGAGTTCTTGTCCCACCAAGGCGGCTGCCGACAGGCCGTTGAAGTACTGGCGCGGAGTGCCATAGGCGAAAGTGGCAATGCGTCCGGCGCTTGCGTCGACCTCGCCGACGACCCAGCCTCGCTTGCAGAGCATAGGGTCTGCCTCTCCGTTCACGACCTTGCGCAAGCCGCCGCAGGCCGGTTCGTCTAGCCGCATTCCGGCAAGCAGGAGGCGTCCGCCGGTCCAGTGAATGTTATCGGGCATGAAATCGGGCGCAGTGATGCGGGCGAGGGGGCGGCGGGTGTCTTTGCGGTCAAAGACGACCACGGCGTGCCATCCGAAGGACACGACATAGAAGCGGCGCTGGTCGGGATCGATCTCTATGCCGTTGTTGCCGGGAAGGTCCGTGCCGGGCAGGAGCCGGAAATTCCGTTCGCCGGGACTACGCTGCCAGACGGCGCCAGTCCTGCGACCGAGCATGAAATCGCCAATGGAGGTGCCGGGCCGCGTAAGGACAGTGACCAGCATTGTCCCATCCGCGAACTGCGCCACGCTGTTGCCGACCTGTCCTTCAGGCATGGCCGCACAACCGCGCCATTGCAGGTTGGGCTCCTTGCCCTGCTCGATCAAAACATCGAATGCCTCGATCGATTCCCGCCCGCCGTGGTTGACCACAAGCAGGCGGAAATGGCCGACCGCCAAGGGGCGCAATGACAGACCGCGGGTGTTGAACAAGGCGGGGTCCGGCGGGCCCGGGCAATCGGGGAAGGCTTCCGCGTCGTGGGCAAGCTGGCTTTCGTCGCCGGTGTACCATTGCCGGTAGGATCGTGCCCGGGCGTCGACAAGCTTCAGGCCGCCGCCTTTGGCAAATCCGCTCACGACCAGCCATGAGGTGCCGGGCAGGGCCAGCAAATCCTCCGGCTTCTGCAGGCCGCACACATAGGTGAGTTCTGCATCCGCGCTGCAGTCAGCAGGCTGCGCCCGCGCCGGGGCGGAGGCGAGCAGTGCCGCGATTGCCGCGCAGAACAACCGGAAGAATGGGCGCATCAGTCCCTTGGCCGAGAGGTTGCCGGGCGGGTTGGCGTCTTGCCGCCCCGCAGCAAGGTGAAGTCCGCTAGATGCGGCCAGGTCACCACCGACGATTTTTCCCCCAGCCAGACCAGTTGCGGGCGGTCCGGGTTGAAGGCAGGCCAGGCGCCGATCGTGGCGCTAAGTGGCACGCCGGTGCGGGCGAAGGACAGCAGCGCGCCGGCCATTTCGTTCTCGAGAGACTGGTCGGCCGGTTCCCAGATGCGGGTGGCGCGGAACAGGTTCAGGGCATCGCGCGTGCGCAGCCAATAGGGCACGTCGCCGGTGTGGTAAGCACCGGCCGTGGCCGGATCGTGATCGCTGAAGACGATTCCCGGCGCATAAGGCTGCCGGCGCGTGAACAGGTAAGCGTAGGCAGGCGCGGTGCCGGACTTGCGCTGTGCCAGCGCCCAGTCGCCCATCTGCAGGCCGACCGTGCCATCGCGCGCGATGTCGGTGGCGGCGCGCGGACCGCTTGCAGCATATGCCTTCAGGATTGCATCGGCGCTCGCAGGATAGCGTTCGCGCACAGCCGTAGCGAGGCCAAGGCTGTTCTCCGCAGGTGCGAAGGGACGAAAGCTCTCGTCGCGGGTGTAGCCGATCAGTACAGGGATGTCGGACTGCTGACGTGCGGCGAAAACCTCTTCGTTGGAGCCGGTGACGACCTTGCCATCGCGGACGACGGGATCGCGCCGTGTCGTCGCGGCGACAAAGCGGTCACCGGGCAGGGCGCGCATTTCGGCGAGCGAGGCCGCTCCCAATTCCTGCTGCAGGGCAAGGCCTTGTTCTTCGGCCTTGGCCAGCGACACCGGGCCGAGCATCCCGCCAAAGGCGCTGCCGCTCATCGCCACGGCCTTCGCGAAGAGGCCCTTGGCCAGCGGCGACGCCTGCAGCAACGAGACTGACATCGCCCCGGCCGATTGGCCGACAATCGTGACATTGGCAGGATCGCCGCCGAACCTGGCGATGTTGCGCTGAACCCATTGCAGCGCCGCGATCTGGTCCATTAAGCCATAGTTGCCCGAAGCCCCGGCTTCGGCGGTAAGGCCTGGATGGGCCAGGAAACCCAGCGCACCGACGCGGTAGGCCAGGTTGACCCGGACCACTCCATCGCGCGCCAGTGGCTCGCCGGAGTAGTTGGCCATCGAAGCCGAGCCGATATTGAATCCGCCGCCGTAAATCCACACCACGACCGGAGCCTTGGCCGCGTTCTTAGGCGCCCAGATATTGAGGTAGAGGCAATCCTCGCTGGTCGCTTCGTTGCCGAAGTAGTGGTTTTGCAATGCGCCGCGCAAGGGTTGCAGGCATTCCGGGGCGAAGCGATCAGCGTGGAGAACGCCTTGCCACGGCTGCACCGGCTGCGGCGCCTTCCAGCGCAGGTCACGCAAGGGGGGCGCGGCAAAGGGCACGCCAAGCCAGGCCTCGACGCCGGAGGCAAGGGTGACGCCTTCGATCTGCCCCCCGTCGACGGCGATTGGTTCGGCCAGAGCCGGAGGTGCTGCGGCGAGGAGCAGCGCCGCGATCAGCTTGCGGATCACTTGCGCGCCACTCCCAGCTTGTCGTGGAAGAAATCGAAGGTGGCGTTCATCGCCTTGAGCGAAGTTTTGCGGGTGTCGTCGGGCGTCTGGCCCATGAAGCTGTGGTCGGTGGCCGAGTAGTAGGTTGCGCTGACCGGCACGCCGGCAGACTTCAGCGCGGCCTCGAGTTGGTGCGACTGCGCGACGGGCACGACCTTGTCGTCAACACCGTGAAGCAGGAGAAACGGCGGATCCTTCGCATCGACGTACGTGATCGGGCTGGCGGCGCGGATTGCCTCGGGAGCACACGCCCCGTCCTTGCAGCCGAGCAGGCGCTGTTCGGCGGAATCCTTCTGGGTGATGCGCGGCATCGTGGCGAAATCGTAGATTCCGTACCATGCGGCGGTGGCCTGAACGCAGGCGTCCTCGGCCGAAGCGGGATCCAGCGTGGCGTCGATCTTGCCACCAGTACAGGCAAGGCCGGCAAGCGCTGCGAGATGACCGCCTGCAGAACCGCCGAACACACCGACGCGGGCCGGGTCAATGTGATACTGCGCGGCGTTCTGGCGAAGGAAGCGCACGGCGGCGAAGACGTCTTTCGCTTGCGCCGGGAAGGTGGCTTCGCCCGAGAGGCGGTATTCGACGCTGGCCACGGTAAAGCCTTCGGCGGCGAAGGCGGCCAGCATCTTCGGGAAGTCGTCGAAGGCGCCAGACTGGCGGGTGTGGCCGCCCATCCAGCCACCGCCATGGATGTAAAGCACCAGCGGATGCGGGCCCTTGCCGGCGGGCACATAGATGTCGACGATCTGCGGGCGGTAGCCGGGATTGACCTGATAGGTCACGTCGCGCCACGCCTTGACCCCGCCGGGGAAGGCGACGGGCACTTGCGGGAACTTGTCGGCCATCGAGGGCTCGGGGTTGACCGGGACCTGGCGCTCGCTGGGCGCCTTCGCACAGGCGGGAGCGGTGACGAGAGTGGCGCAGGCGAGCGCCAGCAGCGGGGTGAAACGGGCCATCTTGTCCTCTCCTTGATCTTGTTGTCGTTGGGCGATCAGGTGACGCGGTAGAAGCGGATCCGCACCGCGCGCTTGCCGCCGGGGAGGCTCACCGGATCGAGCGTGCCGATGAAGCAGCCTTGCGAGAGCCAGTCATATTTGCCCTGCGGTGCCTCGAAGACGGGGTGGGTGCGGACAACCGCCTTGGGGTCCTTGGCGCGACAGCTGACGCCGGTGTTGACGACATTGATGACTGCCCCATCATCGGTGCGCAACATATAGTCCGCCTTGATCTGCAGGCAGCCATCGGCCCGCCGCAATTGCCAGTCCCAGCCCCCGCCCATGATTGTGCCGCGGATACCGGGCCCCTCGAACGTGCCCCCGGTGATGGGTACGATGTTGCGCGTGCCAAGCGAGGTCTGGCCAACAGGCACGTCGGCATCGAGCGTCACCGTTTCCTCGAACGCGAATGCAAGCAAAGGTTCCGTGGCTTGAGCGCTGACTGGTGCAATGAGCGAGAGAGCGGCGAGTAGGGCGATCGGGCGCATCGGAGTCCTCAACCAAGATATTCGGGTTTGTGCCGGGCTTGTGCGGCAAGGCGGATCGGTGCATTGGCTGCACCGTATCCCGCGTATCCACGGCGCTCGACCACTTCGAAGAACACGCGGCGGGCAAAGGCGCGGCTGTAGAACTGGAAGTATTCCGCTTCGCCGTCGTAGTCGTATAGTATGCCGAGCCGGGCCATCCGCTCGATCAGAGCGGGATCGAGGCCCCAGCGTGCTCCAAGGTCGTCGTAATAGTTGCGCGGGATTTCCAGCATCGGCAGACCATCGGCCTGGGCGGCTTCGGCCACGGCGAAGACATCCGTGGTGGCAAAAGCGATGTGCTGTACGCCTGCGCCGAAGTAGTTCTGAACGAAGCGCGAAGTGAGCGACTGGCTGGCGAGAGAACCGTTGAGCGTGAAGCGCACCGAACGGTCGGCATTCTCCACAGCCTGGCTCTGCACGAGTCCCATCGGATCGGCGATCTCCAGCTGCGGTGTCTTCTCGACATCGAGCAGGGCGACGTAGAATAGCAGCCAGCTGAGGAATTCCTCGTACTGCATGGTCTGTGCGATGTGGTCGATGCCAGTCAGCAGCGGCGCGGCTTCGGGTTCGAGCGCGTGGGGGAACTCATGTGCCCACATTGCCTCTCGGCTGGCTTTGTCGACGAGGTAGATCAGGCTGCCGCCAACGCCGCGCACGCTCGGGATGGGCCACTCATCGGGGCCGACTGCCTG
Organism: Novosphingobium sp. ERW19; assembly: GCF_012641315.1. NCBI lineage: Bacteria > Pseudomonadati > Pseudomonadota > Alphaproteobacteria > Sphingomonadales > Sphingomonadaceae > Novosphingobium > Novosphingobium sp. ERW19. The sequence continues at coordinate 228,602 of NZ_JABAIC010000003.1, forward strand.
CTCGAACCGCGGGATGCGCAGGAAATCGGCGCGGGCGAGGGCGGCGGAAACGTCGGGCACCGTTAGACCCAGTGCGCAAACGGCAGCGCCGTGGACCATATCGAAGCTGTGTGCGAGGCCTTCGGGTTCGCAGTTGACGACGATGCTCGCCCCGCCTTGCGTCCAGCGGGTGACATCCTTGCTGCGATGCCGCGCGGCGGGCCGGAAGCCGAGGGGACGGAGCATCGCGCCCAGCGCTTCGGCTTCTTCGTGGCTTGCGGCAAATTCGATAAACTCGATGCCCGTTGTGCTCACGCGCGCAGGCAGTGCCGACGCAGAGGCGGACTTCTTGGTGATGCCGCCTTCAAGGAGGCGGAGCGAGCGATAGCCATCCAGCGCCACACCGCTCGCCGAACCGGCGCGAAAGCGGTCGTTGAAGATCTCGAGGCTCCAGTAGCCCTGGTAGCCGATCTTGCGGATGGCATCGGCCCACTCGTCCAGCGGAAAATCGCCCTGGCCGGGCATCGAGCGGAAATGGCGGCTCCACTGCAGCAGGTCCATGTCGAGCACCGGTGCGTCGGCCACTTGCACGATGAACAGCTTGTCGGCGCGGATATCGCCGATGCTGGAGGAGGGTATACGGCGCGAAAGCGAGTGGAAGCTGTCGAGGACCAGGCCGATCGAGGGGTGGTCAACATCGCGAACGATGCTCCAGGCATCGCGGTGATCGTTGACATGGCGCCCCCACGCCAGCGCCTCGTAGCCGATGCGCAGGCCGCGCGCCGCAGCGCGCTCTCCTGCCTCGTGAAGGTCGGCGATGGTCATGGCTCTGTCGGCTGAAGCAATCGGTGAGCAGCTTGAGCAGAGCAGGAGGAGGTCGGTGCCAAGCTCTTGCATGACATCGAATTTGCGCTCGAGCCGATCGAAGGCGCGGGTGCGCTGCGGTTCGGGCAAGCCGTCGAGATCGCGGAACGGCTGGAACATGGTGCAGGCAAGGCCGAGGTCGGCCATCATGCTCGAGATGTCGCGCGCCGAGAAGTGTGTGGAGAGCAGGTCGTTCTCGAAGATTTCGACCCCGTCATATCCGGCAGCAGCGATGGCCTGCAGCTTGGCATCGAGCGTGCCGCTGATCGAAACCGTGGCGATTGACGTCTTCATGGCGGCTTCAGGCTCTCCGGCGCCCCGACTCTTGCGAGGTTGACATATCTAAATGTTAGGGACTAGTTCGTTACACAAATGCGGTTTGGGCGCAAGGGGAGGATTGTGAAAGGAAATTCCGATGCGGCGGCCGGAGCGGCGGTGACGGGTGGGGAAAACCCGCGCGCGCGCCGCGTCATGGGCAGACCGCAGTCGGAAATGGCGCTAGCATCGCGCGATACGGGGCGGGCGCTTCAGGCGAAGCTGCTGCACCCGACGCCAGTCGCGGAGAATGCCACCTTGCCCGAAACAGATGCCACCGCAGAGCAGAGCGCGAAGCCGGCCCGCCGTAGCCGCGCGGAAAGCCGCGAGCAGGCGATCAACCAGATCATCGACATCGCGACCAACGAGTTCGTGGAAAAGGGCCTCGCCGGGGCGCGGATCGACGAAATTGCGGGCAAGGCGACCAAGCGCAAGATCTACTACTATTTCGAGGGCAAGGACGAGCTCTACCGTGCGGTGCTTCAGCGCGCCTATGCCCGCGTGCGCGAGAGCGAGGCCGAAGTCGACATCGAGAGCGGCAGTGCCAGCGATGCCCTGCGCCGCCTGATCGAGCATGACGTGCGCTATCACGCGCGCCATCCCGAATTGGTGCGGCTGGTGATGAACGAGAACATCCATCGCGCCGAACATCTCAAGCAGATCGAGGGCCTGCCGCAGGGCAACCGCAAGGTCATCGGCATTCTCGAGAGCATCATCGCGCGTGGGCAGGCGGAGGGTGTGTTCCGTGAGGGCATCGACCCGGTCGACCTCCACCTCAACCTGACCGCATTGAGTTTCTACAACGTCTCCAACCAGTTCACCTTCGCGCACAACTTCGGGGTGGACATGACCAGCCCCGATGCAATCGAGCGTCGGGCCGGGCAGGTGGCGGACATCATTCTGGCCTGGGTGACGAAAAAGGACTGACCTGCTGGGCAGCACTTTGCTGCTCACCCATGGATCGGCCGGACGTCTGCCCTTGCGCCAAAAGGAGAGGACGAATGGCACTTCCCCCCACTGGCGCCGAGAGCGCGGATGGCCCTGAATCGTGGACACGAAAGGCGCTCGGAATCGTCGCGCTGTGCTTTGCGATCAATATGGCGGATGGGGTTGACGTCACGATCCTGTCGTTCATCGCGCCCCGCTTGCAGGCGGAATGGGCCATCGATTCCGCAACGATGGGCAACCTGTTCAGCGCCGGGCTGATCGGGATGGCGATCGGCGGAATGTTCATCGCTCCGCTTGCGGACCGGCTGGGGCGGCGCGCTGTCATCCTTGCCGCGCTGTGCCTGATGTCGCTCGGCATGTTTGCCAGCAGTTTCGCGCCAAGCGTGCCTGTGCTCTTTGCGATGCGCGTGATTGTCGGGTCGGGAATCGGCACGGTCCTTGCGGCGATGGCGGCGCTGGCTGCCGAAAGTGCGCCGCCCACGCAACGCAATCTCGCGGTCGGCGTGGTCCAGGCGGGGTATCCGTTTGCGGCCGTGTTTACCGGACTGATCGTGGCACAGGCGCTTCCGATCCATGGCTGGCAGGCCATGCTTCTGGGCGCTGCACTGCTCACTGTTGCACTGCTCCCGGCAGCGTGGCTGGTTCTCCCGCATGGGCAGCCCAGTGCCGGAGAAGGGCGAGGATCGGCGGGCAAGGTCGGCCACCTTTTCGCCGACCAACTGCGCGCGCGGACCGTCGCGCTGTGGTGCGCGGTGTTCTTCGGGCTGATGGTGCTTTATTTCATCGTCAGCTGGATCCCCAAGCTCGCCATCGCGGCGGGGCTTTCGGAAACCAACGGTATCTATGCGGGCGCGCTCTACAATCTCGGTGCGTTCGTGGGCACCATGGCAATGAGTTTTCTTGCCTTGCGCGTACCACTGGGAAAGCTCGTTCCGGCAATGCTGACCGGGGCAGGCGTGGCGATGGTCGTGTTCGGGTCTGTCACGATGCCGGTATGGCTCACGCTGGTCGTCGCCTTCCTGATCGGGGTCCTGCTGCAGGGCGGATATAACGGCGTCTGGCCGATTGCGGCAGGCGCCTACCCCGGAGAGGTGCGCGCAACCGGCGTGGGCTGGGCCATCGGCGTCGGCCGTGGCGGTGCCGTGATCGGCCCGATGCTCGGCGGCTATCTCATGGCGGCAAACGCACCATTACCTGCACTTTTCGCGGCATACTGCGTGCCCTTGCTGATCTGCGCGGCCGCTGCCTTTCTGGTTGAACGACACAAAGTGTAACTAACCAGTCACAAGTTATTTGACAGGGACTAGTTCGTAACATAAATGGACCCCCGGTGAAGGGCGGCGAATCCAGCTGCCCCTGGAGGAGGATGACCATGAATTTGAGGGGCACTCGCCTTGCGTTTTCCGCGTCCCTGTTGACCGTAGCTGCTGCGCTCTCCGCGCCTGCGCTCGCACAGGAAGCGGCCCAGAATGGTGCAGGCGATCAGGCTGCTGAAGCGCCGGTCGATGCCAAGGAGATCGTTGTTACCGGCTCGCTGATCGCGCGCCCGAACAACACCGCCGTCAGCCCGATCGTCTCGGTTGGCGAGACCGCGCTCAAGGAGACCGGGCAGGTCAACCTGCAGGACGCGCTGAACCAGTTTCCAAGCTTCACCACGGCAGGCAATGCCAACACCGGCGGGCAGGGCACGGGTGGCCGCGCGTCGGTCAACCTCCACGGCCTCGGCACGAACCGCAACCTCGTGCTGCTTGATGGCAAGCGCCTGCCGCTGTCCGACATCAACGGCAACGTCGACATCAACATCCTGCCCGAATCCATCATGGGCGGGGTCGACATCATCACCGGCGGCGCTTCGGCAATCTATGGTTCCGACGCGATTTCGGGCGTAGTCAACTTCAAGACCCAGCGTGCATTCGACGGCGTGCGTATGGACGTGCAGAACGCAATCAGCGACCGCGGCGATGCCTACAAGTTCAACGGCTCGCTCGCCTTTGGCTCCAGCTTTGCCGAAGACCGCGGCCATGTCATGGCCGCCTTCAGCTATGCTCATCAGGACCAGGTGAACGGCTCGACGCGCGACTTCTTCTTCGACAAGACCCCGTCATCGTTCATCGGCAACGGCACCTTCGTGCCGAGCGCGACCAATGCTCCTGACGCGGCGGTCGTCTCGGCCGTATTCGCGGGCTATGGCGTCACCAATCTGCCCGCCAACTTCCAGTTGCTGAACCTCGGCTTCAACAACGACCGTACGCTGTTCACCCAGACCGGCGCGCGCAACTACAAGGGTCCGAACGGCTCGAACGGTTATCTGATCGTCGGCAACAATGTGCGCATGCCGGTTGGCCAGCAGATCGATTTCGCCAACGGCCTCAAGCGCAAGACCGCTTTCGTCAAGGCGGACTACGAACTGACCCCCGGCCTGACCGCCTATGGCCAGTTCATGTACGTCGACCTTTCGGTCAAGACTGCATCGGGCGGCAGCCTTACCCAGTTCGGTTCGCTGACTACCATCCCGGTCACCAACCCGTTCATTCCGCAGGACCTGGCAACGATTCTCGCCTCGCGTCCGAACCCGAACGCACCGTTCACCTGGAACGGCCGCTACGTTGGCGTGCCCTACAAGAACTGGGACGAGAACTACGTCGTCCAGCAGTACATGGCCGGCGTGAAGGGGGACATCACCTCGGGCTGGTCGTTCGATCTCTATGCTTCCTACGACCAGTCGGTTCATGACCAGCAGCTCAACGATGCCGTGGTCAAGAGCCGCGTCCAGACCCTCCTGAACGCAGCAGACGGCGGTCGTTCGCTGTGCACCGGCGGCTTCAATATCTTCGGCGATGCCAACGCCCGCTCGCTGTCGCAGGCTTGCGTCGATTACATCACCAAGACCGCCTTCTCGAAGGAGAAGCTCTCGCAGACGCAGGCCCAGCTGCAGGTCAACGGCAAGCTGTTCGATCTCGGCGCCGGGCCAGCCCAGATCGCTTTCGTCGCCGGGTATCGCAAGAACAACTACAACTACATTCCCGACAGCGATCTTCGCGCCCAGAACATTGAATCCGTGATTGCCTCGCAGCCCGCCTCGGGTCGCATCTCCGTGAAGGAATTTGCTGCGCAGGTTGACGTTCCGCTGATCGCCGACAAGCCGTTCATCCAGGAATTCGGCATCGGCGGCGCGATCCGTTACTCGGACTATTCGGTCACCGGCGGCGTTACCAGCTATGAAGTCGATGCCCGCTGGAAGCCGGTGGAACCGCTGCTGTTCCGTGGTAGCTACCAGCGCGCGGTGCGTGCGCCCAACATCGGCGAGCTGTTCTCGCCGCAGCAGGGCAACCAGCTGGTGATCGGCACGCCCCCGGGTGCGCTCGGTGATCCGTGCGACGTCCGCTCCACCGCCCGCACCGGGGCGAACGGTGCAAAGGTGGCCGATCTCTGCGTGGCGCAGGGCATCCCGCAGGCAGCAATCTCCAGCTACACCTTCCCGACCACAGCCACCGGTCAGCTCGTTTCGGGCAACACCAACCTCACGCCCGAGCGTGCCGATACCTACAATTTCGGCTTCGTGCTCAACTCGCCATTCCAGAGCGGGCTGTTGTCCGACTTCACGCTGTCGGTCGATTACTACAACATCTCGGTCAAGAACGTGATCTCGACGGTGCCGGGCCTGACGGTGCTGTCGAAGTGCTTCAACCTCGATGGCTCGAACCCCAGCTACGACAAGACCAACCTCTATTGCGGCCTGCTCTCGCGTGACAACTCGGGTCAGCTGGTCAACGTCGCCACGCCGTTCCTCAACCTCGGCTTGGTCAAGACTGATGGCGTCGAGGCGCAAGTGAACTGGACGGTGCCCTCACCGATCCTGCGTGGCGACAGCGGTCGTCTGTTCGTCAACGCTGCCGTGGGCTGGCTGCACAAGTACAAGCTGCAGCTGATCCCCGGTGCGGCAGAACTTGATTACACCGGCATCAGCAACGGTGCGGCAGGCGTCAGCAGCCTTCCGCCGCGCGCAACGCCGAAATGGAAGTCGGTCACCAGCTTCGGCTACCGTTCTGACGCCACCACGCTGGGCCTGCGCTGGCGCTACCAGAGCGCGATGAAGGACACGACCTCGGTCCTGACACCGGCGACTGCCCAGGTCGGCGTGGGTGCCTATGCGCTGTGGGACATGTTCGGCACCGTCCGCGTCAACAAGTCGATCGAATTCCGCGCTGGCGTGAACAACCTGTTCGACCGCGGCCTGCCCTTCGTGGCGAGCTCGCAGAACGGAACGGACGTTGCGCTCTACGATCCGATCGGGCGCTCGTTCTACCTTGGCGCCCGCGTAAACTTCTGATCCACCCTATGTCCCGGCATCCCCGTGGTGCCGGGACACTTTTCGAAGGCACAAATGATCCTTTCCGGCCTTCTTGGACGTTCGATCCTCGCTTCGCGCTCGCCCGAGCTGCACGAGAAGGAAGCACAGGCTCAGGGCATGGCCTTGCGCTATGATCTTTACGATTTTTCCGCGCGGGGATGGGCTGACAGCGATCTCCCGCTGGTCCTGAAGCGCCTGCAGGATCAGGGCTACAGCGGTTTCAATGTGACCTATCCGTTCAAGCAGGCCGTCGTCTCGCTGCTTGACGAACTTGACGAGACTGCGGTTTCCGTGGGCGCAGTCAACACCGTGTCCATCCGCAATGGCAAGCTCTACGGCTTCAATACCGACATGGCCGGCTTCCGGGATTCCGTTGCCGAGGGATTGCCCGGCGTCGCTCTGGGCAACGTGGTCCAGCTAGGCGCAGGGGGGGCAGGGGCCGCCGTCGCCAATGCCCTGCTCTCGCTGGGCGTCGGCACGCTGCAACTGGTCGATGTGGATGAGGACCGCGCAAGGCTTCTGGCCGAGGATCTGGCGTCACGCTTCACCTCGGCCCGGATCATCGCCCGTACTCCCGATGCGGTCGAGACGGCGGTTGCCGACGGTATCGTCAACGCCACGCCCATCGGCATGAACGGCAAACCAGGCATGCCGATTGGCGAAGCGGCCGTCGAAGCACGGCATTGGGTCGCCGACATCATCTACTTCCCACCCGAGACGGAATTGCTGCGCCTGGCCAGACAGCGGGGCTGCCGCACCATCAATGGTATCGGCATGGTCATTGGACAGGCGGCCCGTGCTTTCGAGATCATCACTGGCCACGTTGCGGACAGAAGCAGAATGGCGTCCAGCCTCGGGTAACGCGAAGGCCGCAGCGCGCGTGCCAGATGCCGGGGGCGGGCAAACGGTATGGTGCGTTCCCGTGGAACCTTCAGGCCGCCACTGCCGCGTCGCTGGCGAGCTTGTCCACCCGCTCGTTCTCGGGGTGGCCGTCGTGGCCCTTGACCCAGACCCATTCGATCTTGTGCGGGCGTACGGCTTCCACCAGCGCGCGCCACAGGTCCTCGTTCTTTACCGGCTTGTTATCGGCCGTCTTCCAGCCCTTCTTCTGCCAACCGAACACCCACTTGGTGATGCCGTCGAGCACGTACTTGCTGTCGGTGTGGAGCGTCACCCGGCAGGGCTGCTTCAAGGCCTGCAGCGCCATGATCGCGCCCATCAGTTCCATGCGGTTGTTGGTCGTCTCCTTTTCGGAGCCGGCCATTTCCTTCTCATGCTCGCCCATGCGCAGCAGCGCACCCCAACCGCCCTTGCCGGGATTGCCCTTGCACGCGCCGTCGGTGAAGATCTCGACGTGCTTCACGCGAAGACCCCCTTGTCGAATATGGCGGGATTTGCGGCATAGAACTGCAGCCGCCGGGCAAAGGCCATCGGGTCCTTGCGCACGACCAGCGCATCGGCAGGCGTGTTGAGCCAGTCGTAGGCGCGGCTCGAGGTAAAGCGCATTGCCGCCCCCTGCGCCAGCAAGGGCAGGGCGCTGCGCTCCTCTGCCGAAAGCGGCCGCACCGCTTCGTACCCATCTAGCAGCGCCTTCGAGAGCTCGGCGCTGAAGTTCCGGCCCGTCGCGTCGAAGCACCACGCCGCGTGGGTCACCGCCACGTCGTAGGCCATCAGGTCGTTGCAGGCGAAGTAGAAGTCGATCAGCCCGGTAACCGTGTCGCCCAGCATCAGCACGTTGTCGGGGAACAGATCGGCATGGATCACCGCGCGGGGCAGGTCCCGTGGCCAACCTGCGGCGATTTTCGGCATGTGCTCGGCCACCAGCCCCGCCAGTTCCGGATCGATCGCCGCCAGCCCGTCAGGACCACAAGCGTCGAACAGCCGCTGCCATTCGGCAAGGCCCATGCCGTTCGCGCGCGAGCCGGCAAAATCCGCCGAAGCTGCATGCATCTGCGCCAGAGCGGCTCCCACCGCGCGGGCCTGCCCCACGGTCGGCTCGCTCACCGAAATGCCGGGGAGGAACTCGATCAGGGCCAGCGCCTTTTCACCTCGCCGCCGGAACAGCGCGCCCTCGCGATCATGGATCGTGCGCGGCACCGGGCAGCCCTTGGCGGCCAGATGATCGAGCAGCGAGAGGAAGTAGGGCAGGTCCTCCAGCTCGATGCGGAATTCGTACATCGTCAGGATGAAGCGCGCACCGCCTCCGTCCTTGCCGGTGGTTTCCAGCAGCCAGTTGGAGTTGGAGACGCCCTCGGCAATGCCCTTCGCCGAAACCAGCGCGCCCACGTCGAATTCGTTGACAAGCGCGGCCATTTCTTCCGCGCCGATCTGGGTATAGACCGCCATGTTCCTTGCGCCTTAGTCGAGCAGCTGGCGCGGCAGCTTGAACACCATCTTTTCCTCGGCGGTGGTCACCGTTTCTTCCGTGATGGATCGCAATTCACCGACCTTGGCAACAACCTCGCGCACCAGCACTTCAGGCGCGGAAGCTCCGGCAGTGAGCCCCAGCGTGTTCACGCCATCGAGCCATGCAGGATCGATCTCGTTCGCGCGCTGGATCAGGCGCGAGCGCGTGCCCATGCGCTCGGCCACTTCGACCAGACGCAGCGAGTTGGAGCTGTTCGGCGCGCCGATCACCAGCAGCAGATCGCATTCGCCGGCAATCGCCTTGACCGCTTCCTGCCGGTTGGAAGTCGCATAGCAGATGTCCTCGGCCTTGGGGCCCGTGATCTGCGGGAACTTGGCGCGCAGGGCGGCCACGATCTCGGCAGTATCGTCCACCGACAGCGTCGTCTGCGTCAGGAATGCCAGCGGCGTGTCAGCCGCGAACGCCAGCTTGGCGACGTCTTCCACGGTTTCGACCAGCGAGATTGCGCCTTCCGGAACCTGGCCCATCGTGCCGATCACTTCGGGATGGCCCTTGTGGCCCACGAACAGGATGTGCCGCCCGGCCTCCACCTGCCGCTCGGCCTGGCGATGTACCTTGGACACCAGCGGGCAAGTGGCATCCAGCCAGTCGAGCCCGCGCGCGGTTGCGTCCTGCGGCACGACCTTGGGCACGCCATGGGCCGAGAACACCACCGGTGCGCCATCGGGCACCTGGTCCAGCTCCTCGACGAAGATCGCGCCCTTGGCCTTGAGGCCGTCCACGACGAAGCGGTTGTGCACGATCTCGTGCCGGACATAGACCGGCGCGCCATAGCGCTGCAGCGCGCGCTCAACGATCTCGATCGCCCGGTCAACCCCGGCGCAGAAGCCGCGCGGGGCGGCAATCAGAAGGCGTAACGGGGCCGTTTCGGCAGCGACATCTGGCAAGCTGGCGTTCATCCTGCGGCCCTTAGCAGCAACCGCGCCCTACCGCCATTGCCGAAAGCGGCCGGGGTGGGTAGAGGTGGCCGAAATGTTGGCTGGAGTTCGGTTTCCGGTCGATCAGACGCTGCAAGTATCGAGGATCGAGTGCCCATGAACGCAAGTGCCCGCCGTATCGCAATTCTGGGCGCCCCGCTCGTGGCAGCCCTCGCGCTTTCGGCCTGCGGCGGCAAGAAAGGGGAACTCGTCGTTGATGACGCGGTAGGCGTCACGGCGCTGCGCGATCCTTGCCCGCGCGTCGGCATTCCTGACTACACGGGCGACGTCACGGTATTCAGCGATCCGTCCCGCACCGATTCGGCGGCTATAGATATCGAGGCGACCATCACCAACCTGCGCGCCCAGTGCACCGATGGTTCGAAGCTGCACTCCGTCGCCAGCTTCGACGTACTTGCCCGTCGGTCGAGCAAAGTCGGCGCACGCCGTGTGGAACTGCCCTATTTCTCCACCGTCATGCGCGGCGGCAACATCGTCGTCGCCAAGCGCGTGGGCAAGGTCGTGATCGATTTCGCCGACGGGCAGGACCGCGCCACCGGGCGGGCGCAGGCCGGCGCCGATGTGGACAAGGCCGAGGCATCGCTGCCTGAAGACATCGTCAAGCGCATCTCGCGCAAGCGTCGCGCCGGCGACGAAGACGCCGCGGTCGATCCGCTGTCGCAGCCCGAGGTCAAGGCTGCCTTGGCCAAGGCCAACTTCGAACTGCTCGTCGGCTTCCAGCTGACCGAGGCGCAGCTGCAGTACAACGTCCGCAAGTAAGTCTCCAACTCTCGGGGGCAGAGGGGCAACTCTCCCCCAACTCTCGGCCAAGTCTCGGGGGCAGAGCGGCAACTCGGCGCGCTGAACGGCAGGCAAATCGATGCCCTTTCGCTTTGTCCTCGATTGGGCTAACCGCCCGCCCATGACTGACGCCCGGATCAACCTCCACGCCGACTTCGCCTCGGTAATCGACACCGCGCTGACCGCGCTCGAAACCGCAGGGACTCTCCCCGCCGGCCTGAACCGAGGCGCGGTGACGTGCGAGCCGCCGCGCGATCCTTCCCACGGCGATCTGGCCACCAACGCCGCAATGGTCCTGGCCAAGCCTGCGGGCACCAATCCGCGCGCTTTGGCGACGGCACTCGTTGCCGAACTCGAGAAGGAGCCGCGCGTCGTCTCTGCCGAGATCGCCGGGCCTGGCTTCATCAACCTGCGGCTGACAGACGATGCCTGGCGCGGCGAACTCGCGCTGATCGCTGCGGCGGGGGCGGACTATGGCCGCTCGACCATGGGCGGCGGCAAGGTCGTCAACGTCGAATATGTCTCGGCCAATCCCACCGGGCCGATGCACATGGGCCACTGCCGTGGCGCGGTGGTTGGCGATGCGCTGGCGGATCTGCTCGTGTTCAGCGGGCACAAGGTCACCAAGGAATACTACGTCAACGATGCCGGCGCGCAGGTCGATGTCCTCGCCCGCTCGGTGCACATGCGCTACCGCGAGGCGCTGGGTGAAAGCATCGAGATTCCCGAAGGCCTCTACCCCGGTGATTACCTTGTCCCGGTGGGCAAGGCGCTGGCCGAGGAGTTTGGCGACAAGTACGTTGGCGCGCCCGAAGCGGACTGGCTAATCCTGTTCCGCACCCGCGCCGTGGCGGCAATGATGGACATGATCCGCGCCGATCTTGCGACCCTCGGCATCCATCACGACCTTTTCTCATCCGAAGCGGAGCTTCAGGCCTCGGGCAAGGTGGACGCGGCCGAAGCATGGCTGCGTGCGCATGATCTGGTCTATGATGGCATTCTCGAAGCGCCCAAGGGCAAGACGCTGGACGACTGGGAGCCGGTCGAACTGCCGCTGTTCCGCTCGACCAGGTTCGGTGACGATCAGGACCGTCCAATCAAGAAGTCGAACGGTGCGTGGACGTACTTCGGGGCCGACCTCGCCTATCACTTCCAGAAGGCGCAGAGTGCCGATGCCCTCGTCGATATCTGGGGGGCTGACCATGCCGGCACGGTCAACCGGATCAAGGCCGCCGTCGCCGCGCTGACCAGCGCCGAGGGCGGAGCGCCCAAGCCGTTCGAGGTCAAGCTCGTGCAGATGGTGCAGCTGATGAAGGGCGGCCAGCCCTTCAAGATGTCCAAGCGTTCCGGCAACTTCGTCACGCTGGCCGATGTTGTCGAGATGGTCGGCAAGGACGTGGTGCGCTTCACCATGCTCACCCGCAAACCCGACGCGCAGATGGACTTCGATTTCGACAAGGTGGTCGAAGCCAGCAAGGACAACCCGGTGTTCTACGTGCAGTATGCCCACGCGCGCATCTGCAGGAACCTTCGCAAGGGCGCCGACGAAGGCTTTGCGCCGTCAGGAGAAAACCTGTCGCTGATGGGCGAGGAGGAGCTGGCGCTGGTCAAGCTGGCGGCACAATTCCCGCGCACGGTCGAAGCCGCTGCCGTTGCGCGCGAACCGCACCGCATCGCCTTCTTCCTCCACGATCTCGCCTCGGCGTTCCACTCCTACTACAATCTGGGCAATGACCGGCCCGAGAAGCGCTTCATTGTGGCACAAGACTCCGCAATGACCGCAGCCCGCCTTTTCCTCGCCCAACAAATCGGGCAGGTAATTCGTAACGGTCTGGCGCTATTGGGCGTTGAGGCAGCGCAAGAACTTTGACGTCAATCGGGGCAGGGCACTCATGAACGAGTCTGGCATGAACGGGGAAAACGGGCAGAATTCGTGGGACGAAGAGCCGGGCAAACCGTTCGATGTCTCTGCCGAGATGGCAGAACCCGCAGCGGACCGCCTTGCCCTGGGTGACGAGGAGCGCCTGCCTTGGCTCGAAAGCGCTGACGATATTGACGGTGAGGACGAGGACAGCGGCAACGGTCGCCTGATCGGCTTTGCCGTGATGGGCCTTGTGGTGCTTGCGGCGCTGGTCGGCGGGATCTGGTATGCCAGCAACCGCACGGCGGGGCCTGCCGGAGCCGACGGAAGCCTGATCGAGGCAAGCCGCGAACCCTACAAGGTCGCGCCCAAGGACCCCGGCGGCAAGACTTTCGAAGGCACCGGCGATTCCAGCTTCAAGGTCAGCGAGGGTGAGAAGCCCGTCGCCAACCTTGCCGGTTCCGCCTCGCCAACCCCGGCGGTCGCTCCGTCGCCTACGCCTTCGGCCAAGCCGAGCGCTGGTGCGACGCCGGCGCCAAAGCCCACACAGGCCGCGGCAACCGGTGGCGTCGGCGTGCAGGTTGGCGCGTTTTCGTCCAATGCAGCGGCGGAAGCCGGCTGGCAGAAGCTCATTGCCAACCATGAAGCCCTTAAGGGCCTCTCGCACCGCGTGGTCGAGGGCAAGGCCGACATCGGCACTGTCTATCGCCTTCAGGCCGTAGCCGGTGATCTCGCCTCGGCCAGCGCGCTCTGCTCACGGTTGCAGGCCGGTGGCCTGAAGTGCCAGGTGAAGCGCTGATCGTGTCCCCCTGCCAGCGCTTCTGCAGGCGCTAGGCGGTCGCCTGCTCGCTCTTGATCTGCATTTCGAGGCGGCGGCGCACTTTCAAAGCGCCGTTGTCCACCCGGGCGCTGATTTCGGTTGGCAGCGTCGCGTCCGATTGCAGGACCAGTTCGATTGCCTCGATTGCGGCAATGTCTTCCGGCTGGATTTTGGTGCCCATGGCGATCTGCATCTGGCCCAGCGCGGGGTTGTTCACGGCAAAGTCGCGGGCGGTGTTCACGAAGTAGTGCACGCGCGTTGGCGATGCAGGCGTGATCAGGTGAATATAGTTCTGCGTGCCGAGCGGCCGACCACTGGCTGCATCGGACATGGCGCCGCCGGTCCGCACCAGCGCGGGTGAGATGTATTCGGCGTCGAAGTCCTGGTTGACCGGATCTTCCTGACCCGGAAACTGCACCTTTATCAGGGGATTGGCGGGCAGGTTCTGCCCCTTGCGGACAACTGTTATGCTTTGCGCGGTTTCCTCGACCGACACCGGGATCGAGGCAACCATTTCACCGCCCGGGATGGTCGTGGCGTGAATGAAGCTGACGTGGCTCAGATCGAGAAGATTCTCGATCAGCAGGGTGTAACGCGCATTGATCGTCACAAGTGCATGCTGTTCGACCGCCCAGTCGTCGCGGCCAAGGCCCATCGCGGCGAGATCGGGAAGCTGGGCGGAACTGGCCATGTCAACATCGCCGGTCCACACCCAGACCAGGCCAGCAGTTTCGACCACAGGATAGCGGCGCAGCGATGACTTTTGCGGCACGCCTGGCTGGCTCGGCACGCGCAGGCATGTGCCATCCGGACCAAAGGTGAAACCGTGGTAGCCGCACTGTACCGCATCGCCAACACGCTGGCCCTGTTCCAGCGGATAGGCGCGGTGTGGGCAGATCGCGCTCATCGCCACCGCCTCTCCGGCTTGCGTGCGATAGAGCAGCACGCGCTCTCCCAGGATCTCGCGCATCATCAGCGCTTCCCCGACCTCGGCCGAGTAGGCGGCGACCCACCACTGATTGCGGGGATAGTGCTGCGTGGTGGTCAGCGGGTACATTCCTGGCTCCCATGAATCGGCTTTTGCTCCGCTTTGTTTGTCGTTCGACAAGGATATTTGTCAAGCGACAAACATGCCTTGCCAACCTGCCCGCCACCGGCCATGCCAAGGGCCATGAAGCACAATGCGCAGAACCGGATCCTCAAACCTGCCCGCTATGATGGCGAGGAGAACCGCCGCGTCGTGCTCGAGGCAGCGTTGCGGGTGTTTTCCGAGGTCGGGTTTGCCGCCGCCAGCACGCGGGCGATTGCCGCGGCTGCTGGGATCGAGCAGGGGCATCTGGCCTACTACTTCCCCACCAAGCTCATGTTATGGCGGCAAGTGCTGGACGCCTTTGCGCGCAAGGGTGAGGCCCATCTGCGAGAGAATCTGTCGGGAGATACGCTGATCGATGCGGTTGCCGCCGCCCAGCGCGTGTTGCCCGGTTTCCTGCGCACCTTCGCCGAGGAGCCACGCCTGACGCGGCTGATGTTGCAGGAATTCTCCGTCGCGTCCGAGCGCCACGAATGGCTTGTCGATACATTCGGACGCCCAGTCTGGGAACTGCTTGCCCCGCTTTTCGAAGCGCTGGCAAGGCAGGGGCGGCTGGCCGGGGCAGGACCCGAGGTGGCCTATTTCAGCCTGATCGGGTCCGCGCTCATCACATTTGGCAATGCTGAACTTGTGCGGAGCATGACCGGAGCCGAGCCATCCGACGAGGCCTGGATCGAGCGCGCCATCTCGCACATGATCGGGCCTGTACTCATGCCGGTGGCAAGCCGGTGAATTATCCCCGGTGAGTGCGCCGGGAAGGGTTGTCAAAGTGCCTGAAAACCGCAAGTTCAAAGCCATGCTGCCAGCGATCTTCGGGCTTTCGGGCCTGACCCTGACCGATGACGAGCGCGCCTTCTTTCGCGATGCGGACCCGGCGGGATACATCCTGTTCGGGCGCAACGTCGAAAGCCGGGCGCAGGTTCGTGCGCTTACCGATGACCTGCGCGCGCTGCACGGGCGGGACCGTACCTTCATCTGCATCGATCAGGAAGGCGGGCGCGTTGCGCGGATGAAGCCTCCGGTCTGGGCGGCTTACCCGCCGGGCGAGCGCTTTGACCGGCTTTACGACGTGGCTCCTGCCAGCGCGATCGAGGCGGCGCGGGCCAATGGCCATGCGCTGGGGCTCGATCTGGCCGAGGTGGGCGTCAGCGTCGATTGCCTGCCGCTGCTCGACGTGCGCCAGCCCGGCGCGCATGACGTGATCGGCGACCGTGCATTGGGTTCCGAGCCGATGCGCGTGGCAGCGCTGGGCCGGGCAACGCTTGACGGACTGGCGCGGGCAGGGGTCGCAGGGGTGGTCAAGCACATGCCGGGCCATGGCCGGTCGATGGTCGACAGCCACAAGGAAACTCCGGTTGTTACGGCGAGTGCCGAGGAGCTGGAACTGGACCTCGCGCCGTTCCGCGCGCTGAAGGATGCGCCGATTGCGATGACCGGGCATCTGCGGTTCACCGCGTGGGATGCCGAGAACCCGGCAACGCTTTCGTCTTTCGTGATAGGCGAGGTGATCCGCAAGGCGATCGGCTTTGACGGACTGCTGCTGACCGATGATCTCGATATGCAGGCGCTGGGCGGCACGGTGCCCGAACGGGCCGTGCGCGCGCAGGCGGCGGGGTGCGACCTTGCGCTCAATTGCTGGGCGAAGATGGACGACATGATCGGCATTGCCGCAGGTCTCGCGCCGATGAGTGCGACGACGGCAGAGCGGCTGGAGCGCGCCTTGCAGGGCACGGCAGCGTTCGATGGACCTGCGGATATCTCGGCCCAGACTGCGCTCCTTGCCACTCGTGACCGGCTGCTGGAACTTGCGTGATGGCAGGCGACGTCGCCCCCGCGCTGTTTGACGGAGACGAGGTCTGGGACGGCATTGCCACTGCACCAACCGGCGACGCGGCGCTCTATCTCGAGCTTGATGGCTGGGAAGGGCCGCTTGACCTGCTGCTGGAACTGGCGCGACGGCAGAAGGTGGATCTGCGCACGATCTCGATCCTTGAGCTGGTCGGCCAGTATCTCGACTACATCGATCGTGCCAAGGCGCTGAAGCTGGAGCTGGCGGCGGACTATCTGGTGATGGCGGCGTGGCTGGCTTATCTCAAGTCATTGCTGCTGCTGCCGCGCGATCCCGAGGTGCAGCCGAGTCCCGAGGAACTGGCGCTCAAGCTGCAGTTGCGGCTGCAGCGCCTGGGCGCGATGCGCGAGGCAGGCGCGCGGCTGATGGGGCGGGACCGCACCGGCCGCGACGTGTTCCTGCGGGGCAGTCCCGAGGGCCTCCGCGTCGACCGAAGGGCGCTGTGGAAGTCCGATCTGTTCTCGCTGATCCAGGCCTACGGGGCGATCAAGCTGCGCAGCCAGCCCGTGGTTCACATGGTGCGCGAGCGGGCGGTGGTGACGCTTGACGCCGCGCTGGCGCGGGTGTCGCAGATGCTGGGCATCGCGGTGGAATGGACCGACCTGCGGGCTTTCCTGCCGCTGGAGGCCGATCCTGCCTTGCGCAAGTCTGCCCTGGCCTCGAGCTTTCTCGCGGCGCTGGAGCTGGCCAAGCAGGGCCGCGCCGAACTGGCGCAGGATGCAGCGTTCGGGCCGTTGATGCTGAGGGCCACCCCTTTGGCAAGCTCAGGACGAGCGGCATGAGTGGGCAGCCCGACGATCTGGAACGTGCGGTGGAAGCAACGCTGTTCGCCGCCGAGCAGCCGATGACCGCGCTGGAAATCTCTGCGCATCTGGGCGGCGCGGCGGTGGGCGATACGCTGGCAACGCTGGCGCAGACCTATGCCGAGCGCGGGATCAATCTCGTCGAGCGCGGCGGGCGCTGGCACTTCCAGACGGCAGCCGATCTTGCCCATCTGTTGCGCCGCGAAAAGGAAGAGCCGCGTCGGCTTTCCCGGGCGGCGACCGAGGCGCTGGCGATCGTTGCCTATCACGAACCCGTCAGCCGTGCCGAGATCGAGGCGATTCGCGGCGTGCAGACGGCCAAGGGCACGCTGGATGTGCTGCTGGAGGCGGGCTGGGTTCGCATCGCCGGGCGGCGCGAGGTGCCCGGGCGGCCGACGATCTATGCGACGACTCCGGAATTTCTCACGCACTTCGGCCTGAGTTCGCGGCGCGACCTGCCCGGAATCGAGGAATTGCGCGCTGCCGGGCTGCTCGATCCGGTCGAAGAGGCGTTTGCCGTCTTGACGGGCGGCGAGGATGGGGACACGGGGGCGATTGATCCGTCAGGCGGGGAAGACGCCGACTGACGCGACGGAAAAACTGGCATGTGGGGCGCGCGGTCCCTATCTAGGGAACGCAAAGGAGTTAGTGACATGGGTGGTCTTTCCCTTCCGCACCTGATCGTGCTTGCGCTGGTCGTGCTGGTCCTGTTCGGCCGTGGCCGCATTTCCGAAATGATGGGCGATTTCGGCAAGGGCATCAAAAGCTTCAAGCAGGGCATGAACGACGAGGACAACAAGCCGGTCACGCCGCCGCCTGCGCAGATCCAGCAGCAGCAGGTGCCGCCTCCGGCACCGGCGCCTGCGCCGACCTCGACCGATCAGGCTCAGTAAGCTCCTGTAAGACAAGGCGACAGGGCCGTGTTCGACATCGGCGCGTCCGAACTTCTGGTGCTGGTCATCGTGGCGATCGTGGTGATCGGCCCGAAGGACCTGCCGATGGCGCTGCGTACCGCAGGGCGGTGGGTGGCGAAGATGCGGCGCGTCTCCAACCACTTCAAGTCCGGCATCGAGACCATGATCCGCGAGGCGGAAATGGAGGAGATGGAGCGCAAGTGGAAGGAACAGAACGAGCGGATCATGCGCGAGACCGCGGCCCAGGAAGCCGCCGCCGCCGCGCAAGGCCAGACCGTGGCTGCCGCCGAGGATCAGAACGATCCGTTCCCCAATCCGCTGCCTTCTGATGCGCCCGCCGATCCGGTGATGATCGGGCCGATGCCGCCTGAGGAAAAGACCGCCAGACCGGAAGCGCCGCTGCCATGATCTCGGACATCGACGAGACGCAGGCCCCGCTGCTCGATCACTTGCTGGAATTGCGCACCCGGCTGCTGCGCTGTGTCTATGCGCTGGCGATTGCCTTTGCGGTCAGCTTCTACTTTGCCGACGACATTTTCGCGCTGCTGGCGCAACCACTGGTCCATGCCTTCCCGCCGGGGCAGGGCAAACTGATCTACACCAAGCTTTACGAGGCGTTCTTCGTTGAGCTGAAGGTTTCGATGTTCGCGGCGTTCTTCGTCAGCTTCCCGGTGATCGCCAACCAGCTCTGGGCGTTCGTCGCACCGGGCCTCTATGCGCGCGAGAAGCGGGCGTTCCTGCCTTTCCTTTTGGCAACGCCGGTGCTGTTCACGGCGGGGGCGAGTCTTGCCTACTTCGTGGTGATGCCGACCGCGTTCAAATGGTTTCTGGGCTTTGAGGGCAACAAGGGTGGCCTGCAACTTGAGGCGCTGCCGGGCACGGGCGATTATCTGAGCCTGGTCATGCAGTTCATCCTCGCCTTCGGGATCAGCTTCCTGCTGCCAGTGCTGCTGATGCTGCTGAACCGCGCAGGGATCGTCAGCCGCGACCAGTTGGTCAAGGCGCGGCGCTATGCGATCGTGGTGATCTTTGCCGTTGCAACGGTGGCGACGCCGCCTGACGTCGTTTCGCAGCTGATGCTGGCGATTCCGCTGCTGATCCTGTTCGAGGGAACGCTGCTGCTCATGCGCTTCACCGAAAAGGCCGATGCAAAGCGCAGGGCCGAGGAAGAAGCTGAAGCTGCGGCCTTGGCCGCGGGCGAGACACCGCCTCTCCTGCCCTGACAGAAAGAAACGGGGGCGGTCAGGCCCCCGTTTCGCTAATCGGCAATCAGAGCCCATCGGGACTCGCGAAACCTTGGGTGAGAGGGCGGGTTCCGCGACGCAGCCGTTGGGCAGCATCCGGAAAGAGCGCCCCCCAAGCCTTCCGCGTCGCCACCCTAACGTTTTGAAGGCGTTTCGGTTTCCAGCCCTTTTTCGGCAGACCAGACCATGCCCCCGCCGATCCACGTTTCCACGACTTTCGTCGCCCTGAGCTGTGCAGGATTTGCGGTGAGCGGATCGGTATCGACCAGCACGAAGTCCGCGCGAAGTCCGGGCGCAAGGCGGCCGAACTTTCTTTCGGCAAATCCTGCATAGGCCGCGTCGGCGGTGTAGGCCGCCAGCGCTTCGGCAGGCGTCACGCGCTCCTGTGGTTGCCAGCCACCCGGGGGTTGATCGTCCACCCCTTGACGGCTGACGGCTGCGGCAAGCCCGGCCCACGGGTCCGCCAGTTCGACCGGAGCGTCAGACCCGAAGGCAAGGCGCACGCCGGCGGCCTTGAGCGACTTCCACGGATACGCGCCGGCCAGGCGATCAGGGCCGAGCCGCGCTTGCGCCATCACGCGGTCGGACGTCTGGTGGATCGGTTGCATCGAGGCGATGGCGCCGCTCGCCGCGAAACGGGCGATGTCCTTCGGATCGACGATCTGGGCATGTTCGATGCGCCAGCGCCGGTCGCCCTTGTAGGTTTCGGAAAGGTCGGCGATTGCGCCGATGACGGTGGCGTTGGCCTGATCACCGATGGCGTGGATCGCAACCTGGAAGTTGTCCATCGCCGCACGGCTCATCAGGTTGCCGAGCTGGGTCTGGTTCAGTTGCGGGAGACCACGCGTGGCGGGTGCATCGGCATAGGGCGCCTTGAGCCAGGCGCCGCGCGACCCGAGCGCGCCATCGACATAGAGCTTCACGCCGTTGAGGCGCAGGCGGTCCTGATAGAGCCACGGCGAGGGGCCGGGGCCGCCGATCAGAACCATCTGCTCAGGTCCGCGGGCATAGGCCATGATCCGGACATAGAGCTTGTTGGCATCGCCCGCGCGGCGGTAGGCCTGCCAGTCCTCGATCCCGGTGCCCATGTCGGCCACGGCGGTGACGCCGCGCTTGAACAGGATCTGCTGGGCATTGGCGAACGCCAGATCGCGGTCTTCGGGGCGCGGTGCGGGGACCTTTGCCTCGATCAGCTCCATCGCGGCATCGACAAGCACGCCGCGCGGGGCACCATCGGGGGCACGATCGATGCTGCCGCCTGCCGGGTCGCTGGTTGCAGCCGTGACACCTGCAGCCTTGAGCGCCGCACTGTTGGCCCAGCCAGCGTGACCATCCACGCGCTGCAGCCAGACCGGCCTGCCGCCAGTAACCGCGTCAAGTTCGGCAGCGGTGGGGAAACGGCCAAGCTGCCACTTTTCCTGATTCCAGCCACGTCCGATGATCCACGGCCGATCGGGGTGTTCGGCGCTGAACTTGGCAATCCGGTTGAGAGCGTCGGCAAGCGAGGTGGTGTCGGAAAGGTCGAGGCTCAACGCAGCAAAGCCAATGTCCATCACGTGGACGTGCGCATCGATCATGCCCGGAAGCATGACCCGGCCCTTGCCGTCGATGTGGTACTGGTATTCCTTGCGCGGCTTGGGCTTCTTGGCCCCGGCGTGGATCACCCGCGTGACGATGCCTGTGCTGTCGAACAGGAGGCCGGTGAATTGCTCCGGCTTGCCATCGGCGCCAATCGTGGTGCCGCGCACGTTGTCGATCAGGGTGTCGGCATAGGCGGATGGAGCTGTGGCAAGAAGAAGAGCGGCGAGCGTGAGGCGCTTCATGCTTTCTTGGCCCGGCGCGGGAGGCGACGGATCAGCGCCGAGGTATCTTCACGCCCATGGCCCATGGCCTGCACGTCGACGTAGAACTGGTCGACCAGCGCCGTGACCGGCACGCTGGCGCCAAGGTTCCGCGCCTCGTCCATGGCGAGGCCGAGATCCTTGCGCATCCAGTCGACGGCAAAGCCGAAGTCGAATTCGTCCTTGGCCATGGTGTGGAAACGGTTGTCCATCTGCCACGACTGCGCAGCGCCGCCGGAGATCGCCTCGAACACCTTTTCGAGATCGAGATGGGCGATCTGGGCAAAGCGGATCGCTTCGGACAGGCCGGCAAGCGTGCCCGCGATGCACATCTGGTTGGCCATCTTGGCGGTCTGCCCGGCACCCGACTTGCCGACATGGACGACGCGCTTGGCATAAGCTGCAAGGATGGGCCGCGCGGCATCGACCGCCTTGGCGCTGCCGCCGCACATGATGGCAAGCGTGCCCGCTTCGGCACCCGATTGCCCGCCGGTCACGGGGGCATCGACGCAGAGCAGCTCCTTATCGCGCCCCTCGACCGCAATCTGACGGGCGATGCGGGCCGAGACAGTGGTGTGATCGATGTAGAGCGCACCGCGCTTCAGGGTCGAGAACACGCCGTTGGGGCTGAGCACGACATCGGCAAGATCATCGTCGTTGCCGACGCAAGTGATGACGGCGTCGGCGCCTTCAGCAGCCTCGGCAGGGCTGGTGGCAATGCGGACGGAAATGCCGGGATTGGCCGCCGCCCAGGCTTCGGCACGCGCGGTGGTGCGGTTGTAGATCGTGAGGGTGTGTCCCGCCTGGCCGAGATGCCGAGCCATCGCGCCGCCCATCACGCCAAGGCCAAGGAAGGAAACGTTTGCGGGGGCAGTTGCTGCCCCGGTCGATGCTGGTGTCTGGTCGCTCATGATACGCATTCATATCCGGTTTGCTGCCGAGTGCCAGATGCTGAGTGCCAGATGCTGAGCGCCAGTGGCTGAGCGAGAGTGGCTGCTTGCCTGCCGGGCGAGGGCAAAGCATAGCTGTTGGCGATGCAGCGCCTGATGGACCTCCTCTCCCGCGTCGCCCGGCTTGCCTTCTGGCCAGCGTTCGTGTTCGCGCTGGTCATGGCAGTCTTGCCCAAGCCGCCGAGCCTGCCGATCGATAATCTTGGCGACAAGTTCGCGCATATGCTGGCGTTCTTCACGCTCTCGCTGCTCGCTGGCGTGGGCTGGCCGAGGGCATCGCTGCTGCGTGCCACGGTGTGGCTTTCGGTTGTCGGGGCCGGCATCGAAGTGGTGCAGTTGATCCCCTTCCTTCACCGCGACTCGGACTGGCGTGACTGGGTGGCAGACAGCGCGGCGATCCTCGTTGCCATGATTCCAGTGGCCGGTTTTCGCTGGCTGACAGAGTTGGGGTCCGATTCCGCCAAAGCTTGAGGTTTTCTTGGAGGCCGCTTTCCGTTAGGGCGCGGCCATGGAAAACGTAGCGCTCAAGCCCGAAACCCAGGGATCATCCCTGCTGACCCTCGCCGATGTTCGTGCGGCGGCGGAGCGAATTTCGGGCCAGGTAGTGCGGACGCCCACGCTCTACAGCAAGACGCTCAGCAACATCACCGGGGCCGACATCTGGCTCAAGTTCGAGAACCTGCAGTTCACGGCCGCATACAAGGAGCGCGGTGCGCTCAATGCGCTGTTGCAGCTGACCGAGGAGCAGCGTTCGCGCGGGGTGATCGCGGCTTCGGCCGGGAACCACGCCCAGGGCCTGAGCTATCATGGCACGCGTCTGGGAATGCCCGTCACCATCGTCATGCCGCGCACGACGCCGACGGTGAAGGTGATGCAGACCGAATCCGTGGGCGGCAAGGTCGTGCTCGAGGGTGAAACTTTCGATGAAGCCTACGCGCATGCGCGCAAGCTGGAAGGCGAACTGGGCCTGACCTTCGTTCACCCGTTCGACGATCCGCGTGTCGCGGCCGGGCAGGGCACCGTCGCGCTGGAAATGCTGGAAGACGCGCCGGAAATCGAAACGCTGGTGGTTCCGATCGGCGGCGGCGGCCTGCTTTCGGGCATGGGCACTGCCGCGCGCGGGATCAAGCCGGGCATCGGGCTGGTCGGCGTGCAGGCGCAACTGTTCCCGTCGATGTATGCCAAGCTCAAGCATCTCGATCTGCCTTGCGGTGGCGATACGCTGGCCGAAGGCATCGCGGTGAAGGAGCCGGGCGAATTTACCTCGAAGGTTCTGGCAAGCATCGTCGATGATGTCGTGCTGGTCAGCGAAGCCGCGCTGGAAAGCGCCGTTGCGGTGCTGCTGCAGATCGAAAAGACCGTTGTCGAAGGCGCCGGCGCAGCCGGACTGGCCGCCGTGATGACGCACAAGAAGCGGTTTGCCGGGCGCAAGGTCGGCATCGTGCTGTGCGGCGGCAATATCGATACGCGCCTGCTGGCCAACGTGCTGCTGCGCGATCTGGCACGGTCCGGCCGACTTGGTCGCCTGCGCATCACCTTGCAGGATCGCCCGGGCGCGCTGTTCAAGGTGGTCGAGGAGTTCAACCGGCATCAGGTCAACATCCTCGAAGTCTGGCACCAGCGCATCTTCACCTCGCTGCCCGCCAAGGGGCTCACGGCAGAGATCGAGTGCGAGGCGCGGGACCGCGAGCAGATCGACAGGCTGGTCGCAGGGCTGCGTGCCAAGGGCTACGATCTCGAGCAGGTCGAACTGGGCTGACCTTGCGCAGCTGCGGCGGGCGGCGTTAACTTTTGCAGCGAGGACTGTCCTGACCGGGGACTCGTGCTGTCGGCCTTGGTCAAATCGCCATTCCGGTCGGGAAATGGCGCGGATTTGTGCAGGAAAAGGTAGTTAACGGGCTTTTAGGATTTGCCCGGCTGAGGCATGTTTGTTGCTGACACGCCGGATAGTCCGGCCTCAGGAGCATCAGCCCCGCCGTGACCGCGCCCGTCCGTTTCCCGCGCTTTTTCGTAACCAGCCCCGCGCCGTGTCCGTACCTGCCGGGGCGAAGCGAACGGAAGGTGTTCACCGAGCTAAAAGGCCCCAATGCGGATGAATTGAATGATGCGCTGGGCCGCATCGGCTTCCGTCGCAGCCAGACCGTTGCCTACCGTCCCAGCTGCGTCGAATGCACAGCGTGCATCTCGGTGCGGGTGGTGGCCGGTTCGTTCACCGCCTCGTCAACGCAGAAGCGGATCTGGAAGCGCAACCGCGATCTTGTCGTAAGTGTGTGCAAACCTTGGTCAACTCCGGAACAGTTCGAGCTGTTGCAGCGTTATCTCGCCGTGCGTCACCCGGGCGGGGGGATGGCAGCCATGGACGAGATGGACTTCGCGGACATGGTGGAACACACCCCGGTCAAGAGTTACGTGATCGAATACAGGGAGCCGACCACCGACGGTTCGCAGGGCAGACTGGTAGGGGCCTGTCTGACCGACGAGCAGGGCGATGGCCTCTCGATGATTTACAGTTTCTACGATCCACAACACGAGACGCGGTCCGGGCTTGGCACTTTCATCATCCTCGACCATATCCAGCGAGCAGGCCAGGTCGGCCTGCCGTATGTCTATCTCGGCTACTGGGTCGAAGGATCGGAGCGCATGCAATACAAGGTGCGCTTCCGCCCGATGGAGAAACTGGGCCGCGATGGCTGGGAACGGTTCGAACCTGCTGAACAGGCCAGCGCCATCGAGCGCGCCGTCGCTGCACGGCAGGGGGCCGATGCCGAGCTTGCCCGAAGCGGCATCGAAGGCAGCCTCAAGGATGGGGTTCATGGCGCGCAGGAGCGCTACGCCCACACCTGACCTTTCGCTGGCGCGCATCCTGGCGGCGGTCCTGCTGCTGGCCCTGCCGGTGCAGGCTTTTGCCCAATCGCGCGATGCGGATCAGGAGCTTGAGGCGCTGATCCCCGATTCCGCGCTCGACAATGCGGATGCCTGGGCGCTTGATACCGAAGCCGCGCGCACGGGTGCGCCGCCTGCGACCGTGATCGAGCAGATCGAGACCGATACCGCCATGCCGGACCTTCCCGGCATGACCATTCCGTGGCCGGACGGGAGTGAAATTCCCGATATTCAGCCTCTCACGCCCGATCCCGATATCGACGTGGCCGAGCAGTCCACCGATGCGGCGGTCGACGCCCTGCCGGGGCAGGAAGAGGGTGACGCGCCCGCCAGCGTCCGGCTGGCCGATGCCGATGTATCGCGCGTGGGTAAGCAGGTGGAGGTCGCGTTCCCGCGCGGCACGGACGCCATTGCCGATGCAGGCGACATCGTCGAACGGTTTGCCGGCTTGTCGAGCCTCAAATCCTTCGACGACGACGAGGACAACCTTGCCCAGATCGTCCGGCGCGCCCGGACCGATCGCGAGACGCTGGCCGAGGTCATGCGCGTCTACGGCTATTACGATGCGCAGATCTACCAGACCCTCGGGGGACTTGGTGATCGCGCCGAGGGCGAAGCTGCAGGGCCGATCGATGTCGAGAAGGTGATCGTGCGCTTCGACGTGCAACCGGGGCCACAATACAAGGTCGGCCAGATTGCGCTGGGCGAGCTTTCGTCGACAGGTCCCGATTACGAGGCCCTGCGCGGGGCATTCAAGATCCAGCCCGGCGACGCGATCAACGGCGACAGGATCGTGGCCGAGCGCCTCTCGTTGCAGACGGCGCTGGGCGAGACAGGCTATGCCTTCGCCAAGCTGGGTGACCCTGACCTGCTGATCGACCATGAACGGCGCGAGGGCGATCTGACGGTGCCTGTGACGCCGGGCGGGGTCTATCAGTTCGGCAAGATCAACTCCTCGCGCGATCGCTTCCTGAGTGCCAAGCATCTGCAGCGGATTGCGCGCTTCGATCCGGGTGAACGCTTCAAACGGTCGGAAGTCGACGATCTGCGGCAGGCGATTCTGGCGACCGGGCTGGTTTCCTCGCTGACGGTCGAGGCTCGTGAGGTGGCAAAGCCTGACGGGCAGACGCCAGGAACGGTTGACGTCGATGTAACGCTCACCCCTGCGCCTTTGAGGACCATTGCCGGGCTGATCGGTTATTCGAGCGGGGAGGGCTTCCGTGTCGAGGCCAGCTGGGAGCACCGCAACTTCTTCCCGCCCGAAGGCATGGTGCGCGTACGCGGGGTTGCAGGCACGCAGGAGCAGCTTGCCGGCCTGACCTTCCGCCGCAACAATTTCCTGACGCGCGATCTCGTGCTCAATGCCGATCTCTATGCGCGCAACCAGACGAGCAGCGCTTTCGAGGCGCGGACGGTTTCGTTTACCGCCGGGCTTGAGCGGCAGCAGACGCTGCTGTTCCAGAAGCCATGGGTGTTCTCGGCAGGCCTCGAGATCCTTGCCACGGGAGAACGCGATGCTGCGGCGATCCTCGCCCGCCAGGCGCGCAAGACCTATTTCATCGGCGCATTGCCGATGCGGGCAGCCTATGACGGCAGTGACGACCTGCTCGATCCGACGCGCGGTTTCCGCGTGGGCCTGCGCGTCTCTCCGGAAATCTCGGTGCAGAATGGCGTGAAGTCGAGCTACGGCAAGGCGCAGCTCGATGCCAGCTATTACCAACCGGTGGGCGAGAAGCTGGTGGTGGCAGGGCGCGTGCGGTTCGGCACGATCCTAGGAACCGAGATCACCAACATCGCGCCGTCGCGCCGGTTTTATGCCGGCGGCGGTGGGTCGGTGCGAGGTTATGGCTTCCAGCTCATCGGCCCGCGCGACACGGCGGGCGAGCCGAGCGGAGGCCGCGCCTTGAGCGAATTCTCGCTTGAAGCGCGCGTGAAAACCGGACTGCTGGGCGGCGCGGTAAGCCTGGTGCCGTTTGTTGATGCCGGTGCAGTGGACACGACGACGACGCCGCGCTTGCGGGACATCAAGGTGGGCGCGGGCATCGGCCTGCGCTATGAAACAAACTTCGGCCCGATCCGCATCGATCTGGGAACGCCGCTCAATCCGTCGAAGGGCGACAGCCGCATCGGCGTCTATGTCGCGTTGGGTCAGGCGTTCTGATGGCGGACGAAGTGCCTCTGCCAGACCAGCCTGCAGCCGAGCCGGCAAAGCCGATACGATCGCGCAGGTCGCGTTTCGTGCGCGGCGCGGCGCGGCGGCTGGCAATCCTGTTCGTGGCGGGCATCGCGCTGGTGCTGGCTGCTTTGGTCATTCTCGATTCCTCGCTCGGCCACCGGCTGCTTGCGGACCGCATTGCCGCCATCACGCCAGGTTCGGGTCTCAGGATCGAGATCGGGCGGATCGACGGGTCCATCTACGGAGCCGCGAAGCTGCGCGACATCAGGGTGAGCGATCCGGAAGGCGTTTTCCTGACCGTGCCCGAAGCTGAACTGGACTGGCGACCGCTTGCCTGGCTGAAGACCGGGCTCGACGTGCGGTTGCTTGCCTTGCATCGCGGCGTGCTGCGCCGGGCGCCCCGGCTGCGGCCCAGCGAAGATCCTGACGCGCCGATTCTCCCGAACTTCGACATCCGTGTTGATAGACTGGTCATCGACAACCTCACGGTATCTCCGGCCATGGCAGGGCAGAAGCGCCGCGTCGATGTGCTTGCCAAGGCGGATATCCGCGGGGGCCACGCCATCGTCGACGTCAACGGAAAGGTCGCGGGCGATCGCGTGGTGTTCAGGCTCGACAGCGAGCCTGATCGCAACAAGTTCGATCTCCAGCTTGCCTACGACGCGCCACGCGACGGCATGATGGCCAAGATGCTGGGCGCGGATAGCGACATTCGTGCGCGTGTTGGCGGCAAGGGCGGTTGGACGCGCTGGGACGGCGTGGCTTACGCGACCATTGGCGAGGAACGGTTGGCCGCGTTTCAACTCGCAAATCGCGCTGGTGCCTACAGCCTTGGTGGCCAGGTCTGGCCGGGCGAGATGCTCAAGGGCACGGCGGGGCAAGCGGTCGGGCAGACGCTCTCGCTGCTGTATGACGGAACCTTTGCCGACAAGACCTTTATCGGCACGCTGCGCGCCGCAGGTGATGCCTTCAAGGTCCGGGCTGAGGGCAAGCTTGATCTTGCGAACAACGAGGCTGAAGATCTGAAGGTCAGGGCATTGGTGCTCAGGCCCGAACGGCTGGTTTCTGCCCCGCAGCTTGCTGGGGTGGCGATCGACGCAACGCTTGATGGTGCGTTCTCCGATCTTGCCATCGAACATCAAGTGGCGGTGCAGCGGCTGCGGCTCGGCACTCTCGATGCGCAGGGCCTGCGCTCGTCCGGCACGGCGACATGGGACGGCAAGCGGTTTGTACTGCCGTTGAATGTCAGCGCGCAGCGGGTCGTCACCGGCAATGCCATGATCGATCCGCGCTTCCCCGGTGCGCGCGTCAATGGTGATCTCGTGTTTGCCGGCAATCGCCTGACTTCGGACAATCTTGCGCTGACGATGAAGGGCCTGGCCGCGCGCCTTGCGCTGAGCGGCGACATGGCGCGCGGCGGCTATGCCCTGGCAGGGCCGGTGGTGGCTCGAGGATTCGCGATTCAGAACCTTGGCGCAGTCGACGGCACGGCGAAGATCCTGTTCAAGATCGGCAATGGCGTGCCGTGGACCCTGCAGGCAAACCTTGCCGGGCGTATGACGCGGATCGACAACGCGACATTGCAGACGCTCACCGGCGGTGGCGTGCGCTTCACCGGCGGCCTTGCGCTGGGGGAGCGCATTCCAGTGACGTTCCGCAAGGCTCGGATAACTTCGGCCAAGCTGCAGATGGCGCTGGATGGCAAAGTGCTGCCGGGCGGCGCGGCATCGCTGACCGGCAGTGGCCGTCATGCCGATTACGGGGCGTTCACCGTGCAGGCGGCGATGACCAACGAAGGTCCGAACGCCGTGCTGGTGTTCGCGAGCCCGCTTCCTGCTGCTGGTTTGAAAGACGTGCGCGTGGCGCTCTCGCCCATTGCGGACGGGTTCCGTTTCGAGACGGCAGGCGATTCCACGCTGGGGCCGTTCACCGGGACACTGGGCCTGTTCATGCCACCTGGGCAGGGCACCCGGATAGACATCCAGCAGTTCCGGGTATGGCAGACGGACGTGACCGGCGGTGTCACGCTTGGCAATGACGGCGTCGCCGGACAGATCGCGCTGGCAGGCGGCGGACTTAATGGTACGGTGCTGCTCAGCCCGCGTGCAGGCGGACAAGGCTTCGATGCCAACGTCATCGCCCGCAATGCGCGGTTCGGCGGGGCGCGGCCCTTGTCCATCGGTAACGCCAAGATCGACGCAACCGGCCTGATCAAGGATGGGCATTCGACCATCGAGGGCACGCTGCTTGCCGAAGGTATCGGCATGGGCAAGGTCTTCATCGGCAAGCTTGCCGCCTCGGCCTATCTGCAGGACGGGAGTGGTTCGGTAACCGCTTCGGTCTCGGGCCGGAGAGGTACGCAGTTCGCGCTGCAAGGCACTGCTGCCTTCTCGCCCGACCAGATCGTGACCTATGTTTCGGGCGAATACGCCGGGCGCCAAGTCAGCATGCCGCGCCGTGCGATCCTGACGCGTGAGGGTGACGGCTGGCGTCTTTCCCCCACCCAGATCGGCTTCGGGCGCGGTATCCTGATTGCCGAAGGCCACGTTCTGGGCGGGCCGACGCAATTGCGTCTTCTGCTATCGCGCATGCCGCTTTCAGTGGCGGACATCGTCGTGGCCGATCTTGGCCTAGGCGGCGTCGCTTCCGGCATCGTTGAATACAACAATGACGGGCAAGGCGCGCCTTCGGGCAATGCTGCGCTGATGGTGCGGGGCCTGTCGCGCTCGGGGCTGGTCCTCACCTCGCGTCCCGTCGATCTGGCGCTTGTCGCCAAGCTCGATCCGGAAACCTTGCAGATGCGAACCGTGATCCGCGAGGGCAATGACATTCGCGGTCGTCTGCAGGCCGTGGTCAATGGTTTGCCGCGCGGCGGCGGTTTCATGGACCGGCTCGAGAGCGGACGGCTTGCCGGGCAGCTCCGCTATTCCGGACCAGCGGAATCGCTCTGGCGCCTGTCAGGCGTGGAGATTTTCGATCTTACCGGGCCATTGGGCGTGCGGGCCGATATCTCGGGTTCCATTACCGCGCCGGTACTGCAGGGCGCGGTCGCCTCGAAAGGGTTGCGTGTGCAGAGCACGCTTACCGGCACCGATCTCCGGCAGGTCGAAGTGACGGGCACCTTTACCGATTCCCGGCTGCAGCTGGCGAGTTTCTCCGGGGTAACCACCAATGGCGGCAGGGTCAGCGGAAGTGGCACGATCGGGCTTGCGGAACTATCCGAACATGGTCCGACGATCGATCTCAAGCTCTCTGCACGTAACGCGCAACTGATCTCGCGCGATGACATGGCGGCGACCGTCACCGGGCCCTTGCGCATCGTCAGCAATGGCGTGGGCGGAACCATTGCCGGCCGGGTGCGGATCGAAAGTGCGCGCTGGGCACTGGGCCGGGCGAGCGCGGTGCAGGAACTGCCGGTCATCGCCACGCGCCAGATCAATGCCCCTGCCGATGCCGCCCCGGCCAGGGCTGCCGCAGCGCCCTGGCGCTTCCTGATCGACGCATCGGGCGCCAATCGCATCGATGTGCGCGGGCTTGGTCTTGAAAGCGAGTGGGGCGCCGATATTCGCCTGCGCGGCACGACCGCCGCGCCGCAGATCATCGGCACCGCCGATCTGGTGCGAGGTGGCTATGAATTTGCCGGCAAGCGCTTTGAACTGACGCGCGGGCGCATCC
The DNA here is from genome assembly GCF_012641315.1 of Novosphingobium sp. ERW19. Taxonomy (NCBI): domain Bacteria; kingdom Pseudomonadati; phylum Pseudomonadota; class Alphaproteobacteria; order Sphingomonadales; family Sphingomonadaceae; genus Novosphingobium; species Novosphingobium sp. ERW19. Next base: position 259,311 of record NZ_JABAIC010000003.1, read on the forward strand.
GCTTTACCGGTGAAGTCCCGGTAGACCCGCAACTGGACATCATCGCCGAGGGCGATGCCAACAATATCAACGCCAAGATTTCGATCACCGGCACCGGCAACAAGCCGATCATCGCATTCTCGTCGACACCCTCGCTGCCGGAGGAGGAACTGCTCAGCCGCATTCTGTTCGGCAGCTCGATCTCGCAGATTTCCGCGCCCGAAGCTGTGCAACTGGCTTCGGCCCTGGCCAGTTTGCGCGGTGGTGGCGGGCTTGACCCGATCAACAAGCTGCGTGCCGCGATTGGCCTCGACCGTCTGCGTATTGTCGGCGCCGACCCGACAGTGGGATCGGGGACCAGTATTGCCGTGGGCAAGTACATCGGACGCCGCTTCTTCGTCGAACTCGTGACCGATGGCGCGGGCTACAACGCGACATCCGTCGAATTTCGGATAACCCGCTGGCTAGCCCTGCTGGGTACGGTTTCGACGATTGGCGACGAAAGCCTCAACCTCAAGGTCAGCAAGGACTACTGATACCCACAAAGCGAAAGGGGCCACTCTTGCGAGCAGCCCCTCCAGCTTTTCGTTTATTGTGGTGGATCAGGCCGGCAAACCGCTGATCGCTTTCATTTCCATGAAGTCCTTCAGGCCGTAGAGGCCACCTTCGCGGCCATTGCCCGACTGCTTGTAGCCGCCGAACGGAGCGCCCGGCGTCGGACCCCAGTTGTTGATCGCGACCATGCCGGCGCGCAGGGCAGGGGCCACTTCCGCCGCCTTGGCCGGGTCACCGGTGATGCAGGCCGAAAGGCCATAGGCGGTGTCATTGGCAATCTCGATGGCCTGTTCGAGATCGTCGTAGGTCATGATCGTGGCAACGGGGCCGAAGATCTCCTCCTGCGCGATGCGCATGTCCGGCGTGACGCCGGAGAACACGGTCGGCTTGATGTAGTAGCCACGGTTGACGTTCGCAGGCAGGTCGGGCCCACCGGTCTCGAGCTTCGCGCCTTCGTCGATGGCGGACTGGATCAGCCCGCGGATCTTGTCGAACTGCGCCTTGTTCACCACCGGGCCAAGGTGCTGGCCTTCCTGCAGCGGATCGCCGACTGGCGTTGCGGAATACATCGCCGAAACGAACGCTGCGGCTTCGGCCTCGCGCTCCTTGGGCACAAGGATGCGGGTCGGCGAGATGCACGACTGGCCGGTGTTGACCAACGGGCCCGAAGCGGTCGACGGGAGATACTTGGCAAAATCGGCGTCGGGCAGGACGAGGTTGGGCGACTTGCCGCCAAGCTCCTGATGCACGCGCTTGACCGTGTCGGCGGCTGCCTTGGCGACGAGAATGCCGGCGCGGGTGGAACCCGTGAAGCTGACCATGTCGATACCGGGGTGCGAACTGATTGCCGTGCCTACGCCCGGCCCATCGCCCTGAATGAGGTTGAAGACGCCGGGCGGAACGCCTGCCGCGTCAAGGATCTCGGCAAAGATGGCCGCATTGGTGGGGCACTCTTCGGAAGGCTTCAGAATCATCGTGTTGCCTGCCGCCAGCGCAGGTGCAACCTTCAGCGCGATCTGATTGAGCGGCCAGTTCCACGGGGTAATCATGCCGACAACGCCGATCGGCTCGTAAGCGACCTTGTAGGCGCCGTTGTCTTCCATGAAGTTGAAGTTCTTGAGCGCAGCCATCGTGCCCAGAAATCCGCCGATTCCCGCGCCGACCTGTGCCGTGCCGGCAAAGCTGACCGGAGCGCCCATTTCCTCGGCCATCGCAACGGCAAGGTCGGGTGCGCGCTTCTTGAACTCGGCGACGATGCGATCCATCAGGGCAAGGCGCTCTTCACGCGTGGTCTTGCTGAAGGTCTTGAACGCACGCTGTGCAGCGGCCACTGCCTTGTCGACATCGGCCTGCGTCCCTAGCGTGATTGCGCAAATCGGCTCTTCGGTTGCCGGGTTGATCACTTCGTGGCGCGTGCCACCTTCGCTGTCGACCCATTTGCCGTCGATGTAGTGCTGCAGCCTCTCGCGCATTGCCGTCTCTCCCGAAGTGAGCGGGCCGAACCGATCGTCCGGCCCTTTGCCTTCGGAAAAGTAGGTGCGTGCGTTGCATTCCGCAACCGGTCAGGCCTGCCGGATCATGTCATATTGCCGCGTCAAATCCTGCGCCCGCGAAAGAGGTGGACCAGCCCGATCAGGATGGCGATGACCAGGACGACATGAATGAAGGCTGCGGTAACCTTGAAGGCGAACACGCCAAGCGCCCAAAGGACAAAGAGAATCAAGGCAATGGTGAGAAGCATGTGACGATCTCCGCTGCGTTCCTCCCGCCCGCGCCCGCCTGATATCCCAACCCGCCAATTCGCGCCGGGTTCCGAATAGCGCTTCCGATGGCGTCTACGAGAACGAACTTCCGGATTGATAACGATTTCTTCGGAAGCGGCCTCTAGAGAAGGTCGGATGGGGACGGTACCTACCCTCAGTCGCGCCGCGCCGCGGCATCGCCACACCGGGGCACGCGGCGCCGTATGGATCGTCGTGGGCACCTTTCTCGCGCTTGTCGCGCTGACAACCGCGCTGGTTGCGGCTTTCGTCAATTCGACCAACATTGCCGATGTTTTCACCCGCCAGGAAGAGCAGCGGCTGGTCCATCGCTTTATCGAGCGGAGCGAGCGCCAGATCATGGAAGCCGATCGGCTTCAGATCATGTGGGACGAGGCCGTTGTAAAGCTCAACTCGTCCGACGCCGAGGCTTGGGCGCGCAACTACCTGGCGGGCTACTTCTGGGGCAGCCATCGCATCGACCGGATTTACCATGTCAGGTTCGACGGCACGCTGGTGCGCTGCTGGAAGGCCGGCAAGATCACGCAAGACTGCCGCTACCAACAGATCGGGTCAAAGGTTGCAGGCTTGATCGGACAATCCCTGAAGGACGATCCGGGATCAGAGAAAGTCGGCGAATGGCGGCAGTTGGGCGATGTACGCTGGCCGTACACTGACAAGGGCCTGCCGATCGGCCGCGCCGCAGCTTCGATGGACAATTTTGACAAGCAGCCCGCACTCATAGCGGCGGCCTCGATAGTCCCGGACGTGACGGCCTCGTTGCTCAAGGGTCCCCCGGATTACATTGTCCTAGTGCGCCAGGTCGATGCGCGCATGATTGCCGATCTCCAGTCGGCGCTGTTGCTCGACGATGTCCGGTTCGACCAGACGCCGGATGAGGACGCCAAGCGCAACTCGCTCGAGGTCACGAACCTGGAGGGCGAGCGCATCGGATGGTTTTCGTGGATCGCAAAGCCCCCGGGTCCGGCGATCCTGCGCCAGACGGCTCCGCTGCTTGCAGTCTATATCCTGTTCTTCATGGGTGTCGTGGCCGGCGGCGCGATCATCGTGCGCCGGATGCGGCGGACGACCAGCGAACTCATTGCCAGTGAAGCGCAGGCGCAGCACAACGCCTTGCACGATGCGATGTCGGGACTGCCGAATCGCGCCCATTTCATGCAGCGGCTGCGACAGGAACTGTCGGCCTGTATCGAGCGGCCGGAGCTGGGCGACGTTTTCATCGCCTATCTGGATATCGACCGCTTCAAGGTCGTGAATGATACGCTTGGCCACCATGTCGGCGATGAGCTGGTGCGGCAGGTGGCCCTGCGCTTGCGCCGTTCGCTTCCACCGGGCGATTTCCTGTCCCGCTTCGGGGGCGACGAATTCGTGCTGTTGCGGCGCTCCACGGGCGGGCGCGCCGCAGCCGACATGCTTGGGCGGCAATTGATGGCGCTGGCCCTCGAACCGTTCGTGATTTCGGGCAACAATCTCGAAGTCAGCCTGTCTTGCGGGATAAGCTGGGGGCCGGAGCAGAGCGAGGATCCCGGCGAGCTGCTGCGGCGTGCCGACATCGCGCTCTATCGGGCAAAGCAGCGGGGCCGGGCGCGCTACCGCAGGTTCACGCGCGACATGGATGCTTCGGTCAAGCTGCGGCGCGACATGGAGATGGAGCTGCGTCGCGCGATCAATCGCGACGAACTCGCGCTGGCCTATCAACCGATCGTGAACGCCACGGATGGTGCAGTGGAGGGCTTCGAGGCGCTGCTGCGCTGGTCGCATCCCGAGCGCGGACCGATCCGTCCGGGCCTGTTCGTGCCGATTGCCGAGCAGGCAGGTCTGATGATGCCGCTGGGGCAATGGGTCCTGCGCCGGGTCTTCGAGGATTGCCGCGACTGGCCGGATTGCGACATCTCGGTGAACTTGTCGCCGCTGCAGATCATGGCGAGCGATTTCCTGCCGGAGATCGACCGACTGGTCCGCGAAACCGGGGCCGATCCGCGCCGGTTCGTGCTCGAAGTGACCGAAGGGGTCATGCTGGATCGCAGCGAGCATGTGGTCGACGTGCTCAAAGGGTTGAAGTATCGCGGCTTCCGCATCGCCCTCGATGACTTCGGGATCGGCTACTCGTCGCTCAGTTACCTCCGCTCGTTCCAGTTTGACCGGATCAAGATCGATCGTTCGTTCGTGCAGAACATCGAAGCCGATCTTGATGCGCACTCGATCCTGCGCGCGATCGTTTCTCTGGGGCACACCTTGCGCATGAAAGTCGTGGCCGAAGGCGTCGAAACGCCGATGCAGCGCGCGCTGGTTCAGGCTGCCGGCTGCCAGATGATCCAGGGCCACCTGTTCTGGCAGGCCATGCCGCTGGAGGAAGCGCGCGCCCTGCTGGAGCCAGCAGCAATGGAAAACCGCCGTACTGCCTGATCAGGTATTGGGCTCGCCGCGCATCTGCTTAATGTACTTGAGCTCGTTGGCTGCCGCCGGGCTGTCGGGCTGGTAGGTCAGGGACTCGTTGAACAGCCTTTCGGCATCGTCGAGCTGGCCCATCTCGATCTTGTTGAAGCCCATGCCACGCAGTGCCCGCGCCTTGTATGGCGCGCGCTGGCCCTCCGGTGCGGTGTCGGCTGACTTCAGCGCTTCTTCGAACAGTCCGAACGAACGCTGCCAATCGCGTTGCGCCTTGAACCATTCCGCCAGTTCGTTGGTGTAGTGCGCGTTGAGCGGGGCTCGGTCATGCGCCAGTTGCAGCCACGGCAGCGCTTCGCGCCCACGGCCAAGATCGATCAGCGCATAGCCCTTGTAGAAGTATCCGTCGCACCATGCCGGGCCGACGATCGTCAGCTCCAACGTCACTTCGGCATCGTTCTTCTTCGCCAGCGCTTCGGCCTGCTCGTGCGATTCTGCACACGCGAGTGCGCGCTTTGCCTGGCGGACGTTGAACGCAGCAATCAGCTGGTCGGCCTTGTCGATAGCCACCGCGGGCTTGCCGGCGATGATGTCGTTGAAAATTGCCGCGGAAAGCTCCTCTACCTGCGCGTCGGTCATCGGATCGGCAGCTGCTGCTGGCGTCGCGATGAGGCAAAGTGCCGAGGCGATAATGGTATGGCGGAACGGCATGGGCAGCTCTCCTTTCAGGGAAGAGTGCAGGCCCGCCGCGTGACTTGCAAATGCAATTGCCGCCTTGTCGGTGGCAAAGGTGCGGCTAGTGCGGCTTCAGCCCTTGGCCGAAGTGGCGCCCGAAGCGTCCGCCGTCATGGTGCGGGGATAGATGAAGCCATGGGCCGGGCTGGCGCGCAGGCCGACCGACTTGGTCGGCGCGTACCACACGCGCACTTCGCTCCAGTCGCCAGCGGCCGAAACGTCAACCGCCATCACGCCCTTTTCGACCATGCCCGGGCCCGACCAGTTGGCGTGGTCGATCAGGATGTGGCGATCGTCAACCACCTTGCGGACGACGGCGACGTGGCCATAGGGCATCGCGCGCGTACCATTGAAGGCGAGGACGGCGCCTGCCTTCGGCTGCTGGCCGCGTTCATAGGTCCCTGCGGCGTTGTTCCACCAGTCACGGGCGTTGCCGCTGATCTGGACGTCCGAAATCTGGCGGGCGTAGGTCACGCACTGAAGGCGGGCCTGGGCAGCGGTCGGCAGGGCGACGACTGCGAAGAATGCCAGGAATGCTGCGACCGCGTTCTTTATCATGGGCAGCATCACTAAGGATTTCGGGGGATTCGAGGAGTCTTGGCGCCCTCCGTTCATCCTGCGGCAATCACAGCTCGTCTCGCTTCGTCGCAAAATCTCCGGCGCCTGTGGATAAAATCACAATCTCGGGCGTTTCCCGCTGCAGGCGGCCTTTAAAACCAAAAGGGCGCCCGGTTTCCCGGACGCCCCTTTTCGGCTTCTCGCTGATCTTGTGGATCAGAGCGAGTAGTACATGTCGAATTCGACGGCCGACGGCGTGGTTTCCCAACGCATCACTTCCGGCCACTTCAGTTCGATGTACGCATCGATCTGGTCCTTGGTGAACACGCCACCCTGGAGCAGGAAGTCGTAGTCGGCTTCGAGGCTTTCCAGCGCTTCACGCAAGCTGCCGCAAACGGTCGGGACCTGGGCGAGTTCTGCCGGCGGCAGGTCGTACAGGTTCTTGTCCATGGCTTCGCCAGGGTGGATCTTGTTCTTGATCCCGTCGAGGCCAGCCATCAGCAGCGCTGCATAGCACAGGTAGGGGTTGGCCATCGCGTCGGGGAAGCGGAACTCGACGCGCTTCGCCTTGGCGCCAGCGCCGTAAGGGATGCGGCACGAGGCCGAACGGTTGCGGGCCGAGTAGGCGAGCAGCACGGGGGCTTCATAGCCCGGCACCAGACGCTTGTAGCTGTTGGTGGTCGGGTTGGTGAAGGCGTTCAGCGCCTTGGCGTGCTTGATCACGCCGCCGATGAAGTACAGGCACATTTCCGACAGACCGGCATAGCCGTTGCCTGCGAAGAGCGGCTTGCCACCGTCCCAGATAGAGATGTGGGTGTGCATGCCCGAACCGTTGTCGGTCTTGATCGGCTTCGGCATGAACGTGGCGGTCTTGCCATAGGCATGGGCGACCTGCTGCACGACGTACTTGTAGACCTGCATGCGGTCAGCCGTCTGCACCAGCGTGCCGAAGGTCAGGCCGAGTTCGTGCTGCGCCGAGGCCACTTCGTGGTGGTGCTTGTCGCAGGGCAGGCCCATTTCGATCATCGTGCGGACCATCTCGCCGCGGATGTCGACGCAGCTGTCGACCGGAGCGACCGGGAAGTAACCGCCCTTGGCGCGCGGACGGTGGCCGAGGTTGCCGCCTTCGTAGTCCTTGGCCGAGTTGGTCGGCAGCTCGATGTCGTCGATCTTGAAGCCGTTGCCGTCATAGCCGTCATAGAACTTGACGTCGTCGAACAGGAAGAACTCGGCTTCCGGACCGACGTAGACGGTGTCACCGAAACCGGCCGACTTGACGAAGGCTTCTGCGCGCTTGGCGGTCGAACGCGGGTCGCGGGCGTAGAGTTCGCCGGTCGACGGCTCAACGATGTCGCAGCAGATGATCAGCATCGGCGAGGCCGAGAACGGATCGACATAGACCGAGTCGAGGTCGGGCTTGAGGATCATGTCCGACTCGTTGATGGCCTTCCAGCCTTCGATCGACGAACCGTCGAACATCAGGCCGTCTTCCAGTTCGTCTTCGCCGAGAACGGTCGAGACCATGGTCAGGTGCTGCCACTTGCCCTTCGGGTCAGTGAAGCGCAGGTCGACCCATTCGATTTCCTCGTCCTTGATGCGGGCGAGGATGTCCTTTGCAGTTGCCATCGCTGGTCCTTCTTCTTCATTGCCTCCGGTGGAGAGCTCCGGAGGGTATCTGGGGTGGTTGTCGTCTGGAGGCTTGCCCGTCCACAGGCCCACCCCCGCTATGCTGCCCGGCGGGTCAGGCCCGTCGCGGCATCAAACTTGTTCTGGTGTTGTAATCAGATAGCGTCGTCGTTGCGCTCACCGGTGCGGATGCGCAGGGCGCTCTCGATCGGGATCACGAAGATCTTGCCATCGCCGATGCGGCCGGTCTGCGCTGCGGCGGCGATCGCTTCGACCACGCGGTCAACCAGCGCGTCGCCCACGACGACCTCGAGCTTCACCTTGGGCAGGAAATCGACGACGTATTCGGCACCGCGATAGAGTTCGGTATGGCCCTTCTGGCGGCCAAAGCCCTTGGCTTCGGTCACCGTGATGCCCGATACGCCGATTTCGTGCAGCGCTTCCTTCACTTCATCGAGCTTGAAGGGCTTGATGATCGCTTCGACCTTTTTCACGTCGTTCAGACCCCTGCAACGCGGGCCGAAGCGCCAAGGGCGGCGTTTCGGCAATTCATCCCGTGTGTGGCAACGACGTTACAAGAATCGTGCCACGCGCTGAGGGCAAGCACTAGGCCATCGCGCTGCAACGCGAAAGCCGTAAAATCAGGGGCTCGGCAAGATTTGAATCGAATGCGCAAGGCTTCCATACGCAAGATTGCGTGAGCTTGTTCAAATCATGCACAAATTTTGCGCATGCGCTGCCTTATTTTTAGGCAGACCTGATATGGTCAAGCTGCGTAGGGCGGCTTGTCCAGACCCTTCGGACTTGCGGTGAAGATCTCGCAACCATCCTCGGTGATGCCGATCGAATGTTCGAACTGCGCCGAGAGCGAGCGGTCGCGCGTGACGGCCGTCCAGCCATCGTCGAGGATCTTCACGCCGGGCTTGCCGAGGTTGATCATCGGTTCGATCGTGAAGAACATGCCCGGCTTGAGTTCCGGCCCGGTTCCGGCGCGCGCGGCGTGGACCACTTCGGGCGCATCGTGGAACAGGCGGCCCAGACCATGGCCGCAAAACTCGCGCACCACGCCATAGCGCTGCTTTTCGGCATGGGCCTGGATTGCCGCGCCGATGTCGCCGAGCCGCGCACCCGGCTTGGCCTGCTCGATCCCGATCATCAGGCACTCGTAAGTCACGTCGACCAGGCGCTTTGCCTTCAACGGCACGTCGCCGACGAGGTACATGCGGCTGCTGTCGCCATGCCAGCCATCGAGCAGCGGGGTCACGTCGATATTGACGATGTCGCCGTCCTTGAGCGTCTTGTCCGACGGGATGCCGTGGCAGACGACGTGGTTGATCGAGATGCAGCACGAATGGGTATAGCCGCGGTAGCCCAGCGTTGCCGGGACGGCGCCGCCATCCAGAGTCATCTGCCGGACCACGTCGTCAAGATGGTCGGTCCGCACGCCGGGCACGACCAGCGGGGCCAGTGCATCGAGGATCTCGGCGGCGAGGCGGCCAGCCTTGCGCATCCCTTCGAAGCCCGCAGGCCCATGAAGCTTGATCGTGCCGTCGCGCAGCAGGACGTCGTGGTCGTCAACAGTCAGATATTCGGTCATGCCACCCATGTAGCGACAATGCCGGCAAATTGCGAGGTGTTCGCAGAGGCCATTTCATCCCGCGACGAAGGCGGCCTTGAATTCGGGCCGAACCGCATCGAGCACCTTCTGCGTCACCGGCAACGTGACCTCGTAATCCCCTTCGACATAGGGACCTGCCGCGTAGGGCGCGATCAGAATGCCGATGCGGTTGAACGCCTTGCCGTTGGACGAGCCGAGGATCACCGTCTGTTCGGTCGGATCGATGCACTCGTCGAACTCGGGCAAGCCCCCATCCTGTCCCCCGCGCTTCTTCGCACGCTGGCGATCAAGGTCCTTGCAGAACGGCTCGCGCAGGGCTGCGGCCAGCGCTGCCTTGGAAGTGAACAGCTCCACCGCCGCTCGCCGCTTGGCTGCAATCCGGTCCCACAGCAGTGCGTCGAACATATAGTTCGGGTGCGCTCCGCCTGAATCGAAGCCCACCAAGGTCGACATGCTCAGCCACGCCGGCAGGTCCGTCACCACTTCCCACTTCACGCTGTGGCTGTAGGGGCGGAACGGGAAGCCACCTTCGGTCGCCGCCTTGCGCCCCTCCTGCGCCTCGGCCTTCAGACGCGTGCGCGCTTCGTCGAGTTTGCCGTCCAGCAAGGCCTTCAGGGCCGGGACCGTCCCCGCGCTTGCCGGATAGGAGTAGTCGAACACATAGAGGTCGTTCTCCTCGTGCACCTCGCGCGCGGTAACTGGCGTCTGTGCAGGCGGCTGCGGCGGCATCGGCGCGGCGACGGCCGCCTCAGTGCTCGGCGCCGGGGCAGGGGCTTTCTCTGCCGAACAGGCGGCCAGCAGCGCCAGCGGGGTCAGCAACAGCACTCGCATCAGGCAAATTCCTCTCGCAACGCGCCGCGCCATGCGGCATGACCTTGGCCAAGATGACCGACAGACAAGCACTGATCCAGCCCGATCGCGGCCAACCGGCAACGGCGCTCCACCTCGTCGACAAGGCTACCCTTGCCGACTTCCTCAAGGGGCTTAACGCAGGCCAGCGCGCGGCCCTTTCCGCGCAGAAGTTCGAAGGCGGCGGCTACGAACACGCTATCGTCCCCGATGGCGATAGCTGGTTCGCCGTGGCGGGCGTTGCCAATGTCAATGACCTGTCGTCGTGGTGCATGGCCAAGCTTGCCGACGTGCTCCCCGGCGGCACCTATCGCCGCGCAGGCGGGGAGCCCGGGAAGGCGCTTCACGGCTGGATCACCGGCCAGTACCGCTTTGACCGCTACCGCAAGGACGCCAAGGACGCAGAACCGCGCATCCTGCTGACCAAGGACGTGGCGCTGATCGAGCCTGCGATCGCTGAGGCAACTGCCGTCCTCGTGGTCCGCGATCTCGTCAACACCCCCGCCGAGGACATGGGTCCGCTTCAGCTTGAAGCCGAGGCGCGCGCGCTCGCCAAGCGTCATCACGCGGAGGTTCACGTCGTCTCGGGCGATGCGCTCGAGCATGACTACCCGATGGTCCACGCCGTCGGCCGTGCCGCCGCGCGCAGCCACGCCCCGCGTCTGATCGAGATGACGTGGGGCGATGCAAAGCACCCGCGCGTTGCGATCGTGGGGAAGGGCGTGTGCTTCGATTCGGGCGGGCTCGATATCAAGCCTTCCTCGGGGATGGCGCTGATGAAGAAGGACATGGGCGGGGCGGCGCATGCGCTGGCGCTGGCCGGTCTGATCATGACGATGGGCTTGAAGGTCCGGCTGCACGTGCTTGTTCCTGCGGTTGAAAACGCGATCTCCGGCAACGCGTTCCGGCCGGGCGACATCCTCCGGTCGCGTGCCGGGCTCTCGGTCGAGATCACCAACACCGACGCCGAGGGGCGGCTGGTACTGGGCGACGCGCTGACCCGCGCGACGGAAATGAAGCCGGAACTCGTCATAGACTTCGCCACATTGACCGGCGCGGCGCGCGTTGCGCTGGGGCCGGACCTCCCGGCGATGTTCGCGCGGCAATCTCCAACTGCCACCCAACTCCTCGAGGCAGGACGGCAACTCGACGACCCCTGCTGGCAACTCCCCCTGCACGAAGGCTACCGCGAGTACCTCAAGTCCGACGTCGCGGACCTGCAGAATTCGCCGGCCAACGGATTTGCCGGCGCCAGTGTTGCCGCGCTGTTTCTTGACCGGTTTGTCGGCGAGGGGATCGACTGGGTGCACTTCGATACTTTCGCCTGGCGCCCTGTTGGAAAGCCCGGCCGACCCAAGGGTGGCGATGCCCTGGGCCTGCGTGCGGCGTGGGGCCTGCTCAAGGCACGCTACGGCTGAGGGGCGGACAAGTGCACCATAGCTTGCCTGATGACGCGGGCGCCGCTAATCGCCCGGCTTTCCTGCTGCGGGGACACCGTGAATTGACCGTCGAAGCCATGCCTCTTTCCACCGAACTGCCCACCGGCCAGCTCCAGCTTTCGCGAGCGGCTGATCGTTCGGACAAGCCGCACCTGCCCGTGCGCGGCGATCTTGCGCATATCGGTCTCGCCGGAAAATACTTCGTGCCGCACTATGCGGTGCCGATGGCGCATGGCGTGAAGGCCGAAACGGTGCTTCGCGCGGCGGGCAAGCAGGATGCGGCGGAACTGCGCGCGCTGGCGGCCGGCGAAGTGTTCGACGTTCTCGACATGGCAGGCGGCTGGGCCTGGGGGCAGGCCCGATCCGATCTGCTCGTCGGCTATGTCGAGATGAGCCAGTTGGAGGCTTCCGCATGACCACGTCAGTCTTCATCGACGGGGCCGCCGGCACCACTGGCCTCGAAATCGCCGAGCGGCTTGCGGGCCGCAGCGAATTCACCCTGATTGCGCTCGACGATGCGCGCCGCAAGGACGATGCCGCGCGCGCCGAGGCGATCAATGATGCCGACGTGGTGATCCTGTGCCTGCCCGATGACGCTGCACGCGATGCCGTGGCGATGATCCGCAATGATCGCACCAAGGTGATCGACGCTTCGACCGCACACCGCGTGGCCGAGGGCTGGACCTACGGTTTTCCCGAGATCGTCGGGCGCGAGACGGTTGCGGAAGCCAAGCGCGTTTCGAACCCCGGCTGCTATCCGACCGGCTTCATCGGCCTGCTGGCGCCGCTCGTCCACAATGGTCTCCTGCCCGCCGCATGGCCCTACAGCTGCAACGCGGTCACGGGTTACTCCGGCGGCGGCAAGGCGCTGATCGGCCGGTTCGAGCAGGACACCGACATCGCCTGGCGCGGCTATGGACTGACCTTCGGCCACAAGCACATCCCCGAAATGCAGCGCTACACCGGCACGGCCATCGCCCCGCTGTTCAGCCCGGCCGTGGTCAATGCCCATCGCGGCATGGTCGTCGAGATTCCGCTGCCGCTGGGCGTCATGCCCGGCAACGTGCCAGCCGAATTGCTGCGCGCTGCTCTCACGCAGTTCTATGACGGCTCGCAGGTGGTGACCGTGGCGCAGGATCTTCCTGCCGACGGCGAGATGCTGCTGCGCGCTGCGATGGAGCCATGGGACGGTCTTGCCCTTCACGTCATGGGCAGCGCCGACGGCGAACAGGCCCGCTTGGTTGCCGTACTGGACAACTTGGGCAAGGGCGCCAGTGGCGCGGCAGTGCAATCGCTGAACCTGATGGCCGGCCTCGACGAAACCGCAGGCCTGCGCCTCTAATTCCATTAGCGCCGACTTCGAAAACGCCTCCGCGAAAGCGGGGGCGTTCTTGCGCGTGCCCTTCGGGAGCAAAAAAAGGGGCAGCATCTTGCGATGCTGCCCCCAAGTCGGACACGTGGCACCAGACCTTTAGAAATCAGCCTGGAAACCAACCTTGAAGTAACGGCCCAGAATGCCCTGGCCGCCCTGGATCGGGTTGTAGAGGTGCGCGCCATAGGTCACGACGTCGACCGGCGGCATCTTGTCGAACAGGTTCAGCGCGGTGAGCGACAGCGTGAAGCGGTCGTTGACCTTGAAGCGCGTCTGCAGGTCGAACGTGATGTAGCGCGGCACGTCGCAGCCCGAGGGGCTGTAGCCGGGGTTCTGGCCGCAGTCCTTGTAGAGATCGCCCTGATCCATCGCCGAGAGGTTGTAGCCACCAAAGTAGTTGACTGTGGTGTTGATCTCCAGGTTGTCATCGAACTGCAGGCCATTCAGCCAGTAGCCGTGCCACTTCGGCGTACCCGAACCTGCGGTCAGGTTGAAGTTGCCCAGCGTACCGTCATAGCGCTCCAAGCCACCGCCGCTGTTGGTCAGGTCCGATTCCAGCTTGATGATGTAGCTTGCCTCGAGATGGCTGGTGAAGCGGATATTGTCGGTCAGGTTGATCCGGCCGTCGATCTGGAAATCGAGGCCTGAGACGGTCTGCGTGTTCGCGTTGATCAGCTGCGACTGGATGAAGGCGAGGCGCGGCGTCGCGTTCGGGAAGTCGGGGCTGACTGCATCGGCGATCACGGTGTAGCCCGCCGGGATCGGTTGTCCGGTGTAGTAGGCCTCTAGCGCAGGTGAATTGGAAGGCTGCGTGATCACGCCGGTCTTCTTGATGTTGTAGTAGTCGACCGACAGCGTGAAGTTGCGGACCGGTTCGAACACGAACCCAGCGGTGAAGCTGCGCGACCGTTCCGGCTTCAGGTTCGGCGAGGCCAGCGTGGTCTGGCCGTAGGAACCGGAGCGGATGTAGGTCGGGCAGGTGCTGTACCCGTTCGGATTGTCATCGGTGGTTGCACCGGTGTTGCAGCCGTACTGCGCCAGATAGGCATCGTTGAAGATACCCGCGCCGTTGGTCACGAAGCCCGTGGTCGGCAGGGCGTTGGCCTCACCGAACGACGGGATACGGAAACCCTTCGACCAGGTGCCGCGGATCAGCAGTTCGTCGATCGGCTTGAACTTGATACCAGCCTTGGGGCTGAATGCGTTCTGGCCGCTCGAGTACTTGTCATAGCGCCCGGCAAGGTTGATTTCGACCTTGTCGAGGACCGGCGCGTTGATTTCGGCAAAGCCCGAATAGACCCAGCGGCTGCCCTTGGTGCCGAAGGCATTGAGGGTGAAGTAGCGCTGCGTCGGACCGAAGTAGTCGGGGTTGCCCGAAGGCGCGTCGACCGCTTCGTAACGGGCGCCTGCGCCCACTGCGACCTGCAACTTGCCGCCCGGAAGTTCGAACAGATCCGCACCGAGCGTGCCCTGGAACTGGACCTGATCGGAGGTGGCGTTCAGGATCTGGGTTGGACGCAGGAAGTCATTCTGCTCCTGCGTGTTCTGCGTCGGGTCAACGAAGTTGTACGTGCCACGCGCGATGGCCGTCAGCAGGTTGGCTATGTAGACATAGCCCTTCTGCGTACGACGCAGGTCGTCGTGCATCGCCGTCGCGCCGAAGTCGAAGTTGATGTTGTCGGTCAGGTCGCCCTTGATGCCGATCGCACCGCGATAGGCCCGGTTGCGGGTTTCATTGTAGGTGGGCTGGTCGAACAGACGGCCCTGGATGCGGGCAAGCTGTCCGGCACCGGCGAACGGGTTGTTCGGGTTGAGCGTGCCGTTGGTGGCGTTGCAGCCCGTGTTGAGGCCGCTAGCGTCGCCCACACCGTTGGCGCAGACATAGACCGGCAGGGTCAGCGCGAACGAACCGGGCGCGCGGCTGGCTGCATTGTTCGACGTTGAGAAGCCTGGGAACAGGATACCAGCGTTAGCATTGCGCGAGATCGCTTCGGGCAGGCCTGTGTAGGCCGATTTGCTCTGCAGGAAGTTGAATTCGGCATAGCCTTCGATGCTGTCGCTGAGGGCCGCCGTGACGCGGGCAGAGACGCCCCAGCGCTCGATTTCCGGCTGGATCACGCCGTACTTGCGGGTGAGGTCTACGGTGCAGGTCTGCAAGGGGGCTGCCGCGCTGGCGGCAAGCTGCGCAGCCGTCAGTGTGTAAGCACTGTCGCAGCCGACGTTGTTGAGCAACTGGAAGCGGCCGAGTGCAGTGGTGTTGGTGGGATCGTAAGGACGCACGACAAGCGGGCCGCCGGCACCGGTAAAGCTGGTGGCGGTGGGTGAATTGATGCGGTCGTCGCTGCCGCACTCGCCATCGGGCGAACACACGCCGCGCAGGTCATCCGTGTTGAACGGATAGGGACGGTCGCGGTTCATGAGCTTGTTGCTCTTGTAGTAGAACCCGGAGACGTAGGCATTGTAGCCGTTCTCGTCGATGTCGCCCACGCCGGCGGTCAGCGACAGGCGATACTGCGAGGCATCGCCGCGATCGGAAAGGCCGGCTTCGCCACGGGCGCGCACGCCCTTGAATTCGCGCTTGGTGATGATGTTGACCACGCCTGCGATGGCGTCGGCACCATAAGCCGCCGAGGCGCCGTCACGCAGGATCTGCACGCGGTCGACAATGTCGTCCGGAATGGTGTTGAGATCGACGAAGTTGCGCGAACCGTCATCGGCCAGCGGGTAATAGGCCGCCCGCATGCCGTCGAACAGCACGAGCGTCGAGTTGGTCGAAAGGCCGCGCAGCGAGATCGCCGAGGCACCGGCCGCGAACGCGCCGTTGGCGGTGAACGAGTTGGTCAGCGCCGGACCGTTGTTGGCCGCCAGCGATTGCAGGCCTTCCTGCACGGTCGAGATGCCGCGCTGGTCAAGGTTCTCCTGCGTCACCGTGGTGACCGGCGAGACGGTCTCGGTGTCGGTGCGGCGCAGGATCGAACCGGTGACGACGATCGCCTGGGTGTCGCCGCAGCTGGGATCATCCGGTGTGGTGCTGCAGTCGACGCTCTGCGGTGCAGCCGTCGTTGCCGCATCCTGCGCAAAGGCTGCGGTGGAGAGCAGCGCCATGCCGATCGCCAGAGGGGTCGCGCCCGAACGGAGCGCGGAGAGATACTTGATGTTCACGTGGCAGTCCTCTTGTCCTGAACGTCTGCCGCCGTGGGGAACGGCGACAGGCCCGCGCGCCCAGTCCATATGCCGCCGCATTTGCGGTCAGCCGGGGTATGGATGCGAGAGAGGCGCCTGTCTGACGAGGCCAAGCTGCGCTTTCAAACCAGAAACACGTAGTTTCACATTAAACGATAGTTAGTGTGGTGTTCATGTAACAACGCAATGAGAAACCTAGAGAAATTTCGCATTGAAACATTTTGTCACAAAATGGAATTGTATGCCAATAACTTTCGATATGGAGTAATTTAATTTCCTCTGTAACTAGCCAAATCGCATGGATGATGCGTTGCCGCATGCCACAAAGGCCGCCAGGCAGGCGCAGAAGCGCCGCGGTACGCCTGAGGCGCGAAACCGTTCCCCAAAAAATCGACGAAGCGATCCACTTTCTGCAAAAGGGTGGTCCAACATTGCCGTTCACCGGTGCGGCTGACATGAAAAAGGCCCGCGCTCCTGCTGGAGGCGGGCCCTTCAAGCGGCGCAAAGGCTGGATAGATCAGTCTTCCGGCGCGATCGTGACGCGAAGACCGTCGAGATCGCCGGTGATCTGCACCTGGCACGACAGGCGCGAGGTTTCGTTGCGATGGTCCGAGCTGTCGAGCAGGTCGTTCTCGTCCTCGCTCATCGGCGCAACCTTGTCGGCAAAGGCAGGGTCGATATAGACGTGGCAGGTGGCGCAGGAGCAGCAGCCGCCGCACAGGGCGAGCAGCTCGTCGAACCCGTTGTCGCGGATGGCTTCCATCACCGAAAGGCCGGCATCGGCCTCTACCGTCTTCTCTTCACCCGCACGATTGACAACCACGATCTTCGGCATCGTTCGTTCTCCAAATGCGGCGACGGGCATCAACGCATGACCCGCGCCCCCTGTTCGCCTTTGGACGGGGCTGCTATCGCGCCATTTCGGCTTTGGCAACTGCCGATCCGGCCAAAACACTGTTGCGGAGAACTAGGGTGGGACTGACGGCAGACGCGATCCGCGAAGGTCTCGATCATATCGCCGCACGCAGCCCTGCCATGGCGGGTGCGATAGAGCGGGTCGGCTATCCCGAACCACGCATCCGCTCGACCGGCTATGGCACTTTGCTGCGCACCATTGTTGGCCAGCAGGTCAGCGTCGCTGCCGCCGCTTCGGTGTGGAACAAGCTTGAAGCGCTGCTGGGAGAGGATATCCCGCCGCACGACTTGCTCGCCGCTGATTTCGATGCCTTGCGCGCCTGCGGCCTGTCCCGCCAGAAGCAGGGCTATGCGCGGTCCTTGTGTGAACTGGTCGTGTCGGGCGAGCTCGATCTCGATGCGCTGCCCGAAGATGACGAAGAAGCGATTGCGGAGCTGATCAAGATCAAGGGGATCGGCCGCTGGTCAGCCGAGATTTACCTTCTGTTTGCAGAAGGGCGCCCGGACATCTGGCCTGCGGGCGATCTGGCCGTGCAGGTCGGCCTTGGCAAGCTGCTGGGCCTGGCGGGCCGGCCGAGCGAGAAGGAAACGCGCGCTCTGGCCGGGGACTGGCGCCCGCATCGTGGTGCAGCGGCGATCTTCACCTGGCATTGCTATAACAATCCGGCGCTGTAGTGTCCTGCTGACAGCAATGTGAGCAGGGGGAGGTGCCGATGGCACGCAAGACGATCTTCATCACCGGCGGCGCATCGGGCATCGGCCGTGCCGTCGCGCAGCGCTTTGCACAAGGCGGGTGGTTCGTCGGCATCGCGGACATCAACGAGGCCGGCATGGCCGAAACCGCCGCGCAGCTTCCCGCCGGGCAAAGCTCGTGCCACCGTCTCGACGTGCGCGACCGCGCGGCTTGGGATACTGCCTTGTCCGACTGTGCCAAAGCGGCTGGCGGCCCGATCGACGTCGTCTTCAACAACGCAGGCATCCCCATCGGCGGCGGCATTGTCGATCTGACGCCTGAGGAGATCGAACGCACGCTCGACATCAATCTCAAAGGGGTGATCTTCGGCGCGCAGGCGGCGTTTCCGTGGCTGCGGGCGAGCGCGCCGGGCTCTTGCCTGCTCAACACCGCCAGTGCGGCAGGGATCTATGGTTCACCCGGGGCCTCGGTCTATTCCGCGACGAAGTTCGGAGTGAGGGCGCTGACCGAATCGCTGGACGGTGAATGGGCCGAGTACGGCATCAAGGTGCGCAGCCTCATGCCCTCCTTCATCGAGACGCCCTTGCTGGACCATGCGCCTAATCGCGCCAGCAACGAGGATATCCGCACCCGCGTGCGCGGCGCAGGGCTGGAAATCACGCCGGTAAGCGAGGTGGCCGAGGCAGCGTGGGCGGCGGTGCATGGCGACAGGGTGCATACGCTCGTCGGCAAGACTGCGCGGCGGCTCGCATTCGCCTCCCGCTGGATGCCGGGGGCTTTGCGCAAGCAGATGCGGTCTGGCGGGCGTCCGTTGGGGAAGTAGGGCCTGCTTAGAGAAAACCTTCCATCACCCGCGCCATGGCGGCATCCCGTGCCGAGAGGCCATCGGCATCGTGCGTCGTCAGCGTCACCTCGACGCGGTTGTAGACGTTGAACCATTCGGGGTGGTGGTCGGCCTTTTCGGCGTAGAGGGCGACGCGGTTCATGAAGGCCCAGCTTTCCGAGAAATCGGCAAAGCGGAAGGTGCGCACAATGGCGCGGCCGTCTTCACGCAATTGCCACTCCGGGAGTTCGGCCAGCAGCGAATCGCGTTCGGCATCGGTAAGGCGGGCGACGGTCATGCTTGGTCCTTTGGCATCCTTGGCAGTTGCCGCCGTTTCCCCTATCGCGTCTTTCCATGCAAGAGTGCGGTCTCGTCGCCACGGATATTGCCTGCAGGCGCGGGGACCGGCTTCTGTTCCGGGGGCTGTCGTTTGCCATGGCTGCGGGCGAGGTGGTACATCTGGCCGGGCCTAACGGAATCGGCAAATCGAGCCTGATCCGCATTCTGGCAGGTCTGCTGCGGCCGTTCATGGGTTCGGTGGAGCGGCATGGCGCCCTTGCGCTTTCGGACGAGCGGCTGGCGCTGGACGGGCACGAACCGCTGGAAAAGGCGCTGGCCTTCTGGCAGCGGATCGACCGCGCGCCACAGGGCGATGCAGACTTCGGGCTGGCCGACCTGCTCGACGTGCCGGTGCGCTATCTTTCCACCGGACAGCGCAAGCGGGCGGCGCTGGCCCGCGTGGCGGCAAGCGGGGCGCCGATCTGGCTGCTCGACGAGCCGCTCAACGGGCTCGACACCCATTGGTCGTGCATCGCGCAGGCGGCGATCAAGGCGCATTGCAATGCCGGTGGGGCGGTTATCATTGCCTCGCACCAACCGCTTTCTCTCGATGCGGTAAAGGTGATCGAATTGCTGGATTTTCAGCCGTGATCCGCAAGCTTTGGCCGATCTTTGTGCGCGATCTGGTGCTGCTTACGCGCGGTGCCCAAGGGCGAGGCGGAGCGGTTCTGCCGCTGCTGTTCTTCCTGGCGGTGGCGATGCTGTTTCCCTTTGCAGTCGGCCCCGATGCCCGGTTGCTGGCGCGGACCGGCGCGGGCGTGATCTGGGTTGCGGCGCTGCTTGCGGCGATCCTCCCGCTGGACCGCCTTGTCGAGCCGGACGTGGAAGCGGGAATGTTCGACCAGTGGGCCTTGCGCGGCATTGCCGAGGAGGCGCTGCTGATGGTGCGCATTCTGGCGCACTGGTTGAGCTTTGGCGTGCCGCTGATGCTGGCAGCGCCGATCTCGGCAGGGCTGCTGGGGCTTGACGGGCAGCAGTTGTGGACGGTGGAAGTCGGGCTGCTGCTTGGCACTCCGGGGCTGGCGGCAATCGGCGTGACCATAGCCGCGCTGACGGCGGGCTTGCGGGCTGGCTCTGCGCTGGGCGGGTTGCTGGCGATCCCGCTGGCGGTGCCGCTCCTGATCTTTGGCGCAGGATCGCTGCAACCGGGGGGTGAGGGGGGCTTGCTGCTGCTGGGGGCGTGCAGCCTTGTGGCACTGGCGGTCGCCCCGTTCGCGGGCGGTGCGGCGATCAGGGCCGGACGCGAATAAGGCCGCGAGCAGGGCTTGCACGCCGCAAAGCGCAAATTCGTTGGCAATTGCGCCAAGTGTCCCTAACTCGGGGCCATGACTGCACCATCGATTGCATCCGATACCATTTCGCTCATCGGCAACACGCCGCTCGTCCTGCTGAAGGGGCCGAGTGAGGCGGCAGGCGCCGAGATCTACGGCAAGTGCGAGTTCGCCAACCCCGGCGCTTCGGTGAAGGACCGCGCCGCGCTGTGGATCGTGCGCGATGCCGAGGAGCGCGGCGTCCTGCAGCCGGGCGGAACGATCGTCGAAGGCACGGCGGGCAATACCGGCATCGGCCTTGCGCTGGTGGCCAATGCGCGCGGCTACAAGTCGGTCATCGTCATGCCCGAGACGCAATCGCGCGAGAAGATGGAC
This sequence comes from Novosphingobium sp. ERW19, assembly GCF_012641315.1. Taxonomy (NCBI): domain Bacteria; kingdom Pseudomonadati; phylum Pseudomonadota; class Alphaproteobacteria; order Sphingomonadales; family Sphingomonadaceae; genus Novosphingobium; species Novosphingobium sp. ERW19. The sequence continues at coordinate 279,811 of NZ_JABAIC010000003.1, forward strand.
ACGCTGCGTGCGCTGCGCGCCGAGCTGGTGCTGGTGCCGGCTGCGCCGTTCTCCAACCCCGGCCACTTCGTCCACACCTCGCGCCGGATTGCCGGGGAGACCGAGGGTGCGGTCTGGGCCAACCAGTTCGACAACATTGCCAATCGCCGCGCTCATATCGAGAGCACCGCGCCTGAACTCTGGGAGCAGATGGAGCACCGGATCGACGGGTTCACCTGCGCTGCGGGAACGGGCGGGACGATTGCGGGCGTGGGCCTTGGGCTCAAGGCGTTCGACGAGAACATCACGATCGCGCTGACCGATCCGCATGGCGCGGCGCTGTACAACTATTACGCCAATGGCGAGTTGAAGGCCGAAGGGTCTTCGGTGGCCGAGGGCATTGGGCAGGGCCGCATCACCGCCAACCTCGAAGGCGCGCCGATCGACACGCAGTTCCGCATTTCGGACGAGGAAGGGCTGTACTGGGTCGAGCGGCTGCTGGCCGATGAGGGCCTGTGCCTTGGCCTGTCGAGCGGGATCAACGTGGCGGGCGCCGTGGCGCTGGCCAAGCAGCTTGGCAAGGGCAGCCGGGTGGCGACGATCCTGTGCGATACGGGCTTCCGTTACCTGTCGTCGCTCTACAATCCCGAGTGGCTCAAGGCCAAGGGATTGCCGGTGTTCCCTTGGCTGGAGCAATAGGCTAGGCTGCGGCCATGGCACTGTTCGGTTTCCCCGCAGGCAAGCAGGCTTCCGCCCCGACCGAGGCGGACATCGCCGCTGCCAGCGCCCTTGCCCACGTGCCGCCGACCACGCGCGAGCTGCGGGCGCAGGCGGTTCATCGGCTGCAGGTCGGGCTGTTCGGTCTGGCCGGAATGCTGCTGCTGGTAAGCCTTGCCAACGTGATCATGGACCGGGCCAAGTTCATCGACGCCAGTGCGGTCAATACAGCCGCGCCGACGGTCGAGGCGAGCGAGACGTCTGCGAAGGACCCGCTGGCTGACATGGGCGTGGCCCCACAATTGCCGGTGACGGCCAAGGAACAGCCGACCGTCACGATCTCGCCCGCGCCTCCTGCACCGACGCCCGCCCCTTCGGTCCCGGCCCCTTCGGTCAACGCGCCGAAGAACTGAGTGCATCGCCGGATCACTCTTGCCGTGCTGGCAGCGATTGTTGCGCTGGCCGGGTGGTGGGCGTTTTCACCGGCACGCACACCTGACAGGACTGTGGGCCTGTTCACCAGCCTGCCGATCCTGTGGAACGAGGCGGATGATATCAAGGGCATGATCGACCCCCCATCCGCGCCGCACTGGGCACGCGCCGTGCTGGAGTCCAACGGCAAGGTGATCCCGCTCGATACGCTGCTTCAGCTTGAGTCTGTGGACTTTCTGGTCGTGGCGCAGCCGCGCCCGCTCGTGCCCGAAGAGAATGTGGCGCTTGATGCCTGGGTGCGCGCGGGCGGGCACTTGCTGATGTTCGCCGATCCGATGCTGACGCAGGAGAGCGCGTTTGCGCTGGGTGACCGACGCCGGCCGCAGGACGTGGCGCTGGTTTCGCCGATTCTGGCGCGGTGGGGGCTGGAACTGCAGTTCGACGATACGCAGCCCGGCGGATTGCGGGAAAGTGCGGGCGAGGGGCTGCCGATCAATCTGGCAGGCACCTTCAAGGCCATTGCGGGCGGGCATGAGGCGAACTGCGCGATTGCCAAGGACGGGCTGATTTCGCGCTGCACGATCGGGAAAGGGCGGGCAACGCTGGTGGCGGACGCCGCGCTGTTGGAGCGGGAAGCCACCGCAGACCGGCCGGAAATTCAGCTGCAGCGCCTGCTCGACGGGGTGATGGCGCAATGATCTCCTTTTGTTCGCGGGAAAATGCGGGTAAGGTCCTGCTCTGCACGGAGGACTTCGTCGAAACGCCCGCATCTGCGCGATTACTTTTGCAGCAAGTCATGGTTACTCAAGCGGTAAGATGTAGAGAAAATGCTACGGAATCATAGCTAGTCCGCATTTTCCCGCATTTTCCCCTTTTCGCCCGCCCCGTCCCGCGTTAGTAGTGTGGGTTATCGGGACGAACTCCAATCGCATCCGCGGGGGATGAGTCGGCAACGCGCGATGGCGCGGGGTCGAGCGATGGAGCTTTGTCCGCGAGCGGGGTGTCCAGCGTGGCGGGAGGGCCGGTAAATCTGGTGGGACAGGGCTTTTCGCCGCGTGGCGAAAAGGGCCGCTTCGTCCTGCCTGCCGACTTCCGCTCCGACATCTACGCAGCTTCCGCCAACCAGCGCATTCTCTGCCTCGACAAGCATCCCCGCCTGCCTTGCCTGACCGGATTCGGCCTGTCCCGCCTGGACGAACTGGCTGCAGAGATCGATCGCGAGGAAGAGAAGAGGCTCCGCCTCAACCAGGACTTCGACCGCGACATGGCCGAGGCGCAGGCCTATGGCTTCACCCGCGTGAGCTTCGATGAGAGCGGTCGCTTTGTCCTGCCCGAATACCTGTCCGAACTGGGGCAGGTGGAAGACGGTCTCTATTTCCATGGTGGCGGCCGGCAGATCACCATCTGGAACCCGCAGATCCTGTTCGAGCAGGGCGATGGTTGGGCCAGCGCCAAGGCGGGGTGCCGCGCCAAGATGGCCGAAGCTGCCAAGGGGAAGCGCAAGTGACCGCTGCAGCGCCAAAAGCCCCGCACATTCCCGTGCTGCTCGAAGAGGTCGTCGCGGCCCTTGATGCAAGGCCGGGCGACCTGATCGTCGACGCGACATTCGGAGCGGGCGGCTACACCCGCCGCCTGCTGGAATCGGGCGCTACGGTTCATGCGTTCGACCGCGATCCCGATGCGATCGCGGCGGGAAGGCTCTGGGGAGAAACCTGTGGAAAAGATCCGCGCCTCGTTCTGCATCCCCGTCGCTTTTCCGAACTTGCGGAAGGACTTGCAGAGGCCGGAATTGCGGGCGTTCAGGGCGTCGTGTTCGACATCGGCGTAAGCTCGATGCAGCTCGATCAGCCGGGGCGGGGATTTGCGTTCTCGTCTGACGGACCGTTAGACATGCGGATGTCACAGGACGGTCCAAGTGCGGCGGATTTCCTGAATGAAGCGGACGAGGGGGAAATAGCAGACGTTCTCTATCGCTACGGCGAGGAACGCCAATCGCGCCGGATTGCCCGCGCCATCGTCGCTGCCCGCCCGCTGACCACCACCGGACAGTTCGCTACCGTCGTGCGCAAGGCGCTGGGCTATCGTCCCGACATCAAGGGGCCAAAGGCGCAGAAGGACCCGGCCACCCGCAGCTTCCAAGCCGTGCGCATCCACGTAAATGGCGAACTGGACGAGCTGATCGAAGGTCTGGCCGCGGCAGAGAAGGTGCTGGTTCCCGGCGGTCGCATCGCGGTAGTAAGCTTCCACAGCCTTGAGGACCGCATCGTCAAGCAGTTCCTGCGCGAGGCTGCCGGCGCCGTGCCTGCCGGTTCGCGCCACCTTCCGCAAATGGCCGCGAAGGTTGACCCGGTCTTCGAAAAGCCGTCTGCCGCAATCCGTCCGACGCCCCAGGAAGAGGAGCGCAATCCGCGCGCCCGCTCCGCCACGCTGCGCTGGGCCGTGCGCACTTCCGCGCCTGCCCGGACTGGTGCGGGGAGGGCTGCGGCATGATCACGACCACAAGCCGTCTTCGCTCGGTTGGCTGGCTGGTCCTGCTGGGCCTGTGCCTGGCGCTGGTTGTGGCACTGGCATTCCGGGTCAATGCCCTGCGGAGCCAGATCCACCATGCCGAGGCGCGCATTGTCGCGCTCAAGCAGGAGAAGATGTATCTCGAGACCGAATTCGAGACGCGGTCGAACCAGCAGCAGTTGAAGGCGTGGAACGATGTCGAGTTCGGCTATGCCGCGCCCAACGCCAGCCAGTACATCGAAGGCGAACGCCAGCTTGCCGCACTGAGCGTGCCCGCCACGCCGGATGCGCCCGCCCCGATCCGCGTCGCCAGCGTCGATGACAGTGTTATCGCTTCGGCCGCGTTCCCGGCGATGGTTTCGCCGCTTTCGGGCAAGGCGCTGGCCAGCAATGACAGCAAGGTTGCTGGGGACGCTACCGACGAGGACCGTCCGGCGCGCACTGTCGATCACGCTGAAGCTGTCGAGACGCTGAAAGACCGCCTTGGCAAGGTTGTCGATGCTCGCCCGCGCGGTCCGGTGCGCAAGGAGACGGCTTCCGAGAAGGAGCGTCCGGCCAAGAAGGACGCCAAGCTGGACGCCAAGATGGACGCCAAGATGGACCGGGCCGAGGCATCGGCATCTGCCAAGCCGAAGGCGGCGCAGAAGGTTGCTGCCAAGGACGTCGTTGCGAAGGACAGGGCCGCGAATGCGAAGTCGGCCGGCAAGCCTGCTGCCAAGGCCAAGGCGGTCACAACTGCGGATAAGTCGGGCGCAAGCAAGACCAAGTCCGGTTCGGCCCCTCGCGCCACCAAGGGCAAGGAGGCTAAGGCAGCCCGGTGAACGCACTCACCGCCTCAGCCGCCATCGCTTCCGGCCGCGTCCTGCTGGCCAATGTCCGCCAGCGCTCGCTGGTCGAGGCCAAGGTTCGTGCGCTGGTGGTGGCCGGCTTCATTCTGTTCTTTGGCTTTGCGGCGCTGGCGCGGATTGCCCAACTCGGCTTTTTCGAAGGCTCGCCGACACGTCGTTCGCTGGCTGAAGCGTTGCTTCCGCCGCGTGGCGAGATCACCGATCGCAATGGCGTTCCGCTGGCACGCGCGTTCCCGGCCTATGCGCTGTGGTACAATCCCAAGGCTTTCGGTGAGAACGGCACGCCGCTCGTCAAGTCGCCCGAAGAGGTGGCCAAGGCGCTTCTCGCCATCTTCCCCGATGCGGATTACAATGATTTGCTCCGGCGGCTGAAGTCCGACAAGCCGAGCTATCTGCGCCAGCGCGTGATGCCGGAGGATGCCAACCGCATCTTTGCCCTTGGCGAGCCTGCGCTGGAGTTCCCGCGCGAGAACCAGCGCTATTATCCCCAAGGATCGCTTGGCGCGCACGTGCTCGGCTATGTCGACAGCGAAGGCCATGGCCATGTCGGCATGGAGCAGGTGCTCGAAAAGCAGCTGCTCGATCCAGCCCAGCGCGGAAAGCCGGTAGCGCTTTCCATCGATATGCGTGCGCAAGGCGCGCTTGAGGACGAACTCGGGCGCGGCATGCTCGAAACCGAGGCCAAGGGCGCGGCGGGTGTGATCCTCGATGTCGATACCGGCGAGATTATCGCGCTGGCATCGCTACCCTCGTTCAATCCCAACCGTTCGGACCAGGCGCTCAACAACCTGGTGTTCAACAAGGTGACGAACCAGGTTTACGAACTCGGGTCGACCTTCAAGCCGCTGAGCGTTGCGGCGGCAATCGACGCGGGCGTGGTGACCGACCTTTCGGTGCGCTATCCTTCGGACAGGCCGCTGGCGATTGGCGGTTTTCACATTCGTGACAGCCACAGCTTCGGCGCTTCGCTCAACGTGCCCGAAGCGCTGATCCACTCATCGAACATCGTTACGGCGCAGGTGGCTGACAAGTTGGGTGGTCCCGCGCTGAAGAAGACGATGGCGGCGCTCGGCATGAATGAGCGGCCCTACATCGAACTGCCGGCGCGTGGCTTCCCGCTCTGGCCGCGCGGCACCAACAAGAACGGCGACTGGGCGCGCATTACCACGATGACGGTCAGCTACGGTCACGGCATCGCGGTTACCCCGCTGCATCTGGCAGCAGCCTATGCCGCAATGGTCAACGGCGGCATCTGGCGCCCGGCGACGCTGTTCAAGCGCGAGCCGACGCAGATCCCCGAGGGACGCCGGGTCTACAAGGCTTCGACGAGCGCGCGCATGCGCCAGCTACTGCGGATGATCGTTGTCGACGGTACCGGCAAGAGCGCCAACGCCTCAGGCTATCGCGTTGGCGGCAAGACCGGTTCGGCGGAAAAGCCTGGCGGCAAGGGTGGTTACAACCGCACCTCGCTCGTCGCGACATTCGCCGCCGCCTTCCCGATGGACAAGCCGCGCTACGTGGTGATCGCGATGCTTGACGAACCGAAGGGTACGGCCGCTTCGCAGTACCAGCGTACGGCTGCTTTCAACGCCGCACCGATCGTCGGACGCGTGGTGCCGCGCATCGGGCCGTTTCTCGGTGTCGTGCCTGACGACACTCGTGATATCGACATCTCGGACTTGTCGCCGCTGGTCGGCAACGGAGAGGGTGAATGAAGCTCGGCGCGATCCTTGAAGCGGCGGGTTTCGCTGGCGAGAACGCTGATGCGAACGTCACCGGCTTTGCCATCGATCATCGCAAGGTTGCCCCGGGAACGATCTTCGGTGCCTTTCCAGGCACGCGCTTCAATGGCGAGGACTTCATTGCCGATGCCGTGAAGGCGGGCGCTGTCGCCGTGGTCGCGCGGCCGCAGGCCAAGGTCGAAGGGGCGGTGCACGTTGCCGATGAAGAGCCGCGCCGCGCCTTTGCCGCGCTGGCCGCGCGCTTTTTCCAGCCTGTGCCCGAGACCGTTGTTGCCGTTACGGGGACCAACGGCAAGACCTCAACGGTTGAAATGACGCGCCAGATCTGGCGCATGGCCGGCTATTCTGCGGCGTCGATCGGCACGCTCGGCGTGACCACGGCAGACGAAAGCGTCTCTACCGGGCTGACCACGCCGGACATCGTGACGTTCCTTTCGAACATGACCGGCCTTGCCCGCGAGGGTGTGACGCATGTCGCCTATGAAGCGTCGAGCCATGGCCTATCGCAGTACCGCAACGAGGGCCTGCGCGTGGGGGCAGGGGCCTTTACCAACCTCAGTCGCGACCATCTCGATTACCACGCGACGATGGACGATTACTTCGCGGCCAAGATGCGCCTGTTCGACCATGTCGTGGAAGAGAGCGGCACGGCGGTCGTCTGGATGGACGACGAGTGGTCGGGACGGGTGGTGGAGCATGTCCGCGCGAGGGGGCTGCGGCTGCTCTCGGTGGGCAAGCAGGGGACCGAGATCCGCCTGCTCGCCCGTACCCCGACGCAACTGGGGCAGACCCTCGAGATCGATTTCGAAGGCCAGGCGCGCAAGATCAACCTGCCGCTGATCGGGGCCTATCAGGCGGCGAACGCGCTGGTTTCCGCCGGGCTGGCAATTGCTTCAGGGACCGATGCGGCCAAGGTGTTCGATGCGCTGGCGCGGTTGCAACCGGTGCGGGGGCGGCTGGAGCGCGCAGCGATCAATCGTGCCGGGGCGCCGGTCTATGTCGACTACGCGCACACGCCCGACGCCATCGAAGCGGCGATTGCCGCGCTGCGCCCGCATACGTCCGGGCGCCTGATCACCGTGTTCGGTGCTGGCGGTGACCGCGACGGCGGCAAGCGTCCGGAGATGGGAAGTGCTGCCTGTGCCGGCTCGGATCTGGTGATTGTCACGGATGACAATCCCCGTGGTGAAGATCCCGCGGAAATCCGCGCCGCCATCATGGCGGGCTGCGACGAAAAGGCCCGCGAGATCGGCGATCGTCGTGCCGCGATTGCCGCCGCGATTGCCGAGGCGGGCCGTGAAGACATTGTCCTTGTTGCAGGGAAGGGGCACGAACAGGGACAGATCGTGGGCAGGGGCGATGCTGTCCGTATCCTGCCGTTTGACGACGTTCAGGTCGCCAGGGAGTGCACCACATGACCGCCCATCCCGCGCTTATCGCAGGGCCAGAGGACCCGTCCGACGCGGCGGGTCTTGCGCTTTGGACGAGCGAGGAAATCGCTGCGGCAACGGGTGGCCGGGCAAGCGCGCAGTTCGCGGTCTCCGGCGTCGAGATCGACAGCCGCGAGGTGGTGGAAGGCGACCTGTTCTTCGCCTTGAAGGGCGAGGCTTCGGACGGTCATCGCTACCTTGAGGGCGCCTACGGGCGCGGCGCGGCGGGCACGGTGGTCGAACATGCGACGTTCGGCCCGCACGTGCTGGTCGGCAACACGATGACTGCGCTTGAGAACCTTGGCCGGGCGGCGCGCGCGCGCGTCGATGCCGGGATCATCGGGGTGACGGGTTCTGCCGGCAAGACCGGCGTCAAGGAAGCGCTCTATGCCGCGCTCGACCGCGCCAGTCGGGGCCGGGCACACCGTTCGGTCAAGAGCTACAACAACCACGTCGGCGTTCCGCTAAGCCTTTCGCGGATGCCCGCGCGCACCAGCTTCGGCGTGTTCGAGATGGGTATGAACCATGCGGGCGAGCTGGCCGCGCTGACCCGGCTGGTCCGTCCCCACGTCGCCATCGTCACTACCATTGCGCCCGCCCACATCGGCCACTTTTCGGGTGAGGAAGCGATTGCCGATGCCAAGGCGGAGATCTTCGAAGGTCTTGAACATGGTGGCGTCGCCATCATTCCCGCTGACAACCGCCATTTCGAACGGCTGCGGGCCAAGGCCGCGCAACATGCCGAGCGCGTGATCAGCTTCGGTCGCCATGCCGACGCAAGCGTCCGGCTGATCGATGCGGTGGCGGCCTCAGGGGGCGGTACCCTGGTTACGGCGGACCTTGGGGGCCGCAAGGTCTGCTACACGATCTCGCAACCGGGCGAACACTGGGTTGCCAACTCGCTGGCGATCATGGCCGCTGTCGAAGCGATCGGGGGCGATCTGGGCGCTGCCGGACTCGCTCTGGCCGAAATGGAAGGCCTTGCTGGGCGCGGGGCCCGCCACGAGATTGCCGCCACCGGTGGCGACGGTTCGGGCAAGGCCCTGCTGATCGACGAAAGCTACAACGCCAATCCTGCCTCGATGGCCGTCACCCTGCGCCAGCTTGGTGCGACACCCGCCACCCGCCGCGTTGCCATTCTTGGCGCGATGAAGGAGCTGGGCGAAGCCGAGGCACGCTATCACGCCGAACTCGCCGGGCCCGTCGCCGAGGGCAAGGTCGACAAGCTGGTGCTGGTAGGCGCCGAAATGGCGGCATTGGCCGACGCGCTGGGGAAAAGCGGGCCGTTCTCGCTTGCCGGTAAAATCGATGTGGCGCATGTGCAGACAGCTTCGGAAGCGGCGGAATGTCTGGCTGCGGACGGTGTGCGCGGGGGTGATGCGATCCTCGTGAAGGGGTCGAATTCGGTGGGACTGGGCGCGATCGTGCGTTCGCTCACCACCAGGGAACGGTGAATGCTCTACCAGCTGGCCGAGTGGCTGCATTTCGAGGGATTCAGCAACCTCATCCGCTACCAGACGTTCCGCGCGGGCGCGACGCTGTTGACCGCGCTGATGATCGGCCTGATCATCGGTCCGCGCTTCATCAACATGCTGCGTGTGCGCCAGGGCAAGGGTCAGCCGATCCGCGAGGACGGCCCGCAGTCACACCTCGCCAAGCGCGGCACGCCGACCATGGGCGGATTGATGATCGTGACGTCGCTCACGCTGTCGCTGCTGCTGTGGATGGATGTGACCAGTCGCCTCGTCTGGTCCTGCGTTGTCGTGACGCTCGGCTTCGGGCTGATCGGCTTTCTTGATGACTACGACAAGGTTACAAAGTACGCGCACAAGGGCGTGCCCGCCAAGGTTCGCCTGGCCGGTGAGTTCGTGGTGGCCGGTATCGCTGCGTGGCTGGCAGTCGGCGAAACGCACCTTTACGTTCCGCTGTTCAGCAATCTCTACGTGCCGCTTGGGCCGTTCTATTACCTCTTCGCGATTTTCGTGATCGTCGGCGCGGGCAATGCGGTGAACCTGACCGACGGTCTGGACGGCCTTGCAACCATGCCGGTGATCATCGCGGCTGGCACCTTCGCTATCATCGCCTATCTGGCCGGGCGCGTGGACTATTCCACCTACCTCGGCATTCCGCACGTCAAGGGTGCGGGCGAACTGGCGATCTTCTGTGCGGCAATGATGGGTGCGGGCCTCGCCTTTCTGTGGTTCAACGCGCCGCCTGCCGCCGTGTTCATGGGCGATACCGGCAGCCTCGCGCTCGGTGGCGCTCTTGGCGTGATTGCCGTCGCCGCGCATCATGAGATCGTGCTGGCCATTGTCGGCGGGCTGTTCGTGATGGAGGCCGTGTCGGTGATCGTCCAGGTCGCGGTCTACAAGCGCACCGGCAAGCGCGTGTTCCGCATGGCCCCGATCCACCACCACTTCGAGCAGCTCGGCTGGAAGGAATCGACCGTCGTGATCCGCTTCTGGATCGTGTCGATCGTGCTGGCGCTGATCGGCCTCGCCACGCTGAAGGTGCGATGATCATCTCGCCCGCCTTTTCCGGCAAACGCTTCGCCGTGCTCGGCCTTGCCCGTTCGGGGCAGGCGAGCGTCGAGGCGCTGCTGGCGGGCGGGGCGGACGTCACCGTATGGGACAGCCGCGAGGAACCGCGCGCAGCCTACGAAGGGCGCTGCACTATCGCCGATCCACTGGCGACCGACCTGACCGGGTTTGCGGGCGTGGTGGTGAGCCCCGGGGTGCCACTCAATCGCCATCCGATTGCCGCCCATGCCGCTTCATGCGGCGTGCCGGTTATCGGCGACATCGAACTGTTCGCGCAAGCCCGCGCTGACCTGCCGCCGCATCGCGTTGTCGGCATCACTGGCACCAACGGCAAATCGACGACGACGATGCTGGTGCACCACATCTGTAAGGCGGCTGGTCTCGAAGCCCGGCTTGGCGGCAATATCGGCCTGCCCGTCTTGGGGCAGGAGCCGCTGCCCGAAGGCGGCGTCTATGTCCTCGAACTGTCCAGCTACCAGATCGACCTGACGCAGAGCCTTGATTGCGATGTCGCCGCGCTGATCAACCTCAGTCCCGATCACCTTGACCGCTACGATGGCTTTGAAGGTTACGCTGACGCGAAGGCGCGGCTGTTCCAGATGCAGTCTGGGCAGCACCATGCCGTGTTCGGGTGCGGGGACAAGCACACTCTGAAGATTGCGCGTGAGGCTTCCGCTACGCATGACGCAGGTTTCGTGCATGTGGTGCAGCCCGATGCTTTGGCAGGCCAGGCGGATTGGCCATCGCTCCAGGGCCCCCACAATCTTCAGAACGCGGCGATTGCCGTTGAAATCGCGCGCTATCTGGGCATCGCCGAGAAGGTATGGCGCCCCGCTCTTGCCAGCTTCGTCGGCCTACCTCACCGCATGGAGCGCGTGGCCGAGGCCAATGGCGTGCTGTTCGTCAACGACAGCAAGGCTACCAATCCGGCCTCGACCGCGCCTGCGCTCGGCGCCTATCCGCGTATCCACTGGATCCTTGGTGGCCTGCCCAAGAGCGACAACCTCGATGAGTGCGCGCCCTACTTCGACCACGTTGTCGCCGCCTACACGATCGGCGAGGCAGGGCCGATGTTTGCCGACATCCTCGATCCCATCATGCCGGTCAACCGCAGCGAGATGATGTGCGATGCCGTGCGTCAGGCGATGCAGGCAGCGCAGCCCGGCGACGTGGTGATGCTTTCGCCAGCGTGTGCCAGCTTCGATCAGTTCCGCGATTTCGAGGCGCGCGGCGACAGCTTTCGCCAGATTGTCGAGGCGCTGATTGCCGATTCCGATGCACCCTGTCCGCCGGGGATTGGTTCATGAGCACTACGCCCACGCCCACCCGCCTCGTCACCACCACCATGCCCGATGGCGGCGTGCGGGTGGTTGGCCATGGCGCGCGTTTTCGCCGCAGCCGTCGCAGCGAACTGCTGATCTGGTGGCGCGAGATCGATCGCGTGCTGCTCACCCTGATCCTTTCACTGGTGACGATCGGCTGCATCGCCGTTGCCGCTGCGTCCCCCGCCTCGGCGCATCGCCTGTCCACGAACCAGAAGTCGCTCGGCGATCTCTACTTCTTCTGGATTCACCTGCGTTGGGTCGCGCTGGGGCTGATCGCGATGTTCTTTGCATCTGTCCTCCCCAAGGAGGCGGCACGACGCGGAGCCATCCTGCTCGCGGCTGCGATGGTCCTTGCACTCGTGCTCGTGCCGCTTGTCGGTAGCGAGGTCAAAGGGGCGAAGCGCTGGCTGTGGATCGGCTTCAGCCTGCAGCCTTCGGAATTTCTCAAGCCCGGATTTGCCATTGCCCTGGCCTGGATCCTGTCGTGGCGGGTGCGCGATCCGAATATCCCCGTCATCCCGATCACGGTGGCGATCATGGGGCTGGTGGGCATCCTGCTGATGGCCCAGCCCGACTTCGGCTCCACCATGCTGTTCGGCGGTGTATGGTTCGTATTGGCGCTGCTTTCGGGTCTGTCGGTCAACAAGATCATATATGCGATGGGCGGGCTGATCCTCGTGGTCATTGCCGCGTACTTCTTCTACCCGAACGCGACGCACCGTATCGACAACTTCATTTCGGGGGGCAGCGAGTTCGATCAGGTCGACCTTGCCATGCGCACCTTGATGAACGGCGGATGGAGCGGGACCGGCCTGTGGCTCGGCAGCCGCAAGAATGCGCTGCCCGAAGCGCACACCGACTATATCTTTTCGGTGGTTGGTGAGGAATTCGGGCTGATCGCCTGCGCGGTGATCGTCACGATCTATTGCGCGATCGCGCTGCGCGTGCTGATGCGCCTGCTTGATGAGGACGATCTGTTCACCATCCTCGCGGCAGCCGGGCTGACCGCGCAGCTGGTCGGTCAGGCGTTCATCAACATCCTTGTGAACCTGCAACTTTTCCCTTCGAAAGGCATGACCTTGCCGCTGATCAGCTACGGCGGATCCTCCACCATCGCGCTGCTCATGGGCGTCGGGCTGCTGCTCGCGATCACGCGGCGCAACCCCTACCTTTCGCGCGAGAAGTTCGACGTTACGGAACTGGTGCGCAAATGAGTGGCGCTTCTCGGCATTACGTGCTCGCGGCAGGCGGCACGGGTGGACACCTCATTCCGGCTTTCGCGCTGGCGGTCGAGCTGGAACGGCGCGGCCATCATGTCGCGCTGGTAACCGATGAGCGCGGCGCGAAGATTCCCGGCAAGCCGGACTTCATGCCGGCGCACGTGCTGCCCGCAGGCCGTCTCGCCAAGAACCCGGTGGCGTTGCTCAAGGGGCTGCGCGCGATCTGGCAGGGCCGGGCGATGGCGCTGCGGCTGTTCGAAAGCTTCCAGCCTTCCTGCGTGATCGGCTTTGGCGGTTATCCTGCGCTTCCCGCACTGCTGGCAGCCCATTCGGCGAAGATCCCGACGGTGATCCATGAGCAGAACGCAGTGCTGGGACGCGTAAACCGCTTCCTCGCCAAGCGCGTTGACGCCATCGCCACGGCTTACCGCGAGGTTGATCGGCTTGCGCCGAAGCTGTGGGGCAAGGTCCACCGCGTCGGTAATCCTGTGCGGCCCGAAGTACTGGCGCTGCGAGGCGAGCCGTTCCCCGAGTTCACCGAAGACAGCCTGTTCCGTGTGCTGGTGACAGGTGGGAGCCAGGGCGCTTCGGTCTTGTCGGAAGTCGTACCCGATGGTCTGGCGATGCTGCCGCCCGCGCTACGCCATCGCTTGCAGGTGACTCAGCAGTGCCGCCCGGAGGACCTCGAGGCTGTTCGCGCCCGCTATACCGCACATGAGATTCCGGCTGAACTTGGCACGTACTTCGAAGACATGCAGTCTCGCCTTGCCGGAACGCACCTGTTCATCGGTCGCGCCGGCGCATCGACCATTGCCGAACTGACTGCCGTGGGACGCCCGGCGATCCTCGTCCCGCTGCCCATCGCGACAGATGATCATCAGGCCGCCAACACGCGCGAGATGGTTGCGGCAGGCGGCGCGCGCGCGATCCGGCAGACCGGCTTTACCCCCAAGGAACTGGCGAAACAGATTCAGGCCATGGCCCAGCACCCGCATACCCTTGCCAATGCCGCGCATGCCGCGTGGAACTGTGGGCTGCCCAACGCCGTCAGCGATCTGGCCGATCTGGTCGAAAGCTTTGGCGGTGAGCCGATCATGGACGTGATCCGCGTCGACACCCGCAGCGCCGCGCCGTCAGGGCAGGAGCAACTCGCATGAAGGGCGTCGGCACCGAGATCGGCACGATCCACTTTGTCGGCATCGGCGGCATCGGCATGTCCGGCATTGCCGAGGTCATGCACAACATGGGCTATTCGGTGCAGGGCTCCGACATGGCGGAAAGCTATGTCGTCGATGGACTGCGCTCGCGCGGTATCAAGGTGATGATCGGGCAGAAGTCCGAGAACGTCGATGGCGTCGCCGTGGTCGTGACCTCGACCGCCGTGAAGCGCGACAATCCCGAAGTGGTTGCCGCACTGGAAAACCGCATCCCCGTGGTTCGCCGTGCCGAAATGCTGGCCGAACTGATGCGCCTCAAGAGCACGGTTGCGGTCGCCGGTACCCACGGCAAGACCACGACGACCTCGATGGTTGCCTGCTTGCTCGATGCGGGCGGGATCGATCCGACCGTGATCAACGGCGGGATCATCAATTCCTATGGCTCCAACGCGCGTCTGGGTGACAGCGAATGGATGGTCGTCGAGGCCGACGAGAGCGACGGTTCTTTCCTGCGTCTCGACGGCACGCTGGCAGTCGTCACCAATATCGATCCCGAGCACCTCGATCACTACGGCAGCTTCGAGAAGGTCAAGTCGGCGTTCGTCGAGTTTATCGAGAATGTGCCGTTCTACGGCGCGGCCATGCTCTGCATCGATCACCCCGAAGTGCAGGCAATTATTCCCAAGGTGCGGGACCGCCGCGTGGTGACCTACGGCTTCTCCGCTCAGGCTGACGTGCGGGGTGAGGCCGTGACGCCGATCCCCGGCGGCAACCGCTTTACCGCTGTGCTGCGCCAGCGCGATGGTTCGTTCCGCCGCATCGAGGGCATCGAACTGCCGATGCCGGGCCGTCACAACGTCCAGAACGCGCTCGCCGCCGTTGCAGTCGCAGTGGAAATGGGTGTTTCAGACGAACTTATCCGCACTGGCTTCGGCAAGTTCGGCGGGGTTAAGCGTCGCTTCACCAAGGTCGGTGAGGTGGATGGCGTGACGGTCATCGACGATTACGGCCACCACCCGGTCGAAATCCGCGCTGTTCTCGCTGCCGCGCGCGAAGGTGTGCAAGGCCGCGTCATCGCAGTCGTCCAGCCGCACCGTTTCACCCGGTTGCGCGATCACATGGAAGACTTCCAGGGTGCGTTCAACGACGCCGATGTGGTCTATGCCGCGCCGGTTTACCCTGCAGGTGAACAGCCGATCGAAGGCGTGGATAGCGCGGCGATGGTCGACGGCATCAAGGCGCGCGGGCATCGCAGCGCGCACCTGACAGCCGGTGCCGACGCGTTGGCCAAGGAACTTGCTGCGACGGCGCAGCCCGGTGACATGGTCGTGTGCCTTGGCGCCGGTGACATCACCAAGTGGGCCGCTGGGCTTGCCGATGCGATCGCGCGAGAAAGGGGGCAGGGGTGACCACCCTCACGCTGCCTCAGGTTCGCGGCAAGCTGACGCAGAACGCCCCGCTTGCGCCGCTGGTCTGGTTCAAGTCCGGGGGCACGGCTGACTGGCTGTTCGAGCCAAAGGACGTCGCCGACCTGCAGGACTTTTTGGCGGGGCTCGCTCCGGACGTGCCGGTCATGGCGCTCGGCCTTGGCTCCAACCTGATCGTGCGCGACGGCGGCGTTCCGGGGGTGGTCGTTCGTCTTGGCAAGGCCTTCGCCAAGGTCGAGAAGGTTGATGAAATCACGCTCAATTGCGGCGGTGGTGCATCGGGCATTCTGGTGTCCAGCACAGCGCGCGACAACGGCATTGCCGGGCTGGAATTCCTGCGTTCGATCCCCGGCACGGTCGGCGGCTTCGTGCGCATGAACGGCGGTGCCTACGGGCGCGAGGTCAAGGACGTGCTGGTCGATTGCGACGTAGTGATCCGCTCGGGCGAGATCGTCACGCTGCCGCTCAGCGAGCTTGGCTACACTTACCGTCATTCCGACCTCACTGACGGATCGATTGTCGTCGCCGCGCGTTTCCGCGGCCACCCCGGCGAGCCGGACGACATCCAGGCCGAAATGGACCGCATCAGCGCTGCCCGCGAGGCTTCGCAGCCGCTGCGCTCCAAGACCGGCGGTTCGACCTTCAAGAACCCGGACGGCGGCAAGGCTTGGGAACTGGTCGACAAGGCTGGATGCCGTGGGCTTACCATGGGCGGCGCGCAAGTCAGCGAGAAGCACACCAACTTCCTGATCAACACCGGCGAGGCTACTAGCGCCGAAATCGAGGCGCTGGGCGAGGAAGTGCGCAAGCGCGTGAAGGACATGTCGGGCGTCGAGCTCGAATGGGAAATCAAGAGGATTGGCAGAGCATGACGGGTTTGCACCAGTTCCTCCCCCACCGGGGGAGGGGGACCACCGTAGGTGGTGGAGGGGCACTCTCGCTAGTGCACTCCGGCCGGTGCCCCTCCACCATGCTTCTCATGATTCCCCTCCCGGTGCCGGGGAGGAACTGGGCGTGACGCTACCTAAACTCCATGTCGCGGTGCTGATGGGCGGCTGGTCAAGCGAGCGCCCGGTTTCGCTCATGTCGGGCGAGGGCGTGGCCAAGGCGCTTGAGTCCAAGGGCCACAAGGTCACGCGGATCGACATGGATCGCGAGGTTGCCCTGCGTCTGGCTGAAGCAAAGCCCGATGTGGTGTTCAACGCGCTGCACGGCACGCCGGGCGAGGATGGCTCGATCCAGGGCCTGATGGACATCATGGGCCTGACCTACACCCATTCGGGCCTTGCCACCTCGGTCATCGCGATCGACAAGGAACTGACCAAGCAGGCGCTCGTGCCGCATGGCATTCCGATGCCAGGCGGGCGCATCGTACGCACCGAAGAGCTCTACAAGGCTGATCCCCTGCCGCGTCCTTACGTGCTCAAGCCGGTCAATGAAGGCTCATCGGTTGGCGTCGCCATCGTCACGGCTGACGGCAACTACGGCAACCCGATCAACGCGGATTCGCGCGGTCCGTGGCAGGAGTTCGACGAGCTTCTCGCTGAACCGTTCATTCGTGGGCGCGAACTGACCACCGCCGTCATCGGCGACCGCGCGCTGCTCGTCACCGAGCTCAAGCCCAAGTCCGGCTTCTACGATTTCGACGCCAAGTACACCGACGGCATGACCGATCACATCTGCCCGGCCGAGATTCCGGACGAAATCACCGAGGCGTGCAAGCAGATCGCCTTGCGCGCGCACCAGTTGCTGGGCTGCAAGGGCACCAGCCGCTCCGACTTCCGCTGGGACGACGAGCAGGGCGTCGAAGGGCTGTTCCTGCTGGAGGTCAACACCCAGCCTGGCATGACCCCGCTCAGCCTCGTGCCCGAACAGGCCAGGGCGCTGGGCATGGACTATCCCGATCTGGTCGAGGCGATCATTGCGGAAAGCCTGAAAGACTCGGGCAAGGACTCAGGAAGGGCCTGAACCATGGCGCAGACGATCAAGCGGGGCGGCAAGGGCGTGCGGCGGGCAGCGGCTGCGCGGACGACGCAGCGCAAGGTCCAGGCAGCGCGCCAACAGACCGGATCGGTGCTCGACACCGTGATGCACTGGCTGCCGTTCAGCGAGGAGACGCTGCACCGCATCCTGATGACGCTGATCCTGGGGGCAGCAGCAGGGTTGGTGTGGACCGTGGCGGTCATGGCCGGCATCCCGACGCTTGCTTCCGAACAGGCGGCACTTATCGCGTCCGATGCCGGGTTCAAGGTCAGCCATCTCGAGGTGCGCGGCGTCAACCGCATGAACGAGCAGCGCATTTACGAGCGTGTGCTTGGCCAGAACGATCGTGCGATGACCACGCTCGATCTCGCGGCGCTGCGAGACGAACTCAACCAGCTGCCGTGGGTCAAGGATGCCCGCGTTTCGCGCAAGTTGCCCGATACGCTGGTGATCGACATCGTCGAGCGTAATCCGCACGCCGTGCTACGCAAGCCCGATCGCATGGTGCTGATCGACGATACCGGCGTGGAGCTCGAAACGGTAAAGCCTGACAAGGCCAAGGGCATGCTCGTCCTGTCCGGCCTCGGCGTTGGCCAGCGCGTTCAGGACCTCACGCGACTGCTTGATGCCGCGCCTGCCTTGAAACCGCAGGTTTCGGAAGCCGAGTGGGTCGGCAACCGCCGCTGGAACCTCACGTTCAAGACCGGGCAGGTGCTGGCTCTGCCTGAGGGCGACGAGAAGTCTGCCGGAGCGCTGCTGAGCTTTGCGCGCATGGACGGGGTGAACCGGCTGCTCGGCGGCAAGGTTGCCGCCTTCGACATGCGCGCGCCCGACCGCGTTTATATGCGCGTGCCTGGCCATGCTGAGGAAGTTGCGGCGGAAAAGCGCGCCGCCGATCAGGCCAAGGCCGAAGCCAAGCGCATCGCGGCTGCGGCCAAGAGCGACGAAGGCTGATCCAGCGACATGGCGACGCCCCGCATCACCAAAGTCTTTGCTGCCGTGAACATCGGCTCGTTCCGCGTTTCTGCGATGATCGCGGGGCTTTCGGAAACGGGCGAGATGGTGGTGCTCGGTTCCGGGCACCGCGCCGCGCAGGGGATCAAGCGCGGCTATGTCACCGACATGCAGGCTGCGACCCATTCGGTGCGCGATGCGATCGAGCGGGCCGAGAAGATGGCCAATGTCGATATCCAGAAGGTCTGGATCGGCTGCGCAGGTGCAGGCCTTGCCAGCACCACCGCGCGGGTCGAGGTCGAAGTCGGCGGACGCCGCATCGAGCAGGACGATATCGAGCATCTGCTGGTGGCCGGGCGCGGCGTGATCCAGCCCGATGGCCGCACCGTGCTCCACGCCCAGCCAGCGCACTACACGCTCGATGGTGCCCACGGCGTGCCCAATCCCAAGGGCCTTCATGCCGAACGGCTTGCGGTGGATATCCACGTCATGCTCGCCGATGGTGCACCGGTTCGCAATCTTCGGGAGGCAGTGCAGAACGCCCATCTCGAGGTCGAAGCTGTCGTCGGATCGCCGGTCGCGGCTGGCCACGCATGCCTTACGCCGGAAGAGCGTGAACTGGGCGTGGCGCTGGTCGAGTTCGGAGCAGAGGTCACGACGGTATCGGTCTACGCGGCCGGCATGCTGCTTGGCATGCAGGTGATCCAGTACGGTTCGGGCGATATCACCGATGCGATTGCCTCGGCCTTCGGCATCCGTCGCTATCAGGCAGAGCGCCTCAAGTGCATGTCCGGCTCGGCCATCGCCAGCCCGGCGGACCATCGCGAGATGATCCCGGTCAACGCGCCGGGTGACCCCGAAGGCGGCCCGGTCGCCCGCCATGCCGACGACAAGAACCGCATTCCTCGTGCCGAATTGATCTCGGTCATCACCCAGCAGCTCGGCTTCTTCACCGAGGAAGTGGGCAAATCACTCAAGTCGATGGGCTTCGTTGGCCAGACCGGGCAGCAGGTCGTGCTGACCGGTGGGGGCGCGCAACTTCCAGGCCTTGCCGACTATGCGCAATCGGCGCTCGGTCGGCCTGTGCGCATCGGTTCGCCGCCGACGATGCTCGGCCTTCCGCCGGGCCATGCCACGCCAAGCTCCTCCACACTGGTGGGACTCGTGCTGTTTGCAGCGGCCGATCCAGTGGACATTCGCGCCATCGGCCCAGCCAACGATCCGGTCGGCGGAGCTTACGGCGGCAAGAAGCTGCTGATTCGCCTTGTGCGGGCGATAAAGGATTACTTTTGAACGGCCTTTTGGCCCGGTTCAGCGCTCTCGACGTGCGAACTTGGCCCGTCATGGTGTTGCAACCTGTGGAAAAGGTTGCTGCGCCTTTGATTCGCCGCGCAGCCTTGTGCAACAGGTTAATGTGAAGCTTTCCAATCTCGTTTGGTGCGCGTTCCAGCCAGCAACGAGACATATGACCCGATTGGGAGACCGACTATGAGCATCAACATCGGACCGCCGGCAATTGACGAACTTCGTCCCCGGATCACGGTGATCGGGGTTGGTGGCGCAGGCGGCAATGCCATCGCCAACATGATCAACGCGCAGATCGAGGGCGTCGAGTTCATCGTCGTCAATACCGATGCGCAGGCGCTCAATAATTCTATCGCCGAAAACCGCATCCAGCTCGGCCCGGACATCACGCAGGGCCTTGGTGCGGGCGCTCGCCCCGAAGTGGGCCGCGCTGCTGCGGAAGAGACGATCGAGGAACTCGAGCGCGCCCTGGAAGGCGTGCACATGGTGTTTATCGCCGCCGGCATGGGCGGCGGCACCGGCACCGGCGCGGCTCCTGTCATTGCCGAAGCTGCCCGTCGCAAGGGCGTGCTCACTGTTGGCGTGGTGACCAAGCCGTTCCTGTTCGAAGGCACGCGCCGCATGCGCTCGGCCGAAAGCGGCATCGAGGAGCTGCAGAAGCACGTCGATACGCTCATCGTCATTCCGAACCAGAACCTGTTCCTGGTGGCCAAGGCGGAGACGACCTTCAAGGAAGCGTTCCAGCTCGCCGACGAAGTGCTGCAGCAAGGCGTCCGCTCGATCACCGACCTCATGGTCATGCCGGGCCTGATCAACCTCGACTTTGCCGACGTCCGCTCGGTCATGGGCGAGATGGGCAAGGCGATGATGGGCACGGGCGAGGGCGAAGGTCCGAACCGCGCGCTGGAAGCGGCCGAACGCGCGATCGCCAATCCGCTGCTCGATGGCGTGTCGATGCAGGGCGCCAAGGGCGTGATCATCTCGATCATCGGTGGCGACGACATGAAGCTGCTCGAGGTTGACGAAGCCGCCAACCACATCCGCGAACTGGTCGATCCCAACGCGAACATCATCTGGGGTTCGGCCTTCAATCCCGATCTTGATGGCAAAATCCGGGTTTCGGTTGTCGCAACCGGCATCGAACAGAGCCAGGAACAGGCGGAGATCGCATCGCGTCCGGTCTCGATCCCGAGCAGCGCGCGCGGCCCTGCCGTGCCAACGGCTGCACCTGCGGCACCTGTCTACACGCCGCCGCCTGCTGCCGCTCCGGAGCCTGCGCAACCGGCATGGACGCCTGCGGCAGAGCAGGTCCAGCCCGAAGCGCCAGCCGCGCCCGAGCCGGAGCCGCTCGATCTTACGCTCGACCTTTCCGCCGCGCAGGAGGAACCTGCCTCGGATGAACTGCTTCTGGGTGGCATTGAGGCTCCTGCCGAACCGCCAGTAGCCGCGCCCGCGCCGGAACCTGCGCCGCAGATGCCCCGCCTCGGCCGCGCGCCGGAGCAGGAGCCCGCAAAGCCTGCCGGCGGCAGCACCCTGTTCGAGCGTATGGCCAATCTCTCTCGCGGCAATCGTGCCCCCACCGGCGATGACGATGGCGATGAAGGCGGTTCGCTGAATATTCCGCGCTTCCTCGGCCGCCAGAACAACCAGTAATCAGGTGCGAGCGGCGGCGGCTGTTGCCGCCGCTTCATCTTCAAGACGGTAAAGAGCGCGGCAGGATGACGAATCGGCTCCCCATCGCGCAGTTCTCGGGCTCATCGCGTCTAAGGCTCGCTCTGGCGCTCCTGTTTTGCGCTGCAGCGCCACGGGCATTCGCGCAGGTGGATGACGATCCTGATGGCCCCGCCACGGTATCGCGCCCCGTGGTGCAGTCTACGGCCCCCAGTCCCAGCCGCGAGCTCAATGCCGCATTGGCACGACTTGCTGCCGATCCACGCAATGTTGCCGCGCTGTTCGATGCAGCCAGCGCTGCACTGAAGCTGGGTGACAGCGATGCTGCGATCGGGTTTCTGGCGCGGGCTGACGAGGTCCAGCCGGGCAATGCCCGAACCAAGGCCCTGCTCGGCAAGGCCCAGCTTGTCGCGGAAAATCCGGTCGAGGCTATCCGCTCCTTTGATGAGGCGGAACGGGCTGGCGCTGATACATTTGCCATGGCTGCGGACCGGGCGCTTGCCTACGATCTCGTTGGTGACAATGGCCGCGCACAGCGGTGGTATCAGGTTGCGCTGAGCCGGGGCGGGGACGACGAAATCACGCGCCGCTATGCGATGAGCCTTGCCATATCGGGCGATCGGCGCGGCGCCGAGGCGCTGCTTTCGCCGTTGATCGAAAAGCAGGATCGCGCAGCATGGCGGACCCGCACGTTTGCGATGGCCGTGACTGGCGGGCCGGACGAGGCAGTGGCCATCGCCTACGCCTCGATGCCGCAAGATCTGGCATCGGGCATTGCGCCTTACTTGCGTTATATGCCGCGCCTTACGCCGGCGCAGCAGGCCGCCGCTGCAAATTTCGGGCGATTTCCCCGTGCAGCAGACATCGGGCGCGATGATCCGCGCGTGGTGCAATATGCTGCGCTCAACCCGCGCGCGCCGCGCACAGCGGAAGCGGGCCTGATTCCGGCAGGTGCGCCCCTCGGCCCATCCGTCGCCTCCAGCGAAAAGCCCAGCCGCGAGAAGCGCCGCCGTCCCGGCAAGAGCGATGGCGCCGCATCTTCGGCGGTTGTCGTACGTCCAGCCGTGCGCACATCACCTCCGGCAGAGCTGCCGCCGGTCCAGAGTTATGCGAGCGCCGCGCCAGCAGTGCAGTCAGCTCCTCCGGCCAGTATGACCCCGGCAGTACCCGGCCCGACAGTTCCCCGCCCGACAGTGCTTTCAGCGCTCGACGTACCGCCCGGGTCTGTGCGTCCTGCTGTTCCGCCGATCCGGCCTGCACAATCGGCATCGGTCCAGCCGTCGGTCACCCGGCCGCTGACAACCCCGGCTCCTACGACGACGATCGCGCCATCGCCAAACCCGATTGCGAAGCCCGGCTTCCAGCAGGATCTGACTGCCGCGCCAACTACGGCAGTTGCCCGAACAGCGAGCGCCACGTCCTCTGCGCAGCCAACGTCGCCCTCTCCTGCGGGCAATGTTCGGCCAGCGCCGTCGCTTGCATCGGCGAGCGGGTTTGATCTGGCGAAGGTCGGGTCGGTAACCGCTGCCCCGCCTGCCACTGCGGCGGCTTCGGCATCTACAGCGGGATCAGCACCCGGTGTCGCTTCTGCCCCCGCAAGCGCTCCAGTTGCTGCGTCCGGAACGGTCGCGCCGGTGCCATTACCGCCGCCAGGGCAGGCGGCATCGGCTGACACGCCTCCGCCAGCGCGTGATCTGGCCACCTTGTTCAAATCGTTCACTCCCCCGCCGGAGGAGCGCGTTTCGTCGGTTCCGGCGGTCGACATCACGCGCATTGCCCCCGGTTCCGCCGCCAAGGGTGCCAAGCCTGACCCTCGCGGTGAACGGCCTGACGGCCCGACCGATGTGTCGCGAACGCCCGCCAAGGAGCTGCAGAAGCCAGCGGCCAGGGATGCGGTGAAACTTGGCAAGGACGGGAAGCCGATCAAGGATCCCAAGGCTGCCGCAAAGGACGCACAAGAGGCGAAGGCCAAGAAGGCCGCTCCCAGCCACCCAAGCCGTATCTGGGTGCAGGTGCTGACTGGTGCGAACAAGGGCGTCATGGACAGCGAGTGGCGTCGTCTCGTGAAGGAGGCGCCGACGCTGCTGCGCTCGCGCAAGCCCTATCTTTCGCCGTGGCGCAGCAATTTCCGCCTTCTGACCGGTCCCTTCGACAGCGAGGCTGACGCGCAGGATTTCGTCACGAAACTCAAGAAGGACGGGGTTTCGAGTTACCAGTGGACCAGCCCTGCCGGCCAGGCGGTAGATACGCTTTCGCTCAAATAAGGGGACTGGGCGGAACCGCTGTCCGAGATTCCTGTTCACTCCTTGTCCACAGCTTTCCCACAAGGTTGTCGAGTTTTGCCCAACCGCCTGTTAACCCGCGATTGTCGGGCGGGGGTGTGAACCGCCATTGACGTTTTGAGCAGCAGTCAGGGCAGATCGCCCTGCCGGGCCAACCAGCCGAGGAGGCCCGATCACATGTTCAGGGGACGTACCATGCGGACCGGCCATGACGACAACGAGCGCGAGGAGGCAGCGCCTGTCGACATGATCGCCTCGCTTTTCGAGGCGCGCGGTTGGCCATGCGAGTTCGTCTCAGACGATGAGGTCACCGGCGAGATCCAGGGCTCATGGGCCAATTATCAGCTGCGTGCCATCTGGCGCGTCGAGGATCACGTCCTCCAGATTCTCTGCCTGCCCGACATTCGCATTCCCGATGACAAGAAGCCCGCTGTCTACGAGTTGATGGCGATGATCAACGAGCAGGTTTGGATCGGCCATTTCGACATCTGGTCCAACGGTTCCGTCCTGCTTTACCGTCATGGGCTCATGCTTGGTGACGAAGGTCTGCTCAGCATCAGCCAGGCTCAGGCCGCGATCGAGGCGGCAGTGGATGAATGCGACCGGTTCTATCCGGCGTTTCAGTTCATCCTGTGGGGCGACAAGAGCCCGGCCGATGCCCTGGCCAGCGCCATGGTGGATGCGGCAGGCGAGGCTTGAGCTGCGGCTTTCAGCGCTTGCGGTAGGCAGGGCGGCTCGGCATTGAGCGGCCAAGCGCGACTCAGCAGATGCGCTTCGAGGGAACCGCTCCATGACCAAGACTTTTCTCCAGTTCGGCTGCGGCAACATGGGCGGAGCCATGCTCAAGGGCTGGCTGGCTGGCGGCATTGCGCCTGAGATCTTCACAATCGTTGACCCGTATCTGGAGAATGCGCCGCCGGGTACGCGGTTGCTCGGTTCCGCGCCCGAAGGCGAGGGGGCATTCGATGTCGTGTTGCTGGGTTTCAAACCGCAGCAGTTGCCCGATGCGGCCGCTTCGGTCCGGCCATTCGTCGGCGCGAACACGCTCCTGCTCTCGATTCTGGCGGGTGTCGATCTTGCCACCTTGCGCGCCAGCTTCCCTGAGGCCCGCGCCATCGTCCGCGTCATGCCGAACCTTGCCGCAGCGCTTGGCAAGTCGCCGATTGCGCTGGTCGGCGATGCGGACCAAGCCGCGCGCGCTGAAACCGAAGCTCTGATGGTGCCGCTTGGCCAGGCCGAATGGCTTGGTGGTGAGGACCAGATGGACCTGGTAACCGCACTTGCCGGCTCGGGCCCCGCGTTTGTCTATCGCTTCATCGATGCGCTGGCACAAGGTGCTGCTGTGCTCGGCTTGCCGCGCGAGCAGGCGGATCGGCTGGCGCTGTCGATGGTCGAAGGCGCAGCGATGCTCGCGGCAGCGTCCGAGCACGCACCGGGCGAGCTTGCCCGCCGTGTCGCGAGCCCCGGAGGCGTCACGCAGGTCGGTATCGACGTGCTCGATGCCGATGACCGGTTGGTCCGCCTCATGGAAGACACGTTGCGTGGCGCGCGCGATCGCAGCGCCGAGATGACCGAGCAGGCGCGCAAGGCGGGTTGAACGCCGCAACAATTCGTTACAGTTGGCGACCTGTCGGCTGGTCCGGTTTCACTTGAAAGCGCGGGCCAAAGCGCCGATATTCCGTGTACGTGGCCATTGGGGCCACAGAACGGAGCTTTGAAAATGGCAAACTGGAACGACCCTCGGCCCACCGGAACGGGCTTCGGCGCGTCTCCGAGCCTTTCCGGCGTCTCCGCTCGCGGCGAAGTGTTCGACGCGGGCCTGCGCCGTCACATGCTGTCGATCTACAACTACATGGCCTCGGGCGTGTTGCTCTCTGGCGTCGTTGCGCTGCTGTCGGCAACCACCGGCTTCACGCTCATGCTGTTCGGCACGCCGCTGATGTGGTTGGTGATGCTTTCCCCGCTCGCCTTCGTCATGTTCATGAGCTTTGGCGCCAACAAGTTCTCGACCACGGCTCTCCAGGGAATGTTCTGGGGCTTTGCGGTGGCCATGGGCCTGTCGCTGTCGACGATTTTCCTCGTCTACACCGGCGCCTCGATCGCGACGACCTTCTTTGCCACTGCTGGCGCCTTCGCGGGTCTGAGCCTTTACGGCTACACCACCAAGAAGGACCTGTCGGGCATGGGCAGCTTCCTGATCATGGGCGTCTTCGGCATCCTGATCGCCTCGCTGCTTAACATCTTCCTGAAGTCGTCGGGCCTCGGCTGGGCGATCAGCTTCCTGGGCGTGCTCATCTTCGCGGGTCTGACCGCCTATGACACGCAGAAGCTCAAGGAGCAGTATGCCTACGTCGCTGGCACCGATTTCGCGGGCAAGGCCGTCGTTCTCGGCGCGCTGAGCCTCTACCTCGACTTCATCAACATGTTCCAGTTCCTGCTGCAGTTCATGGGCGATCGCCGCTGATCTGAAAAGCACCCGAACTGAACCAGATTGACCCGGCGGGCCGCAACGGTTCGCCGGGTTTTTATTGCCTGGGGGATTCTCATTTGTCTGTGCCGACGCTACGCTCGTCTTCATCTTGCATACAGGATGGTTCGCGCAGCATTTTGACACACTGCAGCAAGGGACCATCTGCCTGTCACGGTCCTTTTAGGGATCGGAATTGGGGGAATGCCAATGTTTCGTTTCCGGCGTATCGTCGCGCCAAGCCTTATCACTGCAGGGTTGGCTATCGGCCTTGCTTCCTGTGCGCCGAAGCCGCCACCGCCGCCGCCGCCGCCACCCCTGCCGCCGCCGAAGGTTGTTGTCATTCCGCCCAAGCCGAAGGCGCCCAATGGCGCTTCGGACAATATTCTGGTTCCGCCCGCTGATGCCAATGGCCTGCGCCAGTCGCTGAACCGCAACATCTCGTCCGCGCAGATGGTGTGGAACCTCCGCTCGGCCTACAACGTGGCTGCGCTGAATTGCAACGCACCGGTCCATGCGGACATCCTGCCCCGCTACAAGGCGTTCCTGACCACCCACAACAAGGTTCTGAACGCCATCAACAAGCGCCTCGATGTCGAGTTCAAGGCGAAGTACGGCGCCAAGTTCATTGCCCCGCGCGAGGCGTACATCACGCAAGTCTACAACCACTTTGCGCTGCCGCCGACACTGTCCGACTTCTGCGATGCCGTCATGGCCGTGAGCCGGGATGGCGCTGCCGTTACACCGGCCAATCTTGAAGCCTTCGCCGTGCGCAGCCTGCCCAACATCGAAGTCGTGTTCGATGATTTCTACCGTCGCTACGAGGTCTACCGCACGGATCTTGCCATCTGGCAGGCGCAGTACGGCAACCTTGTGAATCCGCCGCAGCAGGCGGTGCAAATCACGGCGGCGCCTGTTCCGGACGGTACTGCCGCAGGGCATTGAGCCGGACTGGAGCGGCAAAAAATTTCTTTTCAGCAAGGGAGCGCTGCGCTAATGGCGGCGCTCCCTGCGGTGGCACACCGTGGGGCGATACCGGGAACGGGGCCGTAGCTCAGATGGGAGAGCGCGTCGTTCGCAATGACGAGGTCAGGGGTTCGATCCCCCTCGGCTCCACCAGGTATCACCGAACCGCCTGATATGGCAGGCGCCTCGCGGTTCGGCGTTACAAGCTCTCCATGAACGGGTAAAAGGCTCGCTTCCGGGGCTGCATGTTGCATTTGCTCCGGGCCTGTCATTGGAAACAGTTACCCGCATGCATTTTCTCGATCAGGCCAAGATCTTCATTCGCTCAGGACAGGGCGGCCCCGGCGCTGTCAGCTTCCGGCGTGAGAAGTATGTCGAATACGGTGGCCCCGACGGCGGCAACGGCGGCAAGGGCGGCGACATCATCTTCGAAGCCGTGACCGGCCTCAACACCCTGATCGATTTCCGTTATACCCAGCACTTCAAGGCGCAGCGCGGCGGCGGCGGCGCAGGCCAGAACCGCACCGGTGCCGGCGGCAACGATCTGGTCATCAAGGTGCCGGTCGGCACCCAGATTCTTGACGATGACCGCGAGACCGTCCTGCTCGACATGACCGAAGTGGGCGTGCAGAAGGTCCTTCTGCGCGGCGGCGATGGCGGCCGGGGCAATGCCTCATACAAGTCCTCTACCAATCGTGCCCCGCGCCAGCACGGTCCCGGCTGGCCCGGCGAGGAGATGTACGTCTGGCTGCGGCTGAAGCTGCTGGCGGATGCCGGTCTTGTCGGCCTGCCCAACGCGGGCAAATCCACTTTCATCAATCAGATCACCAACACCAAGGCCAAGGTTGGCGATTACGCCTTTACCACGCTGCGCCCGCAACTGGGCGTTGTGCGCCATCGCAACCGGGAATTCGTGCTGGCGGATATTCCCGGCCTGATCGAGGGGGCCGCCGACGGTGCCGGCATTGGTGACCGTTTCCTCGGTCATATCGAGCGTTGCCGCGTGCTGATTCACCTCATCGACATCCACAGCGAGACCGATCCCGCCGAAGCCATGCAGATCGTCGAGAGCGAACTTGAGGCCTACGGTGCCGGGCTTGATGAAAAGCCCCGCCTGATCGCCCTCAACAAGATCGACCTGGTCGATGCAGAACTGGTCAAGGCTTTCACCAAGGAACTGCGCGAGGCAGGCGCACGCAAGGTCTATCCGATCTCCGGCGCGACCGGGAAGGGCATGGATGCCCTGCTCGATGCAGTGCTCGAACACCTGCCTCTTGCCACGGCGACCGAACGGCCGACGGGCGAAGTCGAGGAAGAGACTGACCAGAAGCCATGGTCGCCGATCTGATCGCCCAAGCGCTCTGCCAGCGGGACTGACAGCCCTTCACGATCCGTCACAATTGCCCTAAGCGGCCCTCATGAAGATCAGCCAGCTTGCCCACCTGACCGATGCCTCTGCCTGTCCGCGCCTGGTGGTCAAGGTTGGCTCGGCGCTGCTCGTGGGCAGGGATGGTGCGCCGCGGCGTGATTGGCTGACCGCGCTGGTTGCCGAGATTGCGGCGGCATGCGCTGCGGGGCAGGAAGTCATCGTCGTCTCCTCCGGCGCTATCGCCTTGGGCGCCCGCAGGCTCGGCCTTGCCAAGGGTGGGCGCGGCAGCCTGTCCGACGCCCAGGCCGCCGCCTCGGTCGGCCAGATCGCGCTTGCGGGCCTGTGGGCTGAATTGCTGGCGGCACATGGCCTGGCCGCCGCCCAGATCCTGCTTACGCTCGAGGACCTCGAGGATCGTCGGCGCTACCTCAATGTGACCGCCACGCTCGGCACTCTGCTGGCCGCAGGGGCAGTGCCGGTGATAAACGAGAACGACTCCGTCGCCACGCAGGAAATCCGCTTCGGCGATAACGACCGACTTGCCGCCCGCGTCGGGCAGGCGGCCGGGGCTTCGGGCGTTCTGCTGCTGTCCGATATCGACGGGCTTTATGACCGGGATCCGCGCGAACCCGGAGCTACGCGTATTCCAGTGGTAAGGGGCGTTACTCCGGAAATTCATGCCATGGCCACGGGGGGATCGTCATCTGGCCTGGGCTCGGGCGGGATGACCTCCAAGCTGCAGGCTGCCGAGATTGCGGAGCTTGCCGGCATGGCGCTGGCCATTATCGATGGTCAGCCCGTTTCGCCGATCCACGCTGCGCTGAGCGCCGAGCGTGGCACGCTGTTCCTGCCGCGCGGCCGGAAGCAGGCGCGCAAGGCGTGGCTGGGCGGGCGCATGCGCATGCGCGGGAGCGTCCATGTCGATGCCGGGGCCGCCGCCGCACTCGCGCGTGGCTCCAGCCTGCTTGCTGCGGGCATCAAGCAAGTCGAAGGGGATTTCCAGCGAGGCGATGCCATTGCCGTGATCGGACCTGATGGCGCAACGCTGGCGCGGGGGCTGTCGGAATACGATGCTGCCGAATGCGCGCGCCTCAAGGGCCATCACAGCCGCGAGCATGAGGGTATCCTCGGCTATGCTCCCCGCTCGGCGCTGATCCATCGCGACCAGATGGTGCTGCTGTAATGGCTGCGGAACTGCTGGCGATTACCGGAGCCACCGGCTTCGTCGGCCAGGCCGTGCTCGATTATGCCGCCCGCGCCGGGATCGAGGTCCGCGCGCTTGCCCGCCGCCCGCAGGATGCGCGCGTTGGCGTCGAATGGGTTCAGGGTGATCTCAATGACAAGCGCGCCCTCCAGCGCCTGGTCGGCCGGGCCAGCGTCGTCCTGCACATCGCCGGCGTGGTCAACGCGCCCGACGAGCAGGGCTTCGAGGACGGCAACGTCTGGGGCACGCTCAACGTCGTCAACGCCGCGTTGGAGGCGGGGGTCCCGCGCTTCATCCACGTCTCGTCTCTCTCGGCGCGCGAACCGGGCCTGTCGGTCTATGGTCGGTCCAAGTTGCGCGGAGAGAAGATCGTCAAGGCCAGCAGTCTTGACTGGACCGTGGTGCGTCCGCCGGCCGTCTACGGCCCGCGCGATACCGAGATGTTCGAGCTGTTCAAGCTGGCGCGAAGGGGAATCGTGCCGCTCCCGCCGCAGGGACATCTTTCGATCATCCACGTGGGTGATCTCGCCCGCCTGCTGCTCGCCCTGATCCCCGGAGGCGAGGAGGTTACGCACCTGACCTTCGAACCCGATGACGGCACCCCGGGAGGATGGACCCACAACGATCTTGCCAAGGCCATCGGCATGGCCGTGGGCAGGCGCGCCACCGCAGTGAACCTCCCTGCCAGCATTCTGCGCCTGGGCGCCAAGCTTGACGCCACGTTCCGCGGAAAGGGCGCCAAGCTCACGCTCGATCGCGTTGGCTACATGTGCCACCCGGACTGGCGCGCGGGCGAGGGCAACCAGCCGCCGCCCGCCATCTGGATGCCCCAAGTCGAAACCGCGATGGGACTTCACGCCACGGCCGCGTGGTACCGCGAGGCGGGCTGGCTCAAATGAAAATGTGCGAATAGGCACTGTTGTTTCGCTAAATCGCCATTAACCCTTGCTTCCGGATTGGATCTTTCAAGGGTGGGGCATGGGAAAATCGATCTGGTTGGCGGCACTTTTGGCGACAGGGGTGCCAAGTGTCGCGCAAGCGGCGGAGCCAGCACCAGCATCCGCGCCAAGCCTTGCCGAAGAGGTCAAGGCGCTCAAGACGATGGACACGGCCGGAAAGCCTGCAGAGGCGCTGGCCAGGATCGATGTCGTCCTCGCACGCGCCCGCAAGGCGAAGGGTATCGATCGGCTGGACATGATCTACGCCGAAGCCAGCCGCGCCAATGCCCTGTTCTGGCTCGACCGCTATGACGAGGCTCTGGGAATCTACCACAGGCTCGAAGCTGAACTGGACTCGGGCAAGTACGCGATGACCCCCGACCGGGCCGAGCTCGTCAACAATATCGGTTCGCTCTACTCCTCCCTCGGCAAGCTTGAAGAAGCCAGCCGCTACAAGCTGCGCGCGCTTGATCTGACTGCGCAGACAGCTGGTACCGAGAGCATCGAATATGCCTCGGCACTTTATGGCATGGCTCTGGTCGAGTTCCGGCGGGGAGAGCCCTTGAAAGCACTGCCGCGCGTGCGCGAGGCGCTGCGTCTGGCCCGCTCCCATGCGAACCGCACCGGTGATGATGTCGAACAGCCCGCAATTTTCGGGCTGAGCTTGGCAGCTCTTCTGATCCAGTCGGGTGATACCGCGTCGTCGATTGAGCCGGCTCGTGAAGCAGCGGTATGGGCTGAAACGCATCTGGGCGAGGACCATCGTGTTACCATGGCTGCCCTTAACCAGTTGGGCGCATCGCTCAGTGAATCCGGGCTCTATGCCCAAGCCATTCCGGTGATACGCAGGACCCTTGATCTGCGTATGAAGGCCTACCCTGCAGGGCATCAGGATATTGGCTTCTCGCTCAGCGCGCTGGGCTTTGCGCTCGATAATTCGGGGCACAAGGACGAGGCGCTTCCATTCTATGAGCGGGCTGCCGAAATTTTCGAAAACAGCAGCACCGAACGCAAGGAGACGGTAGGCGCTACGGTCATTGGCCAGTTGGCGCGCCTTGCCGCCTGGCGTGGCGACAAGGCGCAATCGTTGGCCCTGCGTGAAAAAGCGCTGCAAGTGGGGCGAAAGCGGGCGGCCTCTGCAGAACATCCGGACGTGCTGCTGGCAGAGGTCAATCTGGCGCGCGAATACATCGCGAACCGCCGTCTGGATGAGGCGTCGGTTCTGCTGGATCATGCCAACGCCGCTTTCCGGCAGCGAGCGCTCGACGCCAACTTTCGCCGGCTTTGCGGCCTGATCTTCGCCGAGCAGATAGCTGCGGCTCGCGGTGATGTAGCAGGAGCGCTCACCCGAACCGTTCAGATTCTGGCACCAGCGCGAGCGCGTTTGCTCGACCGCGCGACGCCGCGCGGCGAGGTCATGAGGCTGGCGGAGCAGTATCACTTCCTGTTCGTCCAGCAGGCGCGATTTGCGGCAGGTGCGAATGACCCAGCGCAAGCGTTCGAGGCACTGCAACTGGCCAACCTTGGCGATCTGCAAAGCGCCATGTCGAGCCTGGCCATGCTGCGTGACGGCAATGGCGCCGAGGCGACCGAGGTCATCCGGCGTTATCAGTCTCTGGCCAGCGATGGCGCAAGACTGCGCCGCACGCTCAACGCACAAGTCGCAGCGGGGAAGGGTGACACCGTCAACGCGATCAACCGCCAGCTTGAAGAAATCGATGCGAAGATCCGGCAAGAGGACGCCCGGCTGGCCGAACTGATCCCCGGCTATTCTCTGCAGACCGCCGTCGAGCCCGCCGCTCTCTCCGCTGCCCAGAAGGCCTTGGCCAAGGGGCAGGCCCTTGTGCTCTTCGGGCAAGATGAGGACGGCCTGATCGTCCTTGCCGTCACGGCGGAAAAGGCGGTGGTTGCGGAAAGTGCGATTGCTCCGCGGCCAATGCTTGAACTGATCAAGCGCATGCGCGGCTCGATCGACCTTGGTCTCGTCAACAACGGTGCAGGACGCTTCGATCGGAAAGCTGCATTCGAACTTTACCAACTGCTCTTCCCGGCACCGATCCGGCAGGCCATCAAGGCTGCGCCCGACTTGCGCATACTTGCCCCTGGTGGCCTTGCCGCGCTGCCGTTTTCCGCCTTGGTCACGCAAGCACCAGAAGGGGCGGATGACGCACCTGCGGCCCTGCGCAACACGCACTGGCTGGCATTGGACCACGCGGTCTCTGTCCCGCTCGCCGCGACGCCGCTCCCTCAGCGCGCGGGCGGCAAGCGCGAAGTGACCTTCGCCGGCATTGGCGCGCCGATCCTGGGTCAGCCCGTTCGACTGGCCACCCGTGCTGCGCCTCTGCTGCGCTCGGGCGATACCAGCACCAAGGCCCTGCGCGAGCTGGCCAGCCTGCCGGGCGCGGCTGACGAGTTGCGGGCGATGGCAACGGCTTTCTCCGGCAAGCCAGCCTTGCTGATCGGTGCGGACGCCACCGAAGCAGCCGTCAAGGCAGCGCCGCTGGAACAGGCCAGCGTCCTGGCCTTCGCCACGCACGGTCTTGTCGGCGGGGCCTTCCGTGATCTCGTGGAACCCGCACTTGTTCTCACGCCCCCCGAACAGCCGAGCGAGACCGACGACGGCCTGCTCACTGCTTCGGAAATTGCCAAGCTGCGGCTTGATGCCGATTGGGTAATCCTCTCGGCCTGCGATACCAGTGCTGGCGATGGCGAAAGCGCGCCGACCTACTCGGGCCTTGCCCGCTCCTTTGTTGCCGCCGGTGCGCGTTCGCTGCTGCTGTCGCACTGGCCGGTGCGGGATGACGTGGCCAGCCGCCTGACACTCGACACCCTGAAAGGTGCTGGCAAGGGCCTGTCCCGCGCCGAAGGCTTGCGTCGCGCCCAGCTCGCCATCCTGCGCGATGCCAAAGTGCCGGGCGGCGCGCATCCCGCGACGTGGGCACCATTCGTGCTGGTCGGCAATTGAATGCAAAACGCTTGCCGCACTTGCAGTCGCTGCCAAATGATGGTCACTGGTGAAACCGCAATGGTCCTGCGGATAAACAACAAAGGGGGAAAGTCATGGAATGGATGCTGATGCCTTATCGGCGTTACGCTGAATTCTCGGGGCGCTCGCGGCGCAAGGAATACTGGATGTTCACCCTGTTCACGGTGATCGTCTACGCCTTGATTGCTGCATTCATGTTTGCCGGCGGTCTTGGTACAGCACTTTCAGGCGTCGATGATCCCCAGTTCGGGGTTTCGTTCTGGATTGGTGCCGTTCTGATGATGGTGTTCTTCCTCGGTACTCTGGTGCCCGGCATCGCGGTGATCGTGCGCCGCCTGCATGATCGCGACATGTCTGGCTGGTGGTATCTCGGTTTCATCGTGCTGGGCATGATCCCG
This sequence comes from Novosphingobium sp. ERW19, assembly GCF_012641315.1. NCBI lineage: Bacteria > Pseudomonadati > Pseudomonadota > Alphaproteobacteria > Sphingomonadales > Sphingomonadaceae > Novosphingobium > Novosphingobium sp. ERW19. Next base: position 313,659 of record NZ_JABAIC010000003.1, read on the forward strand.
TTCGTGGGCTGGATCGCCAGCATCGCTTTTCTGGTGATCCTGTGTCTGCCTGGCACCACGGGCATGAACCGCTTTGGCGATGATCCGAAGAACCCCGCTGGCTACGACGTGTTCGGGTGATCCAAGGCAAGGCGACTTTGCGATGAACTGGATGATCCTGCCCTATCGCCGCTACGCCGAATTTGCCGGCCGGTCACGGCGCAGGGAATACTGGGGCTTCACACTGTTTTATGTGCTGGTGATGGTGGCGCTGAACGTGGTCTTCGGCACCAACGAAGTGACACAAGGCGAGGGCGCGTTCGTGTACGGTTCCCGGCTGGTCGGGGCAGGAGGATGGATCGGCGGGCTGTTCTGGCTCGCCTCCATCGTTCCGGGTCTTGCCGTGTCGGTGCGGCGCCTTCACGATCAGGACCGCAGCGGCTGGCTTCTGCTGCTGTGGATCATCCCGTTCCTCGGCTGGTTCGCCATTTTCGTGCTGATGTGCCTCGATGGCACGCGCGGCCCGAACCGCTTCGGACCTGATCCCAAGAACCCGACGCCAGCGGACGTATTTTCCTAAAGCTCGCGCAGCACCTGTGCCGGTCGGGTTCGCAGCAGCCCGACCGAGCCGGCAACCGCCAGCACCATCACCAGCGCCACGCCCGCGCCCAGAACGCCCAGGATGCGCGGCCAGTCGGGCAGCCAGTCGAATTCGAACAGCAGCACGATCACGCTCCAGGCCACGCCCGTGCCCAGCATCAGCGCCACGCCCGCCAGAAGCGCGCTGAGCAGCCCGTATTCGGCCACGAGCAGCACCAGCAATTGTCTGCGGCTCGCTCCCAGCACGCGCAGGATGACGTTGTCGTAGGTCTTGCGTTCGCGCGCGGCGGCAATCGCGCCTGCCAGCACGGCCATCCCGGCAAGGATCGCCACGCTCGCCGCGGCAAGGATGGCCGCTCCCATCTGCGACAGGATCTCGCGCGCCTGCCCCAGCACCGGCCCGATCTCGATCACCGAGCTTGAAGGCAGGGCCTTGACCAGCCCGCCAAGGATCGCTCGGCGCACGTCCGGTGTCTTCGCGCCTTCCGGGAGGCTGATCGTGGCAGCCAGATTGTGCGGAGCATCGGCAATGGCGTTGGGGCTGAACACCAGCACATAGTTGAAGCCCATGTTCTCCCAGTCGATCCGGCGGAACGAGGCGATCTTCGCACTGCGCTCGACCCCGAGGATCGAGACCGCGATCCGGTCGCCCAGCTTCAGCCCGAGCGCCTCGCGCAGGTCGTCGTCGACCGACACCAATGGCTCGCCAGAATAGGCCTTGGGCCACCATTCACCTGCAGTGAGCACATTGCCTTCGGGCACTTCGTCGGCATAAGTCAGCCCGCGATCGCCGCGCAGGGGCCAAGCGTTGTCGGGTATTTCCTTGAGATCGGCCACCCGCGTCATCGCATCTGCTGGCCCATAGCCAACGATCGAACCGCGCAGGGCAGGGACCTTGCGAACCATAGCTTCGGGCGCGGCACGCTGAACGATCCGGTCAAACTCGCCGGTCTTGCCCTGCGGCAGGTCGAGAACGAAGTAGTCCGGCGCGCGGGTAGGCACCCGCAATGCGATATTGCCGTCAAGACTGGTCTGCACGCCTGCCAGTAGGACGAAGGCGGCGAGGCCAAAGCCCAACGCCACCACCAGCGCCGAAGTCTGCGCGCCGGGACGGTGCAGGTTCGCCAGCGCCATCCGCGCAATCGCGCCCTTGGGCCGGGGCAGCCGTGCTGCCAGCCGCTGCAGGCCCCACCCGAGCGCCGACAGCAGGAGGAACAGCACAGCCGCCCCGCCCAGAAATCCGGCGGCGAGCAGCTTCTGCGGTGCAGTCAGCACCGCCAGCGCCACAATCCCGCCAAGCCCGAGCGCGACCGGGAGTGCTGCGCCCTTCCAGCCGCCCGCCAATGGACTTACCCGCGCCCGCATCAGTGCCATCGCTGGAAACGCCTTGGCCCTGGTCAAGGGCGGAGCGGCAAAAGTCAGCGCAATCAAGGCCCCATAGGCCGCAGCAATCGCCAGAGCGCCCCAATCGAGCACAAACCCTGCCTCGATCGGCAGCAGCCCTTGCAGCGCCCTGGCGATCAACGGCGTGATGCTCACCCCGATCACCAGTCCGCCGAGAATGGCCAGCGACGCAGCGGCGGCCAACTGCAGCAGATAGATCCGCGCAATGTCCCGGCTCGAAGCGCCGAGGATCTTGAGCGTGGCAATGCTCCCGCGCCGCGCTTCGAGGTAGGAATTCACCCCGTTGCCGATGCCGATGCCGGCAATCGCCAGCGCCGCGAGCGCAACCAGCACCAAAAACTGCCCCATCCGCGAAACGAAACGGTCCAGTCCCGGCGAGGCCTTGTCGCGCGTCCGCACCTCATAGCCCGCCAGCGGAAACTGCGCTTTCACCCTCTCGCCCAGCGCCAGCGCGTCGGCGCCCGCCGGCAGCTTCAGGCGCAGCTTGCTCCGCACCATCGATCCCGGCTGCACCAGCTTGGATGCCGCAAGCGCGCCCTTGCTGACGATCACCGTCGGCCCGAGCGAAAAACCCTCAGCCAGCCGGTCCGGCTCCGACCCGATCACCCCGCCAACGACAAGTTCGGCCTCGCCCACGCGCAGCTTGTCGCCAATCTTCACGCCAAGCCGGTCGGCAACACCCGGTGCTATCCATGCAGTCATGCCATCCGGCGCGCCGGCAACCTTGCCGCCCTCCAGCGTGAACCGCCCGTAAAGCGGCCACTTTGCATCGACTGCCTTCAACTCGACCGGCGTCGTGCGCGTCTCGTCATCCGGCACCCGTGCCATCGCCTGCAACCGCGCGCCTTCGGAAAGCTCGCCCATCGCGGCGATGGCTGCCCGTTCCTCTGCCGATGGCTGGCGCGCTGCCAAGGTGAATTCGAGATCCGCGCCCAGCATCTCGCGCCCGCGCGTCTCCAGTTCGCGCTCGATCGCGCCGGTCAGCGTACCAATGGCCGAAAGCGCTGCCGTGCCCAGCACCAGGCACACCAGCAGCAGGCGAAGTCCCTTGAACCGCCAGTCCAGTCCGCGACGCGCGAGCCGCCAGGCGGCACTCCACGAAAGGTTCACGAAGAAACGTCCGAAGCGATCTGCCCATCGGCCAGCCGCACGATGCGCCCGCAGCGCGCCGCCAGCGCCTCGTCATGGGTGACCATGATGAACGTCGCGTCCGCCTGCGCTGCCCGCGCGAACAGCAGGTCGGCTACCGCTTCGCCGGTCGCATGGTCGAGATTGCCGGTCGGCTCGTCGGCGAACAGAATGGCGGGACTGGGCGCGAGTGCCCGCGCAATCGCCACGCGCTGCTGCTCGCCGCCTGAAAGCTGCGTCGGGTAGTGGTGCAGGCGATGGCCGAGGCCGACAGCTACCAGTTCCGCTTCGGCGCGTGTCATCGCGTCGGTCTGGCCCGCCAGTTCCAGCGGCGTCGCTACATTCTCGAGTGCGGTCATCGTCGGCAGCAGGTGGAAAGCCTGCAGCACGATGCCGATCCGCCCGCGCCGCGCGGCGGCAAGGCCGTCCTCGTCCAGCGCGGTGAAATCCGCCCCGGCGACATTGAGCGACCCGCCGCTCGCGCGCTCCAGGCCGGACAGGATCGCCAGCAACGATGACTTGCCCGAGCCTGATGGCCCCAGCAACGCCAGCGTCTCGCCCGCGCCCACCGTCAGGTCGATGCCGCGAAGGATCTGAACCTCTGCCTCCCCGCTGCCGAGCGATAGGGTAAGGGCCGAAGCGGCGATTACCGGCGCCGATGAACTTGAAAGGGGGGAGCTTGTCACAGGCCTCACGTGGCATAGATTGGTTGCAGCGTGCAACCGGCACTTGGGGGCGCGCCCATGGAGTTTCAATGCGCCGCTTCGCTCTTGCCGCAACCCTTGTTCTTGCCGCCTGCTCGCCCGAGAAGACCCCTGAACCGGCCGCCACCAAAGCCGCACAGGCGCAGGAGCAGGCACAGGCACCGGTTCCGGCCAATGCCCCTGTCATCCTCGCATTCGGCGACAGCCTCTATGCGGGATACCAGCTTGATCCGGGCGAGGGCTATCCGCCGCGCCTTGAAGCGGCGCTCAATGCGGGCGGCGTTCCCGTCAAAGTCGTCAATGCAGGTGTCTCGGGAGATACCACCGCGGCGGCCCTTCAGCGCCTCCAGTTCACGCTCGACAACCAACCGGTGAAACCGAGCCTCGCGCTTGTCGGCCTCGGTGGCAACGACATGTTGCGGGGGCTGCCCCCGGCGGAGACCCGCGCCAACCTTGATGCAATCCTGACCGAGTTCGACAAGCGCGGCATCCCCGTGGTGCTTACGGGAATGCTCGCTGCCCCAAATCTGGGCGCGGACTACCAGAAGCAATTCAACCCGATCTGGCCCGATCTGGCCAAGAAGCACAAGGCAGGCCTCGTCCCGTTTTTCCTCGCCCCCGTCCTTGGCAACAAGAGCCTGATGCTGGAAGACAATGTCCACCCTAACGCCCAGGGCGTTGACAGGATCGTCGCGGCGACCAGGGGCCAGGTGGCAGAGGCGCTTAAAGCGGCCACTGCGGAATAGCGCTCAGACTCGCTCGACCAACCCGTCGCGCACCGCCCACACGGCGCTTGACCCGGCGATCTCGGCAAACGGTGCCATCTCGGTCCCTGTCATCCACACTTGCGCTCCGCTCGATCCCAGCCGCTCGAACAGTGCCGTGCGCCGGACCGGGTCGAGGTGCGCGGCAATCTCGTCAAGCAACAGCAGGCGCGGGCGCTCCCCCGCCGTCAGTTCCGCGTGGGCGAGGACAATGGCGATCAGCATTGCCTTCTGCTCACCCGTAGAGCAATCGGCGGCAGGCGCGTTCTTGGTCGCCAGCGTCACGGCAAGATCATCGCGATGCGGGCCGCTGAGCGATCGCCCTGCCGCGCGATCCCGACGCCGCCCCTCGCGCAAAAGGTTGCGCAGGGCATCGGCCTCGACCGGCACATCGCTGGCATAGACCAAAGAAGGCCGCGCAAAGGGTTGTTCGGGAACGCTTTCCAGCACGCGGCCAAGGTCTGCCACAAGTGCGGCCCGCGCCGCCGCCATGGCTGCACCGCTTTCGGCCATCTGCGTCTCGATACCGTCAAGCCACAGCGGATCAGGTTCGACAGGCTCGCCCAGCAGCCGGTTGCGCTCGCGCAGTGCGGTTTCATAGCGCGTGGCATTGCGCGCATGGGCAGGCTCGCGCGCCAGCACCAGCCGATCGAGAAAGCGCCGCCGCGATCCGGCGCTTTCTGCGAAAAGCCGGTCCATCGCCGGCGTCAGCCAGGTGATCGAGAGCCATTCCCCCAGCCGTGCCGCCGGCCCTTCCGCACCATTGATCCGCACCAACCGGCGATTTGGCGCCTCGTGCGCGGTCGACGTGCCGATCTGCACGGCCCCGTCCTCGATCTCCGCCGCCACTGCAAACCCGCCAGACCCATCGCGCCCCGCCATCTCGGCAGGCTGCGCCCGCCGCAGCCCGCGCCCCGGCGCCAGCAGGCTGATAGCCTCGAGCACATTGGTCTTGCCCGCTCCGTTTTCCCCCACCAGCACGTTGAACGCGCGCATCCCCTCAAGCCGCGTCGCGGCATGGTTGCGAAAATCGCGCAAGGTCAGGCGGGTGAGAGACATCGATTTGAGGCGTTAGTGGGTTTGCGCGACAAGCGAAACCTCCAGTCTTGTCGCTCAGGCCTTCTCGCTCAAGTCTTGTCACTCAGGCCATGTTTCTTCATGCAATGGCGCAACTGGTCGTAGGTCAGCCCCAGCGCCTTGGCGGTCTGGCGCTGGTTGTAGCGGTTGCGGCCGAGGTGATGCTCGACGATGGCGCGTTCGTGCGCATCAACCGCCGCGCGCAAGTCGGCCACGCTGTCGAAGTCGGCGGAAGGAGCGGCAACGCGCACCGGTGCCGCAGCCTCGCTTTCCGCCACCTCCGGCCGCATCGATGCGGCTGGCTTCCACGGGCTTTCGAACGGATCGAACTGGACGTGGCCGATGGCCTGCGTCCAGTCGTCCCAGCGATATACCGCGCGTTCCACCACGTTGCGCAATTCGCGCACGTTGCCGGGCCAGAGGTAGTCTTCCATCGCCTTCTGCACCGATGCTGCAAAACCAGGCCAGGAATCCCAGTGCAGTTCTGCCGCCATGCGCCGCCCGAAGTAGTCGGCCAGCACAGCGATGTCGCCCTCGCGCACGCGCAGCGGGGGCAGGGTGATCACCTCGAAGCTCAGCCGGTCGAGCAGGTCGGCGCGGAAGCGGCCCTGTTCGGCCAGCTTGGGCAGATCCTCGTTGGTCGCCGCCACGATGCGCACGTCGACGCGCACGGGCTTGCTTGAACCGATCCGCGTAACCTCGCCATATTCCACCGCGCGCAGCAAGCGCTCCTGCGCGCCCATCGAAAGCGTGCCCAGTTCGTCCAGGAACAGCGTGCCCTTGTCGGCTTCCTCGAACCGACCGGTTCGTGCCCGCGTCGCGCCCGTGAACGCGCCCGCCTCATGTCCAAACAGTTCGGCCTCAATCAGCGTTTCGGGCAGGGCCGCGCAGTTCATCGTTACCAGCGGTTCCTGCCAGCGCGTCGACAGGCGGTGGAGGCGTTCGGCGATCAGTTCCTTGCCGGTCCCGCGTTCGCCGATGACGAGCACCGGGCGGCGCATTGGTGCGGCGCGGCTGGCGCGTTCGACCGCGTCGAGGAACGCGCCCGATTGCCCAATAAATTGAACCTCCCTGTCCATGCCGCATGTTTAGCGCATTTTCCCAAGTCTCAGCAAGAATTCCCAACATTAAAGGTGGGTGACACGTGAAAAGTGGCGGAATTCTGCGCCCTTCGCAGTTTGGCACACCCCTTGCTCTACCATGAACAACCCGGCGGCAAGCCGGACCAACTGACAAGTAACCCGCCGAAAGGTCACGAAAATGTACACCGCCCGCTTTTTCTCCACCTCGCTCGGCCGCGCCAGCCTCGCCAGCATCGGTGCGATGGTCGTGATGTGCTGCTTTGCCCTGACCCAGCAGGTGAACGCGGTTCCCAGCGTCATGGCTTCCACCGCCGCCATCACCGGTGAGCTGGCATGATGGCCGACGAACTTACCCCGATTCGCTCCGAGCGCGTGGAAGGTGCCCGCACCACCCGCCTCGATGCGGAACTGGATCGCCTGCGCAATTTCAGCAATGGTGGCGGGAATGGCCAATCCCGCCCCCTCTTCAATCCCGGAGTAAACCTGATGGGTATCTTCTCGCGGACGCGCGACATCATTGCAGCCAATTTCAACGACTTGCTTGATAAGGCTGACGATCCTGCCAAGATGATCCGGATGATCATCATGGAGATGGAGGAGACGCTGGTCGAAGTCCGCGCCTCGGCTGCCCGTACCATCGCCGATCAGAAGGAGATGGGCCGTCACGTGTCCAAGCTGGAACGCCTCCAGGCAGATTGGGCGGAAAAGGCCCAGCTCGCCCTGTCGAAGGACCGCGAGGACCTTGCCCGTGCCGCTCTGGTCGAGAAGAAGAAGGCCGCCGACATGGCCGACCAGCTCAAGACCGAGATCACCGTGCTCGACGATGCGATGCGCGCCTACGAGCAGGACATCGAGAAGCTGCAGACCCGCCTGCGCGAAGCCCGCAGCCGGCAGACCGCGATCGCCGCGCGCCTCGAAAGCGCCGAGAACCGCGTCCGCCTGCGCTCGCTGCTCGCCAACGAGCGCGTCGATGAAGCCATGGCTCGCTTCGACCAGCTCGAACGCCGCGTCGATTATGCCGAAGGCCGCGCCGATGCGCTCAGCCTCGCCGATGGCAATTCCCGCCCCAGCCTTGCGGACGAGATCGCCGCGCTCGCCGGCCAGGACAAGATCGACGAGGAACTCGAAGCGATGAAGCGCCAGCTCGGAAAGGAAGGCTGAGCCATGGAAGACGTCGTTGCAATTGCTGCCATTTTCCTTGGCCTCCCGTGGATCATTTTCCACTACATCACCAAGTGGAAAACGGCAGCCACGCTGACCAACGGGGACGAGGCGCTGCTGGAAGAACTCTACCAGCTCGCCCGCCGCCTTGATGAGCGCATGGACACGGTCGAGCGCCTCGTCGCTGCCGACAATCCCGAATTCCGGCCTGCACGCATCGTGCATGATCGCGAAACCGACAATCAGAAACTGCGCGAACTGGATCGCCTTTTCGCCGAACAGGGAAGGACCTCGAAGTGAACAGCCCCCGCACCCGCTTTTATCGCGACAAGGTCAACGGCAAGTTCATGGGCGTCTGCGCCGGAGTTGCCGATTACACCGGGGTTGACGTGCTCTGGGTCCGCCTCGGCTTTCTGATCCTGGCATGTTCGATGGGCTGGCCGTTCCTGGTCTACTTTGCCCTCGGCTTCCTTGCGAACAAGAAGCCTGCGAACCTCTACGGTGACCGTCAGGAGCAGCAGTTCTGGCAGCGCGTCCGCCAGTCGCCCGCCCGCACCGCCCGCGAAGTCCGCGCCGAATTCCGCGATATCGACCGCCGCCTGGCCGACGTTGAAAGCTTCTACGTCAATTCGAACCCGCGCCTCTCGGCCGAAATCGAGAAGCTGCGCTAAGAACACAACCGTCCTGAGGGGGACTTGAGCCATGGGACCTGAAACTATTGGGCCTCTGATTCCGATCATCGCACTGATGATCCCGATCGTGGCGATCTGGACCAAGCACCGCACCAAGATTGCGGAGATGCAGATCAATGCGACAGCCGAACTGAGCGCAGAGAAGGCCGCGCAATACGCCCAGCACACCCGGGCACTCGAAGAGCGCGTCCGTGTCCTCGAAGCCATCGTCACCGACAAGGGCTTCGATACCGCCGCGCAGATCGAAGCGCTCCGCCGCGATACGGCCGCGCTCGAAGACCGGAGGCCGCAATGAACTGGGCTGGCCCCGAATTCGTCCTGGCAATCATCGCCATCTCCACGGGCGGCTGGGTGATCAACAACTGGATCCGTGCGCGCCACGGCTATGCCCTTGAGGACGAATGGGGCGGCAAGACCGATCGCGCCGATCAGGAGGCCTATGCCAAGCTCCGCGAGGAGAACGCCTTCCTGCGCGACCAGTTGGACAAGACTCACCAGCGCCTTGCCAATGTCGAAGCCATCGTCACCGACAGCGGCTTCGATATCTCCCGCCAGATCGAGGCACTGCGCCCCGCTCAGGAGAAGATGCAATGAACGAAGATGTCATCCTGGCGCTGGTGTTCATGGTCATCGTCCTGCCGATCGTGCTCGGTATCGGCTCGGACATCTACAAGCGTCGTCTCGCTTTCAGGGAACGCGAACTGGAACTGCTCTCGAAGCAGACAGCCGAGAAGGCCGCCCAATACGCCGCCCAGGCCGAGCGCCTTGAACAGCGCGTCCGCGTGCTCGAACGTATCGCCACCGAGAACAATTCCGACCTCGCGCTGCAGATCGAGAACCTGCGCGACGTCAAGGTCAACTGAGGACGCAACAAGTGGGCCCCGGATCAACCATCGTCGCGGTCATCGCGATCATCGCCTTCGTCATCATTCGCACCAACCGGGATCGCTATCGGGCGGGCATCATGCAGCAACCGCCGATCGACCCCGCCTACACCGCCAGCCTCGAACGTGAAGTCTCGGACTTGCGCAAGCGGCTCGAAGTCCTCGAACGCATTGCCACCGACGAAGGCGAAACCCGCCGCCTCTCGCGCGAGATCGAATCCCTGCGCGATCGGTAATCTGCTACCGCTAACGAAAGGAGCATTTTGATGTCCTCCGATCTCGTTCTTTCCCTGTCGGGCCTCACCGGCCTTGCCATGGTCGCCTTAGCCGGCTTGCGCGGCTGGGACGGCTGGCTGGCCCTCAAGCGCATGGAACTCGAACGCGCCGATACTGGCGATGCAGGAAGCCTCATAGAACTTGCCGATATGCGCGAACGCCTGCGCAAGCTTGAGGCCATCGCCTCGGGCGTGGACCTGTGAGCCGTCACACCGAAGGTGCCGCCAAGGCCGGCATCGGCCTCGGTTCGGCCATCGCAATCACCATTTCGTGGAGCCTGCACAAGTCGATCGTCTGGGCGCTGGTCCACGGCGTGCTTTCGTGGATCTACGTGATCTGGTACGCCCTCACGCGTCCCGGTGGCATCTCTGGCTAGCGTGCAACCTCTCAACCATCGTCGCCCCGGCGCAGGCCGGGGCCCATGACCTCGCGGTTAGGTATGACGTCAGCGGAGTGGATCCCGGCCTTCGCCGGGATGACGCTCGAAAGTGCTAACCGATTCTGCCCACTCAGCCCATGGACGCACCCGGCACTGACCGCTAATGCGTGCCCATGCGCAGCCTTGAAGACATCCTCGAAGAGTACGAATTCCTTGACGGCGACGAACGCTATCGCCTGCTGATAGAGCTCGGGCGCGAGCTTGAGGACATGCCCGATGCGCTCAAGACCGATGCCACGCTGGTGCGCGGCTGTTCTGCCAGCGTCTGGGTCTATCCGACACAAGCCGAGGGCGGCAAACTGCACTTCCTGGCCGACAGCAACGCCGCGATCACCAAGGGCATCGTCGCGCTCGTCCTTGCCGCCGTACAGGACAGGCCCGCCGCCGAGGTTGCCGAAACGGATATTGCCGAAGAACTCGCGCCCTTCGATCTCAAGAAGCAACTCTCGTCCAACCGCACCCAAGGCGTTCCCAACATGATCGCACTGGTGCGCGAGCACGCCGCGCGCATCGCCGCCACGGCCTGACAGCAGGGCAGGGGACTTGCGCCGCCACCTCTATCTCGCAGGCGGCGTGATCAGCGTGGCGCTCGGGGCCATCGGCGCATTCCTGCCGATCCTGCCGACGGTCCCGTTCCTGCTTCTTGCCACCTTCTGCTTTGCCCGCTCCAACCCCGCCTGGGAGCAGCGCCTGCTCAACCACCCGCGCTATGGCCCACCCTTGCGCCAATGGCGTGAGCGCCGCGCGATTTCGCGCAAGGCCAAGACCGGCGCGCTGATCGCCATGGGCGTCAGCGTGGTCCTGACCGGCGTGACAGCAGGCTGGCCTTGGGTGCTCATTCCCTCTGCGGTCATGGCTATCACCGGCACCTGGATATGGACGCGGGCAGAGTGAGCCAGGAGCGCATCGTTGCGATTCAGGCACTCCGCTTCATTGCTGCCATTGCCGTTGCCGGCATGCATGCCGAGATATTTGCATTCTGGCTCGGGCAGTTCGTCGGTGTCGGCCTGGAGCGACCAGCATTGGCCGCGATCGGCAACTTCGGCGTCGACCTGTTTTTCGTGATCTCCGGTTTCGTGATCGTGCTGTCGTCAGAAAAACTGTTCGGCAAAGCCGGCGCTGTTCGCACATTTGCCCTGCGTCGGATCATTCGCGTGGTTCCGCTGTACTGGGCGGGGTTGCTGTTCGTGCTGCTGTGGAGCCTGCGCTTCCCGCCCGCACCCGATTGGCAGAGCATGGTGCATGCCATGCTGTTCGTGCCTTACGCATCGAACACCGCTCACGGGCGCATCGTGCCGCCGCTCGAGGTGGGCTGGACGCTGAACTTCGAGATGCTGTTCTATTTCGTTGTCGCGCTGGCAATGGCGAAGGATGCTTCTGCCACTGTCCGACGCACGGCATTCATCCTGTTCCTGCTGGTTCTGGCTGGATCATTGCTCGATCTGCCGCAGCCCCTCGCCAACTGGTCATCGCCGATCATCCTCGAACTGTCCGGCGGCACGATGCTGGCGCTGATCTACCGGGGAGGGTGGCAATTCCAGCCGCGCGTGCGCCTGTGCGCGCTAGCGCTCGCCGCCAGCCTGCTCCTCTCGCCCCTCGTCATGCCAGGGGCGGACATGAGCGGCTGGCTGCGCGTTCTGTTCTGGGGCGGCGGCAGTTGGCTTCTGCTTGCCGCGATGGTGCTGGTGCCCACCAGATCTGGGGGATCGGATGCCCGGTTCTGGAACTTCGGCGGCGATATCTCCTACGCCCTCTATATCGTCCACATGCCGGTGATGATGGTCAGCCAGATGGTCTGGCGGCATTTTCGCCTGCCCTACGGCGCAACCGAGGAAGCAATCTTCGTCGTTCTGGTTCTTGTCATGTCTCTCGTTGCTGCCGTGATTGTCCATCTGCTTTTCGAAAGGCCGCTTTCGCAGTGGCTGAGAAGCCGGGTCGCACCCATAGCCTGAATTGCAAGTTCTCTTTTTGTTCCATTTCAGATAGATTGCCTGCCTGCTCGGATTACGGAGTCGGCATGTTCAAACTCACGCTCGAGAGCGCCGGTTCAGGGACCGATTGGCCCGCCTTTGCGGCCAGTCTCGTCACCGCACTTGCCTGGCCACTGTCCGCACTGGTCATCGCGCTGATCTTCCGCCGACCGCTGCTCGCGCTGCTGGCGCGGCTCGATGAACTGAGCTGGGGGGACAAGTCCGCCCGCTTTGCGCAGCGACTCGACCGCCTCGAGTCCGAAGCCAGTCCCGCGCCGCCCGAGCCTGACGGCCCCGAAATCGCCCTGACCGGCGACCACGCCCGCTTCCTCAAGCTGCTCGACCTGTCGCCCGGAGCCGCCGTGCTCGATTCATGGGCGGGGGTGGAGGAGGCGCTGCAATCGCTCGCCAGCGAACACGCTGTCGCCAGCGTCGATGCCTCCGAAGCAGGCCGCAGCCTGCAAAAGCGAGGCGTCCTGCCCGCCCGCACCGTCGGCATGATCGAAGAGATGCGGCGTCTGCGCAACGCCGCCGCCCACGATCAGGCCATCTCCGTCTCCGACGCCCTGCGCTTCCGCAATCTGGCCAAGGGCGTCCTGAACGAGATCAGGTTGGCGTAAATCGCAATAACAGGTCTTTGTGGAATCTAAGAACCTAAGTATCTAGCCCGGCCATGGAGTTTTTCTTCGAAATTTTCTTGCAGTTTTTCGGCGAACTTATCGTGCAGGTGCTCGCCGAGATACTTGCAGATTTCGGCTTGCGAGCAATGGCCGATCCGCTGCGCAAGCCGCGTTCGCCCGTACTTTCAACTGTCGGTTACGCTCTCTGGGGGGCGATCGCTGGCGCGATCAGCCTGTTTCTGTTTCCGGCCTCGGCGATCCGGAATCCCGTTTTCCGCGCGATCAACCTTGCAGTCACACCGCTCGCAATCGCTGCCGTCATGGCGTTGCTTGGAAAGGCTCGAAACAAGCGTGGTCGGCTGCTCGTCCGCCTTGACAGGTTCGGATATGCCTACGTGTTTGCGTTATTTATGGCTGTAGTGCGCTTTATCTGGGCGAGTTAGGGCCTCAATCCACCGCGTCCCGCAGCACCGCAATCCCCCGCTCGCGCTGCGCTCGCAGTTCCTTCTTCAGCACCTGCGGATCGCGCGCGAAGATGAAGCCGAAGCTCACCCCGCCTTCCTTGCCAATCGTCGCATGGTGCAGCTTGTGCGCCTGCACGAGCCGCTTGGCATAGCCCTTCTTCGGCACCCAGCGGAACCAGCGCTGGTGGACGAGGCCATCGTGCACCAGCGTATAGATCGCGCCATAGGCCATCACGCCAAGCCCGATGAACGTCGCCGGCCACCATGCCTCCGCGCCCATCACCAGCGGGCTGCCGAGGATGAAGAAGCTGATCGAGATCGCGGCCCCAACCACGGCGTAAAGGTCGTTCTTCTCGAAGAACCCGTCGTGCGGTTCGTGATGGTCACGATGCCAGCCCCAGCCGAACCCGTGCATCACATACTTGTGGCTCGACCATGCCACGAATTCCATGACCAGCACCGTGGCAACAATGATGAACAAGGCAACAAGCGTCTGCATGGCGCTCCCTTACACCGCCTCGTCGGCCCCCGCGACACATTCTTACACTTTGCCCGAAAGTCGCGACGGCTCGTTTTTCTGCCGTTCAGCCGCCGGACGGCACTTTCTCCTCACAGACCAATGAGGAGCTTATCCCATGCGCAAGACCGTTCTCGCCGTTGTCCTTTCCACCCTTGTCGCAGGCGTCGCCACCCCGGCGCTCGCCCATGACAAGGACCGCTATCCCGGCAGCAACCGCGCCGAGGCCGCCTACATGACGCCTGGCCGCAATGCTGACATCCGCCGCGACATCTGGCAGCTCGACAACCGCATCGACCGCGCCCAGCGCAACCGCGCCATCTCGCCGCGCGAAGCCCAGGGCCTGCGCCGCGATGCCCGTGACCTGAAGGCCACCTACAACCGCTACGCCGATCGCGGCCTGTCGTCGGGAGAATACCGCACGCTCGAACGCCGCGTTGCTAACATTACCCAGCGCCTTCGCGCCGAGAAGTGGGATCGTGACGGGCGCCGCGGCTGATCGATTGGCGGATAATGTTCCAGGGGCGTAACAAAATTGCGCCTTGGGGCCTCTCGGCCCGCCCTTTCCTGCTTGAATTGCGGGGAGGGCGGGCCTAACCGCTTGTGCCATGTCGAACACCGCAAACCCCCGCACGCTCTACCAGAAGATCTGGGACGCCCACGTCGTCGAACAGCGCGACGATGGCACCGCGCTCATCTATATCGACCGTCACCTCGTCCACGAAGTGACCAGCCCGCAGGCTTTCGAGGCCTTGCGCTCCGCCGGTCGCAAGGTGCGCCGCCCCGATCTCACGCTTGCGGTGCCCGATCACAACCTGCCCACCACCGCGCGCCGCACCGCTGACGGCCAGCGCGTGCCGATTGCCGACCCTGAGTCCGCGCAGCAGCTCGAAGCGCTGGAGCGCAACGCGCCCGCTTTCGGCATCCGCTACATCGGCGATGCCGACGCCGAACAAGGCATCGTTCACGTTGTAGGGCCGGAGCAGGGCTTCTCGCTCCCCGGTGCAACCATCGTCTGCGGTGACAGCCACACCGCTTGCCACGGCGGCCTCGGGGCGCTGGCCTTCGGCATCGGCACCAGCGAGGTCGAGCATGTGCTCGCCACGCAGACGCTGCTGCTCAAGCAGTCGAAGTCGATGGAAGTGCGCGTCGAAGGCACGCTGATGCCCGGCGTCACCGCCAAGGACGTCGTCCTGCACATTACCGGCGTGCTCGGCGCGGCGGGCGGCACCGGCTCGGTCATCGAATATACAGGGCAGGTCATCCGCGACCTTTCCATCGAAGGCCGCCTGACCATCTCGAACATGGCGATCGAACACGGCGCCCGCGCCGGCCTGTGCGCGCCCGACGAGAAGACCTTCGCCTACCTCAAGGGCCGCCCCTATGCCCCCAAGGGCGAGGACTGGGACAAGGCCGTGGCCTGGTGGAAGAGCCTCGCCACTGACCCCGGCGCCACGTATGACAAGGTCGTGGTGATCGACGCCAAGGATATCGCGCCGTCGGTCACCTGGGGCACCAGTCCCGAGGACGTCCTGCCGATCAGCGGCCTCGTCCCCGCGCCGGAAAGCTTCGCCGACCCTTCCAAGCAGGAAGCCGCCAAGGCGAGCCTTGCCTATATGGGCCTGACGCCGGGCCAGCGCATGGAAGACGTCGAGGTCCAGAACATCTTCATCGGCTCGTGCACCAACAGCCGGATCGAGGATATGCGCGCCGCCGCCGCCATCCTCAAGGGCCGCAAGAAGGCCGATAACGTCAAGTGGGCAATCGTTGTCCCCGGCTCCGGCCTCGTCAAGCAGCAGGCCGAGGACGAAGGGCTTGACAAGATCTTCACCGAGGCCGGTTTCGAATGGCGCGAACCCGGTTGCTCGGCCTGCCTCGGCATGAATCCGGACAAGGTCCCGGCAGGCGAACGGTGCGCTTCGACCTCGAACCGCAACTTCGTCGGACGGCAAGGCCCCGGCGCCCGTACGCACCTCGTCAGCCCCGCGATGGCCGCTGCTGCCGCCGTCACCGGCCGGTTGACCGACGTGCGCAAGCTGATCGACTGACGCGCCCGTGGCAGGCCTTCCGACAGCCGCGCTCCAGCTAGCCGGGTTCCTCATGGCCCACGCGTTCTGGACGGCGTCGGACCTGCCGCCCGGCGGCCACTACCAGCCACAGTCGCTGTGCATGCGCGCCGATGGCAGCCGCCAGCTTCAGACGTTTGACGGCGCCAGCCCCAAGGATCAGGACGCTGCCGCCCGCGCCTTCATCGGAGGCGGCGCGGCGCAATGGCCCGATTGCGCCATTGCCCGGCAGGTCAAGGTCGAGACGCCCACGGGCGAAGTCGATGCGCTGGTGATCGATGTCGTCCAGTACGGCGGCAGCGTGATGACCGTGGTGCAGGCCTTCCGTCCCGGCCCGCAGGATTTCCGCCTGCTGGGTGACGAACTCATGCTCGGTGACAACGGCCCGCTCCCGCCGCTCCCCGCCGCACAGGCCGCCGCCGCCATGCGCGAAGGCGCGCTTGATCACACTGGCCTTGGCGACAAGTGGCAGCAATGGGAATCCTCCCGCGATCCCGTCAGCCCGCTGGTCCAGAAGTAAGCCTGCTCAAACCCCAATAAACCCGCTCGAGCTGAGCTTGTCGAAGCATCCGGCGCAGCGGCCGCGGGAGCACCCTTCGACACGCTCAGGGTGAGCGGTGTGAGGGGGAACTGCGTGGCAGCTATTGCCAGCAATTTACAACACCCCAGTCGAAGCTTAGCCTCTCCTCAACCAAGGAGGGGTGAGCCATGGACATGATCAAGGGCGTGCGCGTGCCCGAACGCGTCTATCGCGGCGTGCTCTGGGCGGTTTCCATCGTCTTTGCCGGTTTCATCGTCGGCCTCGGCAACCTCGTCATCGGCGATCTGCCGATGGTCGAGGAACAGGTTTACACCGCCCCCGCCGACGACTCCCCTGCGATCCGGCAGGTCCGCGACGAGATCCGCAAGATCGGCGACAGCAAGACTGCCATCGACGACAAGCTCGAAATCCAGCGCCTCCAGCTCGATCAGGCACAGCGCCAGTCCAGCACCGCCAACGAAACCTTCAAGGCATGGATCGCCGCGCGCACCGCCACGACCAATCCGGCGCAGGACCCCGAAGTTCTCGCCCGCACCCGCGAACTCGAACAGCTCAAGGCCAACGAACGCAGCATCCAGCAGGCGATTGCAAACCTCGAGAACGAGCGCGCCCCGCTCGACCAGCGCGAAAGCACGCTGCGCCTGCGCGAAAACCAGCTGATCTCCGACGCTATCCCGGCGCAGGAGCGCGCGATGTTCTGGCAGGAACTGCGGGTTTTCGGCCTGCGGCTGCTGATCACCCTGCCAATGCTTGGCCTGGCCGCATGGATGGTGGTGAAGAAGCGCAAGAGCGATCACTGGCCGCTGATGCGCGGCTTCGTGCTTGCCGCCGTGTTCGTGTTCTTCGTCGAGCTCGTGCCCTACCTGCCGAGCTACGGCGGCTACATCCGCTATGCCGTAGGCATCATCCTGACTTTCGCCGCCGGGCACTTCCTCATCAAGAACATGCGCGCCTATCTCGCGCACCGGCAGGAAGTCGAGGCGCAAGCCGAAAAGGAACGCCGCGCCCGCGTCAGCCATGACGAGGCGTTCAAGAAGATGGCCGCCAAGGTCTGCCCCGGCTGCGACCGCCCGATCTCGACCACCGGCGATGCCGAAGCCAACTTCTGCGTTCATTGCGGCATGACCCTGTTCGACCACTGCCACAGCTGCAACACCCGCAAGATGGCCTTCTTCCGCTTCTGCATGACCTGCGGCACGCCCGCGAAGGATGAAGCCGCGCAGGCGGGAGTGGCCCCGGCGCCTGCGTGACGACCCGCAAATCCTCTTTCGCTCCGGTCGCCGATCCGCACACCCGGGTTCTCATCCTCGGCAGTCTCCCGGGTGAAGCGAGCCTTGCCGCCGCGCGCTATTACGCCAATCCGCGCAACCAGTTCTGGCGGCTGGTCGGCGCAGTGATCGACGTCGATCTCGTCGCGCAGGACTATGAACGCCGCCTCGAAACCCTGCTCGCCCATCGCATCGGCCTGTGGGATTCGATCGGTTCGGCCACGCGTTCGGGCAGCCTCGATACCGCCATTCGTGATGTCGCGCCCAATGCGCTGGCCACTCTTGCAGCCGCCCTCCCGCAACTGCGATGCATCGCCTTCAACGGTGCCAAGTCGGCCAGCATCGGCACGCAGCAACTGGCCGGGGGAGGGACCTTCGAACTCCTGCGGCTGCCATCCAGCAGTCCGGCGCACGCCTCGCTGACCTATGAGGCGAAGCTTGGCGAATGGACGAAGCTGCGGAAATTCCTCGCCTGAGCCTTGCAATCGCAGAACGCCCGGCCAATCTTGGCTACACGTTTCAAGGAGTTCTCAAGCGTGACCAAGAAGACGGACTGGACCGGCAAGGCAGCCATGGCGGGCGCGGCAATCGGCTCGGCAGCACTGGCCGCAGCCCTGCTCTATGCGTCGCGCCGCAAGGAACGCGCAGAGAAGACCGAACCCAAGACCCCGCCCGCCGACGCGCCCGAGACCGACTGAGTTTGCACAGGCGATGGGCCGCGGCCTGCGCCGGAGCGACGAACGGGGAACGGGGAACAGTTCAATTCCGTCATCCCGGCGCAGGCCGGGATCCACAACCTCTCCGACACGTAACTATATTGCGCCATCTCGCCCATTGCATCGCCTAACCGGCAAGCTATAGCGACGGCCATGGAACCGGTGAAGCAGATCGAAGGACGGGCCATCCCGTTCGGCCGCAAGAACGTCGATACCGACGTGATCATCCCTGCCAAGTGGCTCAAGACGATCACCCGTCAGGGTCTCGGCAAGGGCGCGTTCGAAGCCCTGCGCGCCGATCCTGACAACATCTTTGACAGCGCGGAATTTTCCGGCTCGCCGATCCTGATCGCCGGTGACAACTTCGGCTGCGGCTCAAGCCGCGAACACGCTGCCTGGGCGCTGGGCGACATGGGCGTGAAGGCCGTGATCGCACCCTCCTTCTCCGACATTTTCTCAGGCAACGCCTTCAAGAACGGCATCCTCACGGTCGTCGTGCCGCAAGAGGCGATCGACCGCCTGATGCAAGTCGCGCAGACCGATCCCGTCTCGATCGATCTTGAGACCCAGACGGTGACGACGCCATTCCAGGATCGCTTCACCTTCGAGATCGATCCGTTCCGCAAGCACTGCCTGCTTAACGGGTTGGACGAAGTCGGCCTGACCATGGCGCGCGGCGATGCCATTGCCACGCATGAGGCGAAGATGCGCGACAGCCTGCCCTTCCTCGCGCGCGGGACCGATGCCGTAGCGGCAGCTTAACCGCACGCTTAACAGGGCTTCCCAAGCCGCGCAAAACTTGCTTCCCTGATGCGGAGCGGATCGAATCCGCAACTATTGGGAGAAGTGAAATGAAAGCTCTGCGCACCCACGCTGCAGGCGGACCCGAAACCCTGGTCATGGATGACCTGCCCGATCCGGTGCCGGGCAAGGGCGAAGTGCTCGTGCGCGTCCACGCCTGCTCGATCAACTTCCCCGACACGCTGATGATCCGCGATCTCTACCAGTTCAAGCCCGAGCGGCCTTACGCTCCGGGCAGCGAACTCGCGGGTGAAATTGAAGCATTGGGCGAGGGCGTGACCGGCTGGGCCGTCGGAGACCGCGTCATCGCCATGATCGGCAACGGCGGCTTGGCCGAAAAGGTCGTGGCCCCGGTCGCGCGCCTGTTCCCGCTGCCCGATGGCGTCGACTATGCCACCGGCGCTTCGTTGTTGATGACTTACGGCACCACCATCCACGGCCTCAAGGATCGCGGCCACATCAAGGCCGGTGATACGGTCCTGGTCCTCGGCGCCGCGGGTGGCGTCGGGCTTTCCGCCGTCGAACTCGCCAAGGCCTTCGGCGCCCGGGTGATCGCTGCCGTCTCCAGCGAGGAAAAGGCGCAAGTCGCACGCGACGCCGGCGCAGACGATGTCGTGATCTACGGCCGCCCGCCGTTCGACAAGGCCCAGTCCAAGGCGCTGGCCGAACAGTTCAAGGCAGCGTGCGGCCCGAATGGCGCGGACATCGTCTACGATATCGTCGGCGGCGATTATTCCGAACCGGCCCTGCGTGCGATCGCGTGGGAAGGCCGCTTTCTCGTCGTCGGCTTCCCTGCAGGTATCGCCAGGCTTCCGCTCAATCTCACCTTGCTCAAATCATGCGACGTCTGCGGCGTGTTCTGGGGCGCATGGACCGCCCGCGAACCCGCCGCTTTCAAGGCCGAGGTCGAGGAACTCTTCGCGCTGCTCGAAGAGGGCAAGATCAAACCCCGCGTCTCGCAGCGCTACACGCTCGATCAGGGGCGCGAAGCCATCGCCCTGCTCGAAAACCGGCAGGCCATGGGCAAGGTCGTCGTAGAAATAATCGGCTGAATACTGCTCCTCCCCTCCCGCAAGCGGGAGGGTTGGGAGTGGGCCTGCTCAGCCCTCGCGCTCCCCAGAGGTATAGACCGGCAGCCCCAGCTTCCACCAGATCGCTGCGCCTCTGAGCGCAAAGCCGGCCAGCGCAGCCACCGGCCAGACTATGCCGCGATCAAGTCCCAGCGCCGCGCCGCCGGCACAGACCCCTGCGGAAAGCGCAGCCGCCGTCACGTAAAGTTCGGGCCGCATCAGGATCGAGGGCCTTCCTGCCAGCACGTCGCGGATGATCCCGCCGACACAGCCGGTGATCACACCCATCAGCACGGCCGGCACAGGCGATACGCCGAACGCCAGCGCCTTGGCCGTGCCCAACACGGCATAAGCGCCAAGTCCCGCCGCGTCGGCCCATTCCAGCACTGGCCGCTCCCACCAGCGGTGCGGGGTGAACCACGCCACCAGCGCCACGCCCAGGCACACTGGCGCAACCCACGGATCACGCACCCAGAACACCGGCGCGCCGATCAGCAGGTCGCGAACCGACCCGCCGCCCACGCCCGTCACCAGCGCAAAGAACGCCATCGTCACGAATGTCTGCCTGAGCTGCGCCGCCAGCAGTGCGCCGGTCAGGGCGAAAACGGCAATGCCGACAAGATCGAGCAGGCCGATCAGTGCCGAAAGGTCGGCGTTGGGCAACGGGGAGGGCATGCGGGCCTCACTGGCCCAGCAGAGCTTCCAACTTGCCCTTCAGCTCCTGGATGCGCGTCGCTGCTTCGGTGAAAGTCTTGACGTCCTCGCGGTTGTTGTTGCCGCGCGCTTCCTTCGCCGCTTCGACATAGCCCTCGAGATCGGCTTCCAGAGCATCGATCAGGATTTCGGTCTCGTCTTCGGTCAGGGTCAGCTTGATGGCCATCGTGGCACTCCTTCGATTCAAACCCTGCGGTTACCGTCACAGGCCGCAGGGCACAAACGAAAGCTTCAGGCTTTCGTCGCGAAGAAGATCACGTGATGCAGCGGCTTGCGCCCTTCGCGCGGCTCTTCGCCGGCATCGACGCTGGCCACGTCAACGGTAAAGCCCGCCTGCTCCAGCAGTTCGACGAAAGCCGGGTCTTCGAAGGCAGACCACACTGCAAGGATGCCGCCCGGCCGCAGCGCGCGGGATGCCGCTTCCAGTCCGTCGGGCGAATAGAGCCACCCGTTTATCATGCGCGTCAGCCCTTCGGGGCCGTTGTCGACATCGAGCAGGATCGCATCGTAGCCACCACGCGCGGAATCGATCAGCATGGCCACGTCATCGTGCACCAGCTGCACGCGCGGATCATCAAGGCAGCCGGCGGTCAGCTGCGCCATCGGACCAAGCGCCCACGCAACGATTTCCGGCACGATCTCGGCCACGGTGACGCCAGCCTTGGGACCGAGCACGGCAAGTGCTGCCCGCAAGGTGAAGCCCAATCCGTAGCCACCGATCAGCATCTGCAGATCGTCACGGCCGACAAGGCGCGCGCAGGTCATTTCCGCCAGCTGCACTTCCGAAGCGCAGACGTCGGTGCTCATCAATTCGTTGCGGTCGAGCAGGATGACGAAGTCCTCGCCATTGCGTACCAGCCGCAGCCTCGCGCCATCGGGCACGCGGCAGGTGTCGATCAGTTCGTCACCATCTTCGAGCTCCCACATCGGGGGACGGGCTGCAGGCGAGGTTCCCTGAACCGGGAGGGTGGCGTCCAACGCCTACTTCTTCCGCGCCTTGCGGGCGGCATACCGGGCATCGCGTGCTGCCTTCTGTGCAGCGGCCAATTCTTCCGGGCTGGGCGGTGCAGGCGCGTTGGCCTGTTCGGCAGCGCGCCGGGCTTTCTCGGCCTTCTCTTCCTCGCGCTTGAGGCGAGCCGCCTCGCGCTTTTCCGCTTCGGCCTTTTCCTTGGCCTCGGCGCGGGCGATCTTCTCGGCTAGCACTGCCGGGTCCACCGGCGCCTTCGCCTTGGCCTTCATCGCCTCGATAGCCTTGGCGCGTGCCTGTGCCGAAGCATCGCGACGGTCGCCAAGACCGGGTTCCTTGTAACCTGCCATGTTATTCGTTTGCTTTCCTTATTCCGCTTGGCCGCTAGCAGGGCGGGGGGCAAATGTCACGCCGCAACGCCAAGTGCTTCTGACCCAAACGAAAAGGGCCGCCCCGAAGGACGGCCCCCGTATTCGCTGAGGTGAGTCCGATCACATGTGGATCGGCTTGCCCGTCACCGCCATCGCCGCTTCTTTGAGCGCTTCCGAATGGGTCGGGTGCGCGTGGCAGGTATAGGCAATGTCTTCGCTGGTCGCGCCGAATTCCATCGCCTGTGCCGCCTGCGCAATCATCGTGCCGGCAACCGAGGCAATGCACCACACGCCCAGAACGCGGTCGGTCTTGGCGTCGGAGATCACCTTCACGAAGCCGTCCGGCTCATGGTTGGTCTTGGCGCGGCTGTTGGCGAGCATCGGGAACTTGCCGACCTTGATCTCGCCTTTTTCCTTCGCGGCCTCTTCCGTAAGACCGACACCGGCGAATTCAGGCATCGTGTACACTACGCCGGGAATCACGTCATGGTTCACGATTCCGGTGAGCCCGGCGATGTTCTCGGCCACGGCAATGCCTTCGTCCTCGGCCTTATGCGCCAGCATCGGGCCCGGAATCACGTCGCCCACGGCCCAAACGCCCGGGACCTTGGTGGCAAAGTCGTGGTCGGTTTCGATCTGACCGCGCGCGTTCAGTTCGAGCCCGATCTTGTCGAGGCCGAGGCCGTCGACATTGGGCCGACGCCCGATTGCCACCAGCACGCAGTCAGCCTCGATGGTCGCAGCCTCGCCGCCCTTTGCAGGTTCAACCGTCAGCGTGGCCTTTCCGCCTTCCACTGCAACGCCGGTCACCTTCGTGCCGAGCTTGATGTCCATGCCCTGCTTCTTGAAGATCTTGGCCGCTTCCTTGCGCACGTCGCCGTCCATGCCGGGCAGCAACTGGTCGAGGAATTCGACGACCGTGACCTTCGCGCCAAGGCGGCGCCACACCGAACCAAGCTCGAGCCCGATCACGCCGCCACCGATGACCACCATGTGGTTCGGTACGCGGTTCAGCGCCAGCGCGCCGGTGCTGTCGACGATCACGCCAGCATCGTTGTCGACAGTCACGCCGGGCAGCGGCGTCACGCTCGAACCGGTGGCGATCACGATGTTCTTCGCGGTAACCTTCTGGCCAGCCACGGTCACGCTGTGCGCGTCCTCGAACGCAGCGTAGCCCTTGAGCCAGGTCACCTTGTTCTTCTTGAACAGGAATTCGATGCCGCCGGTCAGGCCCTTCACCGAATCCGCCTTCTGCGCCTGCATCGCATCCAGATCGAGCTCGACCGCGCCGGTCTTGATGCCATAGCTGGCGAACGTGCCGTTCCGCGCCTCGTCGAACTTCTCCGAGCCGTGCAGCAGCGCCTTGGAGGGAATGCAACCGACGTTGAGGCAGGTTCCGCCCAGCGTCTCGCGCCCTTCGGCACAGGCGGTCTTGAGGCCCAGCTGCGCCGCGCGGATCGCCGCGACATAACCGCCGGGGCCACCACCGATGACAAGGACGTCGTAATCGTATTCAGCCATTTTCCGGCTCCATTGCGCGTTCGTGCTGCGCCAAGCTCAGCACGAACGGCTTCAGATTCAAGTCAGTTCCGTACTGTCCGCTCAAAGATCGATCAGCAGGCGGGTCGGGTCCTCGATCGCTTCCTTGATCGTCTTCAGTGCCGTCACTGCCTCGCGACCGTCGATGATACGGTGGTCATAGGACAGCGCGATGTACATCATCGGGCGCACCACGATCTCGCCATTGCGGACGACCGGGCGGTCCTCGATGCGGTGCAAGCCGAGCACGGCCGACTGCGGCGGGTTGATGATCGGGGTCGACATAAGCCCGCCGAACACGCCGCCGTTGGAGATGGTGAAAGTGCCGCCAGCCATGTCGGCCATGGTCAGCGTGCCGTCGCGCGCCGCCTTGCCGTAATTGGCAATCGCCTTCTCGATGTCGGCAAAGCTCCGCTTGTCGACATCGCGCACCACCGGCACGACGAGGCCATTCGGGGCCGAAACCGCCACCGAGATGTCGACATAGTCGAAGTAGACGATCTCGTCGCCTTGGATCTGCGCGTTGACCGAGGGGATGTCCTTCAGTGCCAGAACCGAGGCCTTGGCGAAGAACGACATCAGGCCCAGCTTTACGCCGTGCTTCTTCTCGAACACGTCCTTGTACTTGGCGCGCGCTTCCATCACCGCGGTCATGTCCACGTCGTTGAACGTGGTCAGCAGGGCAGCGGTTTCCTGCGCGCTCTTGAGGCGCTTGGCGATGGTCTGGCGCAGGCGCGTCATCTTCACCCGCTCCTCGTTGCGACCGCCAGCCGGAGCCGCAGCGACAGGCGCAGCGGCCGGAGCCGAAACCGCCGGAGCAGGGGAGGCCTGCTTGGCCGCAGCGGCGGCCATCACGTCTTCCTTGGTCAGGCGACCGTCCTTGCCGGTGCCCTTCACGGTCGACGGGTCGATGCCATATTCCAGCACCGCACGGCGCACGGCGGGCGAGAGCGCGGCGGCGTCACCCGAAGGAGCCGCAGCAGCGGCAGGGGCTTCCGATGCCGAGGCAGGCGCAACCGGCGCCTCGGTGCGCGGGGCCGGGGCCTGTGCGCCCGCAACAACCACGCCGTCCTCGATCAGCGCAAGCAGCGCGCCGACCGAAACCGTGTCGCCCTCATTGGCCACCAGCGCGCCGAGCACGCCTGCCGCCGGAGCCGGCACTTCGACCGCGACCTTGTCGGTCTCGAGGCTGACGATCGGCTCGTCCAGCGCCACGGCTTCGCCGGGCTTCTTCAGCCACTGGCCAACGGTTGCTTCGCTGACGCTTTCACCCAGCGTCGGAACCTTCACTTCAATCGACATAATACATGTTCCTCGGGGAGAAGGAAAATCAGTGCTTCTTCTGGCGACGGATCTCGCCGCGTACCGAAAGGCCCAGCGCATCGGCAACCAGCGCGCCCTGCTCGCTGGCGTGACGGCTGGCGAGGCCCGTGGCTGGCGATGCCGCTGCGGCGCGACCGGCATAGCGCGGACGGGCCACCTTGCTCTTGGCGGCCTTGAGCGATTCCTCGATCATCGGCTCGACAAAGAACCACGAACCGTTGTTGCGTGGCTCCTCCTGGCACCACACCACTTCCTCGAGGTTCGGCATGCGCGAAAGGCGCAGGGCCAGCGGCTCGCCGGGGAAGGGGTAGAGCTGTTCGAGGCGGATGATCTGCGTATCGGTGATGCCCGCCGCATCGCGCGCTTCGATCAGGTCATAGGCGACCTTGCCCGAACACAGGATGACCTTGCGGGTGTCCTTGTCCGCTGCCGGATTGATGTCCGACAGGATGCGCATGAAGTGGCTTTCGCCCACGAAGTCCGAAGCGACCGACTTTGCCAACGGGTGGCGCAGCAGGCTCTTGGGCGTCATTATGATCAGCGGCTTGCGGAACGGGCGGTGCATCTGCCGGCGCAGCACGTGGAAGTAGTTGGCCGGCGTGGTGATGTTGCACACCTGGATGTTGTCTTCGGCGCAAAGCTGCAGATAGCGCTCCATGCGTGCCGAGGAATGCTCCGGACCCTGTCCTTCGTACCCGTGCGGCAGCAGCATGACGAGGCCATTGGCGCGCAGCCACTTCGCTTCGGATGCGGCGATGTACTGGTCGATAACGATCTGTGCGCCGTTGGCGAAGTCGCCGAACTGCGCTTCCCACAGCACAAGGCTCTTGGGGTCCGCGCTGGCATAGCCATACTCGAAGCCGAGCACGCCATATTCCGAAAGCGTCGAATCCAGCACCTCGAACGTGCCGTGCGGCAGCGTCTTGAGCGGCACGTACTTGCGTTCGTCCTTCTGGTCGACCCACACCGCGTGACGCTGGCTGAAGGTGCCGCGGCCGCAGTCCTGTCCGGACAGACGCACGCCATAGCCCTCGGACACGAGGCTGCCGAACGCCAGCGCTTCACCGGTCGCCCAGTCAAAGCCCTGGCCCGAGCTGAACATCTCGCGCTTTGCATCGATCACGCGACCCAGCGTCTTGTGGACGGTGAGGTCCTCGGGCACGGTGGTCAGCGTGCGGCCGAGGCTGTCGAACAGCTTCTGGTCGATGCCGGTGCCGACGTTGCGGCGCGCGGTCACAGGGTCGGCCGGCTTGTTGAAGCCCGACCAGCGGCCGCCGAACCAGTCGGCTTCATTGGCCTTGTAGCCCTTGGCCGCCTCGAACTCGGTCTCGAGCGTCGCCACGAAGTGGCTCTCGATCTCGCCCTTGTAGTTGGCATCGATCACGCCTTCGCCGACAAGGCGCTTGGCGTAGATGTCGCTGACGCCCGGGTGCTGACGGATCTTGGCGTACATCAGCGGCTGGGTGAACGAAGGCTCGTCGCCCTCGTTGTGGCCGAAGCGACGATAGCACCACATGTCGACCACGATGTCGCGGCCGAACTTCTGACGGTAGTCGATCGCCAGCTTGCAGGCGAAGGTCACCGCTTCGGGATCGTCGCCGTTCACGTGCAGGATCGGTGCCTGCACGCCCTTGGCCACGTCCGACGGGTAGGGAGACCCGCGCGAGAACTGGGGCGAGGTGGTGAAGCCGATCTGGTTGTTGATGATGAAGTGGATGCAGCCACCGGTGTTGTAGCCGCGCACACCCGAAAGGCCGAAGCACTCCCACACGATGCCCTGGCCGGCAAAGGCCGCGTCACCGTGGATCAGAACGGGCAGCACCTGCTTGTGGCGCGCGTTAGGCCCCACGTCGTCACCGATATCGTCGCGGAACACCTGCTGCGCACGCACCTTGCCGAGCACGATCGGGTCGACCGTTTCGAGGTGCGACGGGTTGGGCACAAGGCTCATGTGCACCTTGGTCCCGTCGAACTCGCGGTCGGTCGAGGTTCCAAGGTGGTACTTCACGTCGCCCGAACCGCCGACGTCCTCAGGGTTGGCCGAGCCACCCGAGAATTCGTGGAAGATCACGCGGTAGGGCTTGGCCATCACGTTGGCGAGGACGTTCAGGCGGCCGCGGTGGGCCATGCCGTAGACGATTTCCTTGACGCCCAGCTGGCCGCCGTACTTGATCACCGCTTCCAGGGCCGGGATCATCGATTCACCGCCGTCGAGGCCGAAGCGCTTTGTGCCGACGTACTTCTTGCCAAGGAACTTCTCGTACTGCTCGCCGCGCACCACGGCGGCGAGGATCGCCTTCTTGCCGTTGGGGGTGAAGTCGACCGACTTGTCGCCGCCTTCGATGCGATCCTGGATGAAGCGGCGCTCCTCCACGTCGGCGATGTGCATGTATTCGAAGCCGATGTGCCCGCAGTAGTTTGCGCGCAGGATCGCGACGAGTTCATTGACGGTCGCCCATTCAAGGCCGAGCGCACCACCCAGATAGACCTTGCGGGTCATGTCTGCGGCGGTAAAGCCATGGTACTCGGGCGAAATATCGGCCGGGAGCTTCTGGCGGGCAAGGCCAAGCGGGTCGAGATCGGCCGCCAGATGCCCGCGCACGCGATAGGTGCGGATCAGCATCATCGCGCGGATCGAATCCATCGCGGCCTGCTGCAGCGCCGCTTCGTCGAGCGCGACGCCGCCCTTCTTGGCGGCCTTCTCGATGACGAGTTTCAGCGCCATCGGGTCCATCGCCTGGGTCAGGTCGTCGCCTGCCGCGGCATCGGTGATCGGCCAGCGCTTGTTCGCCCACGAAGGACCGGGCTGCGGACCTTCCTGAGCCGGATCCACGTCGAAATCGTGCAGTTCAGAACCCATCATCAACTCCTGGTCCCCCCGGGGAGGTTGGGGGCTTCGGACATTTTCCGCTCCACTCTCGCAGAGCCGACCCTTCCAGCGCGCACCTCGCAAGGCTTGCGCAAAAATCCGTAACGACGGCAGGCCGCTTCCGTTGCGGGGGCCTACCTGAAAAACTTCAAGCATCCGCCCGGTGGCCCCTTACGCAAGGTTGCCTATCCGGGCGGTAGCTTTTGACGTCAGCCCTTCAGCACTTCGGCCAGCGTCTCACCCAGCAGGCTGGGCGAGGCGGAGACCTTGATGCCGGCGGCTTCCATCGCCGCGATCTTGCTTTCGGCATCGCCCTTGCCGCCCGAGACGATGGCGCCGGCGTGGCCCATGCGGCGGCCCGGAGGCGCGGTGCGGCCCGCGATGAAGCCGGCCATCGGCTTCTTGCGGCCACGCTTGGCCTCGTCGATCAGGAACTGCGCGGCCTGCTCCTCGGCGTCGCCGCCGATCTCGCCGATCATGATGATCGACTTGGTCGCCTCGTCAGCCAGGAACAGTTCGAGCACGTCGATGAAGTTGGTGCCGTTGACCGGGTCGCCGCCGATGCCGACAGCGGTGGTCTGGCCAAGGCCGATGGCCGAGGTCTGGAACACCGCTTCATAGGTCAGCGTGCCCGAGCGCGAGACCACGCCGACCGAGCCTTCCTTGAAGATCGAACCGGGCATGATGCCGATCTTGCACTGGTTGGGCGTGAGCACGCCGGGGCAGTTCGGACCGATCAGGCGGCTCTTCGAACCCGACAGCGCGCGCTTGACCTTGACCATGTCGAGCACGGGAACGCCCTCGGTGATCGCCACGATCAGTTCCATCTCGGCATCGATCGCCTCGAGGATTGCGTCGGCGCAGCCCGAAGGCGGCACATAGACGCACGAAGCGGTTGCGCCGGTCACGGCCTTGGCTTCGGCCACGGTGTCGAACTGCGGCAGGCCGATGTGCGTGGTGCCGCCCTTGCCGGGCGTCACGCCGCCAACCATCCGCGTGCCGTAATCAAGCGCGGCCTGCGTGTGGAAGCTGCCGGTCTTGCCGGTCATCCCCTGCGTGATGACCTTGGTGTTCTTGTCGACGAGAATGGACATCAATTACTCCGGAACGTCAGGCGCTTGCGCCCCCGCTCAGGCGAGGGCGCAGATCCGTGTCAGCTCAAGCCAGCGAGTTGTCGATGCCCTTGCAGGCTTCCAGCAGTTCCTTGACCGCGTCGACCGAGACCTGGAGGTTCGACTTGGCTTCGGCGTCGAGTTCGATCTCGATCACCTGCTCCACGCCGTTCGCACCGATCATCACCGGCACGCCGACATAGAGGCCGTCAACGCCGTACTGGCCATCGACGTAGGCAGCGCAAGGCAGGATGCGCTTCTGGTCGTTGAGGTAAGCTTCGGCCATGGCGATGCCCGAGGCGGCCGGTGCGTAGAACGCCGAGCCGGTCTTGAGCAGGCCGACAATCTCGCCGCCGCCCGAACGCGTGCGCTGCACGATCGCGTCGATCTTTTCCTGCGTCGACAGGCCCATCTTGACGAGGTCGGGCACCGGAATGCCGTTGACGGTCGAATACTGGGTGACGGGCACCATGGTGTCGCCGTGGCCGCCGAGCACGAAGGTGTTCACGTCGCGGATCGAGACGCCGAATTCCCATGCCAGGAACGTGCTGAAGCGTGCCGAGTCGAGCACGCCGGCCATGCCGACGACCTTGTTGTGCGGAAGGCCGGAGAATTCGCGCAGCGCCCACACCATCGCGTCGAGCGGGTTGGTGATGCAGATGACGAAAGCGTCGGGCGCGTTGTCGCGGATGCCTTCGCCGACGGCCTTCATCACCTTGAGGTTGATGCCGAGCAGGTCATCGCGGCTCATGCCGGGCTTGCGGGCAACACCGGCGGTCACGATGATCACGTCGGCGCCGGCAATGTCGGCATAGTCGTTGGTGCCGGTGATCTTGGCGTCGAAGCCTTCGACCGGGCCGCACTGCGACAGGTCGAGCGCCTTGCCCTGCGGCACGCCTTCGACCACGTCGAACAGGACGATGTCACCCAGTTCCTTCTGGGCGGCGAGGTGGGCGAGGGTGCCCCCGATGTTGCCTGCGCCGATAAGCGCGATCTTCTTGCGTGCCATGCTCTACGGTCCTTTCCCGTTCGCGGGGACAAGCATACAAATGCCAGCAGAGCTTTCGCCCAGGTCCCTCCCGTGCCCCGCGAGACAGGAAGGTTCTGGCAGAATGACTCGCGCCCTAGGCCCGTGCGCAGACGAATGCAACCGCGAAAACCCGCTATATCCGGGGTTTTTGTGATATCAGTTCGCAATAGCAAGATGGCTTGGAAACTGCCCGACAGTCGGTCATCGGGCCGAAGATTTATAAGGCAATACGCAAGCAATCTGCAGCAAAAAAGCCCCGGCGTTTCCACCGGGGCTACCCTTTTGCTTTTCCTCTCCGCAAACCCGGGTGCAGATCAGCTGCGCTTGCGCTTCAGGAAGTCGCGCGCCATCCGCCGGTCGAGCGTCGCGCAGACCTCGACCCAGAATTCCACGCGGCCCGGCTCGCCGCTGCGTTCTGCAATGACCGCAGCATCTCGTGCGCGAGCCGCCGCCGAGAAGCCATGCGCCGCAAACAGCCGCAATGCGGTATCGAGCGCCTCGTCCTGACAGATCGAGCCTGGCCCTGAGCCTGCCCCATTATCGTTTACCGCCCGCAGGTGCCGCGCCTGGATCTTTCGCGAAAGACAGGGGGAAATGATGCCGTAACGGGGCGCAAAACGCAGCATGGTGCCTCAACTCTCTGACGGCGCCGGGGACAATCGGTGCCGTTCTCCACGACCCCGCCCTAGACCCACCAGCGCTAAGAGTGTGTGTGACGACACGGTAAAGGAACGAATAACCATCCGTCCTGAAACGGTTTTGCGACGGATTGAGAACACGCAACCAGACCCTCCCCGTTTCTCCGCAGGACAAACGGGGATGGGGACCGCCCGCGAAGCGGGTGGTGGAGGGGTGTGTGCAGGCTGTGAGCGTTGAATTGCTCACGCAGAGACGCAGAGGAGAAAAAGGACACGCAGAGAAGATAGCTGCGGCAAAGCCGCTTCCCGGTTCCCATTTGAAGACCGGCACATCGGTTCGCGCGCGACGCTCCTCCGCGTCTCGCTTCTTCCTCCGCGCCTCTGCGTGAACCATTCCAAGGCTTGGAAGCTCTCAAGCCCCCGGCTGCGCAATCCACTTGTTGGCGTTCTCATACCCCGGCAGCACCGAACCGCTGCCGGAAACCGGCGCGCTGGTCGCACCCGCCTTCACGCCTGGCAGCACCTGCGGCCGGACAAGGCTCTGCTGCGCCGCAGCCTGCGGGACCGCCGCCACCGGAGCAACCGTCGCCGCAGCAACTGGCGCCACGATCCGCCCTTCCTCGAACGCCTTCTCCAGCGCCAGTGGATCGGCAATGTCGACAGGCGAGGGCGTCCATGTGCGCGGATGCGGCGCGGCCAGCGGCTCGCCGCCGAAGTACCGCGCCGTAAACGCCGCCGGACGCCCTGCAGCGCCGGCCCAGCGATAGAAGCGGTGCGCCCCGATCGTGCCGATGAACGATAAGCTCGGCGCCCAGTAGGGATGCACTGCCGTGGTATGGTAATGCGTCGCCAGCCCCACCGGCGCATAGACGTATCCCGCCAGCGCATCGGCAGCCACGCGCCGCGCGCGGTCCCAGAACGCCTTCATCGGCTTGCGCGCCAGCGAACCGTCGCAGGCGAACGAGAACTGGCACCCCGGCCGCTCCGATCCCTGATAGACCACGCCGCACACCGTGTTTGGCCAGGCCGGATGCGCCACGCGGTTCAGCACCACCTGCGCCACCGCGCGTTGCCCCGCATCAGGCTCGCTCGCCGCTTCGTAATAGATCGCCGAAGTCAGGCACTGCAGCGCCCGCCAGCGATCCTCGCTCGATCCCGCCGCCGAGACTGGACGCGCCGACAGGATCTCGGCATCCGAATGGCTCCGGTCCCATTTCGCCTGCGCTTCCGTCGGCGCAATCAACCCGCTGTCGCTGGTATCGAGCCAATAGAACGCCGAACCCGGAAAGCTGTCACCCCCACGCTCGAACGGCTGCAGCCCCGCCATCTGGGATCGCGCCACCGCCGCCTGTACCCCGCCCGGCTCGCCCCACCCGGTCGGCCCGAGCAGCAGCCCCAGCACGCCGAACATCGCCACGCCGCCCAGCCGCTGCCGCAGCAGCGAAGGCGCGCGCAAGGCCTTGCGGATCGAGCGCATGTCCCGCCGCCGGATACGCGCCGCAAAATCGCGCGGGCGCAGCTCGCCATTAGCCGTCGCTGCCACGCCGGGCAGTTCGATCGGGCGATAGGCAAGCTCGAGAGGCATGGGGCTGGGCAGAATCCTGAAAATCCTCAATTGCGCTAACCTTTTGCGCGCCCTCGCGCACGGCCGCTTTTCCCGCTGTCCCGATGCGGCACAAGCTCCTGCGATCCGGTTAACTGGCAAGCTCACGGCCTAGCGCTCAAATCGGAAAACCTCACGCAAAGACGCGAAGACGCAAAGGGGTCGTGCGCGGCCGCAGGCAATGCTCTTGGATAATCGCCGCAGGAGGTGATGGCTGTCCTATCAAACCTGCGCGGCATCTTCGCGTCTTTGCGGCTTTGCGTGAGAATGAATTGGGCAGCAAACCTGCCCCGAAGTACGTAGTTCCTCTTGCAGCGCAGCAAAGTTCCCGCTAGTTCCCCGCGCCGACGCCAACGGTGCCCGGTAATACGGGCTAAGAGGGAAGCCGGTTTGAATCCGGCGCTGCCCCCGCAACTGTAACCGGAGAGCGCGCTGTCCAGTGATGCCACTGGTGCCGGATTCGATCCCCGGCGCTGGGAAGGCGGGCAGCGAGCGATGACCCGGGAGCCAGGAAACCTGCCGATGGTAGTCGTTCCGCGGCCGGGCGGGGTGAACCGGGCGCACGCGACGAGGCGCGCCAGATTCATGGCCCAGCGCACCTCTCGCCATGGACGGCATCAACCGTTCGTGGCCGGAGTTGCGTCCTGTGAAGAAGTACCTGCTTTCCGTTTCTGCCCCCGTATTTTTTGGCGCTTTTGCCGTGCCTGCCTTTGCACAAGGCGCCGATGATGTCGTCGTCGCAGACTACAAGGTTGATCCGGCATCCATCACCGTCATCGCCACCGGCAGCGAAACTGCCCTGAGCAAGACCGGCCAGCCCGTCACCGTCATCACCGCCGACGAAATCCAGTCGATCCAGGGCCCCGACATCACCCGCGTTCTCGAACGCGTCCCCGGCCTGACCATCACCCGCAACGGCGGCCCCGGCAGCTTCACCGGCGTGCGCCTGCGCGGCTCGGACGCAGAGCAAGTCCTCGTCCTCGTCGATGGCGTCCGCCTCGAAGACGTCTCGGCCCCCTCGGGCGGCTTTGACTTCGGCACCCTGACTCCCGGCGGCATCGAGCGCATCGACGTCCTGCGCGGTTCCAACTCGATCGTCTGGGGCAGCGCGGCCATTGGCGGCGTCATCGCCGTCCAGTCGCGTGACCTGAATGGCATCGAAGCCAGCGCCGAACTCGGCGCCAACGACAGCTACCTTGCCGATGCCGCTGCCGGTATCTCGTCAGACTTCGGCGCGCTTACCCTCAACGGCGGCTATAGCCGCAGCGATGGCGTCTCGTCAGCAGCGGTCGGCACAGAGCCCGACGGCTTCCGCCAGTGGCGCGTCGGGGGCCGGGGCCGCGTCAACCTCTCGCAGGACCTCGCGATCGTCGCCACCGCCCGCTACGCCGATACCCGTACCGACATCGACGGTTTCGGCCCGCCGACCTACCTCGTGTTCGGCGATACCCCGGAATACCAGACCACCCGCCAGGCCTCGGGCCGCGTCGGCCTGCGTTACACTGGCAGCAACCTCACGCTGAACACCGGCTTCGCCCTGTCCGACACCAAGCGCGACTACTATGATCCGACCTTCGGCACCGATCCGTCCTACGGCTACAAGGGCCGCTCGGAGCGCGTCGACCTGACCGGCCGCCTCAACCTTCCGGCCAGCTTCACCCTCGATTTCGGCGGCGACAGCGAATGGACCCGCT
This sequence comes from Novosphingobium sp. ERW19, assembly GCF_012641315.1. Classification (NCBI taxonomy): domain Bacteria; kingdom Pseudomonadati; phylum Pseudomonadota; class Alphaproteobacteria; order Sphingomonadales; family Sphingomonadaceae; genus Novosphingobium; species Novosphingobium sp. ERW19. The sequence continues at coordinate 347,742 of NZ_JABAIC010000003.1, forward strand.
TCTCCAGCACGTTCGACGCCGAGGCCAAGGCCAACCTCACCAGCGGCCACGCACTGCTCGGCTGGAGCACTGATCGCGCCAGCCTCGCCGCCGGCGTTCGCGTCGACGACCACAGCCGCTTCGGCACGGCATGGACCTTCGGCGCCAACGGTTCGTTCGAACTGGTCGAAAACCTCCGCTTGCGCGCCAGCTACGGCGAAGGCTTCAAGGCCCCTACGCTCTATCAGTTGCTTTCGAACTACGGCAACGCCGCGCTCAACCCCGAACGCAGCAAGAGCTACGACGCCGGCCTCGAATGGGGCGTTCCTTATGGCCAGCTCCACGCGGCCGTTACCGTGTTCCGCCGCGACAGCCGCAACCTGATCACCTTCGTCTCGTGCGCCAGCCTCAACGCTTGCGCCACGCGGCCCTTCGGCCTCTACGACAATGTCGGGCTCGCCCGCGCGCAGGGCGTCGAAGCCGAACTCGGCGCCCGCCCTACCGATACGCTGCACCTGCAGGCCGCCTACACCTATCTCGAAACCGAGAACCGCACGCGCGGCACCGCGAACTTCGGCAAGGATCTCGCCCGTCGTCCGGCTCATGCGCTGACCCTGTCGAGCGACTGGACATCTCCGCTCGCAGGCCTCACCCTCGGTGCCGATCTGCGCCTCGTGGGAGACAGCTTTGACAACGCGTCGAACACCCGCCGCCTCGATGGCTACGCGCTGACCACCGTGCGCGCGAGCTTCCCCCTTACCGAGAAGGTAGAGCTCTACGGCCGTGTCGAGAACGTGTTCGACGTAAACTACCAGACCGTCGCCGATTACGGCACCTGGGGACGCTCTGCCTACATAGGCATTCGCGCGCGGTACTGATGCAACGGCTTGCGCCACAAGCAAAAGCTCTTCGCCCCATCCTCGCCCGAGGATGGGGCCGGGGGGTGGTCTTGCTCGCAGCGTCCCTTACCGCCAGCTGCATCCCCCAAGGCAAGGCCACTCCCGGATCTCGCGCGACCGCGCACCCCACCATCGTCAGCCTCAATCCCTGCACCGACGCAATCCTCGCCGAAGTTGCCGACCCGGCGCAGATCCTCGCCATCTCGCACTACAGCAAGGACCCGCGCTCCGCCTCGATGGACGCGCGCCTCGCCAGCGCGCTGCCCGCAACGCGTGGCACGGTCGAGGAAGTCCTCGCCCTCAAGCCCGATCTCGTCCTTGGCAGCACGTTCATCGATCCCGCCACCGCCAGCGCCTACCAGCGCCTCGGCCTGCGGCTTGAAACACTGGGCATGGCCAGCACCATCGAGGCCAGCCGCGACCAGATCCGCCAGATCGCCGCGCTGTCCGGACACCCGGATCGCGGCGAGGCGCTGATCGCCCGCATCGACGCCGCACTCGCCGCCGCTGCCCCGCCAGCCGGAGCGCGCCCGATCGAAACCGTCGTCTGGCAGTCGGGCGGCATGGTCCCCGGCGACGGCACCCTCATCGTCGACCTCCTGCGCAGCACCGGCTACACCAATTTCGCCGCCGCGCGCGGTCTTGGCCAAGCCGATCTCCTCCCGCTCGAGAAGATGCTCGCCGACCCGCCAGAACTGATCCTCGTCGCCGGGCAGACCGCCGAAACCGGAAAAGGCGATGACCGCGTCCTCAGTCACCCCGCCCTCAAGGCGCTGAACAAGACCCGCCGCGCCACCCTGAATCCCAAACTCCTATACTGCGGCGGCCCCACCCTGATCGCCGCCGCCCAGCGCTTGGCGGAAGTCCGCAATTCCTCCCCGGCACGGGGAGGGGGACCATCGCAGATGGTGGAGGGGCACTCGCGATGACCCGCCCCGTCATCGTTCTCACAGCCGCCCTCGCGCTCGCCCTCCCGCTCTCGCTCCTCGCCGGACAGGTGTGGATTGACCCGTTCGGCCCCCCGGTCCCCAACGCCACCGCGATCCTCATGGAACTGCGCCTGCCCCGCGCGCTCCTCGCCCTGACGCTTGGCGCCGGCCTGGGCGCCGCCGGTGCAGCCATGCAAGGCTACTTGCGCAACCCTTTGGCTGATCCCGGCCTGTTCGGCATCGCTCCCGCTGCGGCCCTTGGCGCGGTCCTCTCCTTCTACACCGGCTACGAAACACAGGCCCTCACGCTGCCGCTCTTCGCGCTGACCGGAGCCGCCGGAGCCATGGCCCTGCTTGCCCTGATCGCCGGGCGCAGCGGCGGCATCGCCCTGTTCACGCTGGCGGGCATGATGATCGCCAGCCTCGCCGGCGCCATGACCAGCCTCGCCATCAGCCTCTCGCCCAATCCCTTCGCCCTGTCCGAGATCGTCACCTGGCTGATGGGCGCTCTGGCCGATCGCGGCTGGCACGAATTGCGGCTTGCCGCGCCGCTCACCGTGCTGGGCCTCGCCGCCCTCTGGCGCGCCGCCCCCGCGCTCGATGCATTGGCGCTCGGTGAGGCCGCCGCCCGCTCGCTCGGGGTCGAGCCTGTGCGCCTGCTTGGCGTGATGATCGTCGCCATCGGCCTGATCGTCGGCAGCGGCGTCGCGGTTGCCGGCATGATCGGTTTCGTCGGCCTGATGGTCCCGCACTTCGTCCGCCCGCTCACCGACCAGCGCCCTTCGGCGACCCTGCTCCCATCGGCCCTTGCCGGAGCGCTGCTGCTGCTCGTCGCCGATTGCCTGTGCCGGGTGTTTCCGCTGCAAGGCGGGGAGTTGCGGCTCGGCATCGCGCTCAGCCTTGCCGGCGCCCCGTTCTTCCTGCGCCTGCTCCTCAAGCTGCGGCGGGAACTGGCATGATGCTCGAAGCACTCGGTGTCTCTATCCCGCACCGCCTGCATGGCGTGACCGCGCAACTGCGCGCAGGCGGTGTCACTGCCATTGTCGGCCCGAACGGCGCAGGCAAGTCCACGCTGCTCGCCGCGCTTGCCGGCCTGATCGAGCCTGCCACCGGCACCGTCACCCTTGCCAGCCAGCCGCTTGCGCAGATGCTCGCGCAGGAGCGAGCGCGCCGCATCGGCTACCTTCCGCAATCGGGTGAGGTTGCGTGGAACCTCGCGGTCCGCACGCTTGTCAGCCTCGGCCGCTTGCCGCACCGCGCCAGCCCTGCAGAGGATGCCGAAGCCGTCGCGCAAGCCATCACGACCATGCAGCTCGAACCGCTGGCCGATCGCGCGCTTTCCACCCTGTCAGGCGGCGAGCGCGCCCGCGCTTTGCTGGCCCGCGTCCTTGCCACGCAGCCGCACTGGATTCTCGCGGACGAACCGCTGGCCGCGCTCGATCTTGCCCACCAGCAGGCCTTGATCTGCACCTTGCGCGGGCGTGCGGAAGAGGGCCGGGGAGTCGTACTCGTCGTCCACGATCTCGCCCTGGCGATGAACCACGCCGATCACGTCGTCGTGCTCGATGGCGGCCGCGTCGCCGCACAGGGCAAGCCGCGAGATGCTCTCTCGCAAGAGGTCATCGCCCGCGTCTGGAATCTCGATGCACGCTGGCTGGGTGAGCCCGGCCACATGGCGCTGGCGATGTAGAAAGGTCTTACGCCGCCGTTGGGGCGATCTGGTCGTTCTCGTGCCGATGCTCGGTCATTGCCGCTGCGAAGTCGGCCGCGAAATAGGCTGCAAAGCTTTCCCGCACCCGCATCGAAATTGCCGGGCGGTCCTCGCGCGCGCTCGCGCTGCGGCAGAACAGGCTCTGCGCAGGCGGATTGGCTGGAACTGTAGTGTCGGCGCTCATGCTTGGTGGCCCTGAAACCCTAACTTTGGTTAGCAGGCCGTAGCAAAGTTTCGTCACGCGCGATTGTATGGTTTCGACAAAGTTACGTAGTTTACCGACGAAATTCGGCCCAGCATGACCATCATGCACCTTTGCGCACGCAGGGATTGTGATCAAAATCACATGTTTGCCCCGCCTTTACGTTCGCACCCGTAAGGGTTTGCTTCTAGTTCTTGTCATCAGGTTGCCCGGAATGGAGATTCGGGCAGCAACAGAGGGCAACATGATCACAACGCTGCGCAACGCTACCGTCACGCTTTCGCTCGCAACCCTGCTGGCCTCATGCGGTGGCGGCGATGGCGGCGGCATGGCATCCACGCCTCCGCCGGTCACCTACAAGACGCTCGCTGAATTGACCGGCGACCAGACCTTCCAGTCGGGCGGTATCACCGGTGTACCCGTCGGCCCGGAACTCAGGAACGAAAGCACGCTTGCTTTCGGCCAGGGCGTGGAGATCAAGTATTTCGCGGCGACCGATACCTATAATCTCAACAACGGCAGCGGCCTTGTCGTCGAATTCACCCCGGCCAACGTGACCCAGGAGAACGATACCACGGTCACCTGGCAGAAGCCCAGCGGCAACGGCAACCTCGATGTCCTGTCCATCTCCAGTCCCAGCGTGAACGGCGTCAAGCTCAGCTATACCCTGCTCGGAAACTGGACGCATTTCCAGCCGGGCGCAGAACGGAGCTACGGTCTGGTCGGCGGCGTGCCCACGCAGGCGTCCGACGTTCCGCGCAGCGGCAGCGCCACCTATTCCACGCAAGTCGTAGGGCTCGCGGCCAGGAACGGGCAACCCTATGTCCTGTTTGGAGAGTCCACCGGCACGTTCTCGGCCAACTTCGGCAGCAATTCGGTCAACACCAGCCTCGCCCTTGCCGGAAAGCTGCCCGGCAGTTCGACCGTGACCCAGATCGGCAACTACGACGGCACCGGCACGATCAGCAGTTCCGGCCCGGGCTTCACCGGCACGCTGTCGGGAAGCAACGCATCGGGCGCGTTCAGCGGTGCCTTCTTCGGCCCGCGCGGGGTCGAGGCCGGCTACACCTTCTTCCTAAACGGCACCACCGACACCACGCTCAGCGTCCAGGGCGCCCTCTTCGGCAAGAAGAACTGAGCACGACCACTTCCCCCCTCCCGCAGGCGGGAGGGGCAGGGGGTGGGCATTTGTTCTTCGGCCCCGTTTCCATCTCAACAAGCCTTTGAGAATGTGACAAAGATTACATAATTGAGCCAAATAGACGTTCGCGATTATCATCGCTTCCGGCTATTTCTTCATCCGAATTGGTGTTCGAATACAGGGATTCGGACCAGAAACTGGGGCAACCGTGAACCGCAAGATTTTCGCCGCAACGGCCACCACGACGCTTGCCCTCCTGCTGGCCTCGTGCGGCGGCGGTAGTGGCGGCGGTGTGAGCAGCACGCCAACGCCGGTTCCGACACCCACTCCGACGCCGACACCTACACCCACGCCAACGCCTGCCCCAACCCCGACACCCACCCCTACACCTACGCCTGCAAACACCTCGTTGAACGATCTCAAGGTTTCGGAATCGTTCGCTAATGTTGCGGCGAAGTTGCAGACCGTGGTGAGTTCTGACACGGGCCAGACTACTCAGGCCAGCGCGGCCAAGACGCCCCTTTCTATCTCATACGACGGAGCAACCGGCGGCTATCGCATCTCTGGGGACGGAGTAAACCAGTCCTTCGCGCGATCGGATGTGATCGCTTCCGGGCTTCGTCAGGTCGAGTTTCGCAAGGAGACGGGCAACACATCGGAAAGCCTGTTCCTGACAAGCAACTCCGGCGGAACTTGCTGCAGTTATGTTGGCGGCGGCCTTTACGAGAAACTGATAAACGGTTCTGGCCAAGTGTCTGCCACCGATCTGGCCTTCACTTACGGCTACCCATCGCGCCCATCGCAAGTACCGACGACCGGCAAGGCGCTTTTTGGCACTTTCCTGTTTGGCACGCTGGTCACGGATACGGCGTACCGGCTCAGGGGATCCGGCGTCGTCGTTGTTGACTTTGCGACAGGACAGATCCGGACGCAGGGGCTGGCTCGCCAGACGCGTGTCTACGATAATGCGGATCAGGAAGGTCCCGAATGGGCCGGTAGTTCGCGCATCAGTTCCGGATCAAGCAGCTTTGATGGCGACTTCACCCTTGGCGGTGTTTCAGCAAAATGGGAGGGCGCATTTTATGGCCCGAGCGGCAACGAAGTCGGGGCCACTTTCTACGGGCAGTCGCCTGACAGCCGCGCCGCTTTCGCCGGCTTCATGATTGGCAAAGCCGGACCGACAGCCGAACTCTACCGGTTCATACCAGACCTTCCCTACGATGTGCTGTTCGAGACACAGGGCGCCAAAGTGCAGTTCCGCGTTGCAGACGGCTCATACACCTACAAGCCCGGCTCGTCGGAACAGGTCAGCCTCGCTGCAAAGGACATTGTTTCGGCCGAGTCTGACGCGCGCTACACAATATACCGCAAGATTGTCGCTGATGGGACAGAGCAGCTCAAGCTGTTCAATCCCGGTGGCGCCAATCCCGATATCAAGCTGTCCTATACGACCTTCGGCAATTTCTTGAAGACCATAGCGTCCGGGGCGGGCACGATCGAACAATCGTATTTCGCGGTGATGGGCGTTACCGGTCCTACCATCCTCGACAGCCCCCGGAACGGCAAGGCAACCTACAATGCCCAGATATATGGCGATGCCATGGCCGGGCTAAGCCCTCAGGTCCGGAAGGATTTGAGGGGGGCAGCCACGTTTCTCGTGAACTTTGATGCCAGCACCTTCGAAGGCTCGATGTTGCCGATCTTGATCAATCGCACCTCCGGGCAATCACTGGCATACGATCCCATACTCTTTACAAGCGGCTTCGCTTCAGGCCGCAGCTTCCTGTCGGATCTTTCTCAGAACAACGCGAAGGTGGGCTCCATGTCCGGGCTCTTTTATGGGCCGGATGGCGTTGAACTGGGCGGACAGTTCCAGTTCCGCATCACAGACGTTCACTTCAAGGATTCGTCCGGCTTCAATCCGGTGCTGTCGGCGCAGGGGGTAGTCGTGGGCAAACTCGTGCCGTGAACGCCTCGAGCCACGCTCACCGCGCGCAGTATTCGTAGCGCCCCGCCCGGCACGCTGCAACGGCGCGGCGCCATTCGGCCATGTGCTGCTCGTAATCGTCCTGGGCTTGCGCATAGGCGCGGTCGGTGTCGCGTCCTGAACGGCCATTGCGGGCGTCATGCTCGCGCCACGCGGCCCAACCTTCTGCATAGCGGGCATCGCGTTCGCGCACGCGGGCGAGTTCCTGCTGGTTCAATTTGCGGATGATCGCGCGGTCGCGTTCGCGTGCCGCCTGCGTGCGCATCTGCGGGTCATAGGGATCATCCGCCAGCGCCACGCCCGGCAAGGCCACAACCCCAAGCGCCAGCGCGCTGCACACCGTCCGTACGTCCATTGCCTTGACCCTCATGTTCTGCGGCCTTGATCGCCTTGCGCGCGCATTGCCACAATCCACCTTGCGCCGAACCGTTTGCGGCCGGTCGCAGCGCTCGCGCGGTTCATCGCGGCACCGTGGGGGCAGGGTAGGGCGGCTCCCCCAAAGCCCATATTGCACCGCGTCCTCCCGCTCCCCACATGGCCAGGATCGCCGGGCCTTCTCCCGTGCCCGAATCCCTTGCGAAAACCGAACAAATATGGAACACCGCCGCGCATGTCCTTGACCACCATTTCCGTCCGCGGCGCCCGTGAACACAACCTCAAGGGGATCGACGTCGATCTCCCGCGTGACAGCCTGATCGTCATCACCGGCCTGTCCGGCTCGGGCAAGTCGAGCCTCGCGTTCGACACGATCTATGCCGAGGGCCAGCGCCGCTACGTGGAATCGCTGTCGGCCTATGCGCGCCAGTTCCTTGAGATGATGCAGAAGCCCGATGTCGAACATATCGACGGCCTCTCGCCCGCCATCTCGATCGAGCAGAAGACCACCAGCCGCAACCCGCGCTCCACCGTGGCGACGGTGACCGAAGTCTATGACTACATGCGCCTGCTCTGGGCGCGCATCGGCATCCCCTACAGCCCCGCCACCGGTGAGCCGATTTCCGCGCAGACCGTCAGCCAGATGGTCGATCGCGTCATGGCCCTGCCCGAAGGCACCCGCGCCTATCTGCTCGCCCCCGTCGTGCGCGGCCGCAAGGGCGAATACCGCCGCGAGCTCGCGGAGTGGCAGAAGGCCGGCTACACCCGCGTCCGCATCAACGGCGAGATCATGCCGATCGAGGATGCCCCCGCGCTCGACAAGAAATTGAAGCACGACATCGAGGTGGTGGTCGATCGTATCGCCGTGCGTGACGGCATCCAGACCCGTCTGGCCGACAGTTTCGAGCAGGCGCTCAAGCTGGCCGATGGCCTCGCCTATGTCGATCTCGCCGATGGCGTCGTTCCGGGGCGTGAGGACGAGGCGGAGGCCACGGGCAAGAAAGCGGCCCAGAAGGCGGGAATGAAGAAGACGGGCCTCCCCGCCAACCGCATCGTCTTCTCCGAAAAGTTCGCCTGCCCGGTCAGCGGCTTCACCATCGAGTCCATCGAACCGCGCCTGTTCTCGTTCAACGCTCCCCAGGGCGCGTGCCCCGCCTGCGATGGCCTTGGCGAAAAGCTGTTGTTCGATCCCCAGCTCGTCGTCCCGAACGAGAACCTGTCGCTCAAGCAGGGCGCCGTCGTCCCCTGGGCGAAGAGCAACCCGCCGTCGCCCTATTACATGCAGGTCCTCGCCAGCCTTGCCGCGCATTTCGGCTTCAGCCTCGATACGCCGTGGGACGCGCTTCCGGCCGAGGTCAAGATCGTCATCCTCTATGGCACCGCCGGCAAGGCCGTGCCCTTGACCTTCATCGACGGGAAGAAGAGCTACACCGTCAACAAGGCCTTCGAAGGCGTGATCGGCAACCTCAACCGCCGTATGCTGCAAACCGAATCTGCGTGGATGCGCGAGGAGCTGGGCAAGTTCCAGACCGCGCAACCCTGCGAAACCTGCGAAGGCAAGCGCCTCAAGCCCGAGGCGCTGTCGGTCAAGGTCGCGGGCCGCGATATTTCCTCGGTCACCCGCCTCTCCGTCGCCGCCGCGGTCGAATGGTACGCCAATCTCGACAGCCAGCTCACCAGCCAGCAGAGCCAGATCGCCCGCGCCATCCTCAAGGAAATCAACGAGCGTCTCGGCTTCCTCAACAACGTCGGCCTCGATTACCTCAACCTCGATCGCACTTCCGGCACCCTCTCCGGCGGCGAGAGCCAACGCATCCGCCTCGCCAGCCAGATCGGCTCGGGCCTCTCCGGCGTGCTCTACGTGCTCGACGAACCTTCCATCGGCCTCCACCAGCGCGACAACGACCGCCTCTTGGAAACCCTCAAGCGCCTGCGCGATCTCGGCAACACCGTGATCGTGGTCGAGCATGACGAGGACGCCATCCGCACCGCCGACCACGTCGTCGATCTCGGCCCCGGCGCGGGCGTCCACGGCGGCGAGATCGTCGCGCAGGGCACGCTCGACGATATCCTCAATAACCCCAACAGCCTCACCGGCCAGTACCTCACCGGCGCGCGCAGGATCGAGGTCCCCAAGCACCGCCGCCCCGGCAACGGCCTGTTCATCAGCGTCGAGGGCGCCCGCGCCAACAACCTCCAGAACGTCAGCGCGAAGATCCCGCTGGGCACCTTCACCTGCGTCACCGGCGTCTCCGGCTCGGGCAAGTCGAGCTTCACCATCGACACGCTCCACGCCGTCGCCGCCCGCACGCTCAATGGCGCGCGCGTGATCGCCGGTGCGCACGACAAGGTCACTGGCCTCGAACACTGCGACAAGGTGATCGAGATCGACCAGTCGCCCATCGGCCGCACCCCCAGGTCCAACCCCGCGACCTACACCGGCGCCTTCACCCTGATCCGTGACTGGTTCGCCGGCCTGCCCGAAAGCGCCGCGCGCGGCTACAAGGCCGGCCGCTTCAGCTTCAATGTGAAAGGCGGCCGCTGCGAGAAGTGCCAGGGCGATGGCCTGATCAAGATCGAGATGCACTTCCTGCCCGACGTCTACGTGACGTGCGAGGAGTGTGACGGCAAGCGCTACAACCGCGAAACGCTCGAGGTGAAGTTCAAGGGCCTCTCCATCGCCGACGTGCTCGACATGACGATCGAGGACGCCGAAGAGTTCTTCAAGGCCGTGCCCCCGATCCGGGACCGGATGCACATGCTCAACGAAGTGGGCCTGGGCTACGTCAAGGTCGGCCAGCAGGCGACGACGCTGTCGGGCGGCGAAGCCCAGCGCGTCAAGCTCGCCAAGGAACTCGCCCGCCGCAGCACCGGGCAGACGCTCTACATCCTCGACGAGCCCACCACCGGTCTCCATTTCGAAGACGTGCGCAAGCTCCTCGAAGTCCTCCACCGCCTCGTCGAACAGGGCAACAGCGTCGTCGTGATCGAACACAACCTCGACGTGATCAAGACCGCCGACTGGATCATCGACCTCGGCCCCGAAGGCGGCGTCCGCGGCGGCGAAATCGTCGCCGAAGGCACTCCGGAGCAGGTGGCTAAAAACCCCCGCAGCTTCACCGGCCAATACATGGCCCCCCTGCTGAAGCGCTGACCCCAAAAGCCCTCTCCCCTTGAGGGGAGAGGGTTGGGAGAGGGGGCCGCGAAGCGGCAGACGGAAGTGCCGGAATTTCCTCCCCGATCGGGGGAGGGGGACCACCGAAGGTGGTGGAGGGGCACCCTCAACAAAGCGCAAACGCCTCCGACACCACCAGATCCTCCCTGTTTTCACGAAGTGCAAACGGGCCGGATGCCACCAGATCCTCCCTGTTTTCACGAAGTGCAAACGGGGAGGTGGCAGCCGCGCCAGCGGCTGACGGAGGGGCACCCAGTTCCTCCCCGCCACGGGGAGGGGGACCATCCGCAGGATGGTGGAGGGGCACCATCGCAACAGCGCAACCTCGAAACACTAACCCCGTCACCCTGAACGCTTTCGCTGCGCTGCCCTGCGGCTCAGGGTCCATCTCTCCCCACATGCGGAGGCCCAATCGGCAAAATGGTTCCTGAACCAAGTTCAGCATGACGAAGCAAGTGGAAAGCACCCCAAAGCCCAAGCCCCGCTCATCCTGAGCCTGTCGAAGGATCGCCCGCCCACGCTGTGCCTCGGCAACGCCTAGGCGGACGGCTAATTGGGGATTGAGTAAGCCGCCAACGTAATTGATCCTCAGAAGAGCGTTGGAACCAAGTCAGCATTTTATACCGGTGTTGCAATAAGGATGGGTGAGTTTGCCATTGTCAATCGAGCCGAGTCCGCCTTCACGTACAGGTTTTTCATGATCATATGAGGCGGAATTAGCAGGCTCTAAAAATCCTCCGCAAATTGGGCACTTTATTGCCGCTGACAATGAATCTCGCAGGTAGATTGCGGATTTTGTATCTTTTGTGAAGGTTGAAGTTGTAATTTCCTCCGATGCAGTCAATATTTTTGCACGACTATTAGGAGAAATCTGATCAATCGCCCAATTTATTTCCAGATCATGGCCCGATTTTGCTTGTTCGACTACGGCTTCCACGAACTCGGACAACTTCTGTACCCTACGGCTGCTTGTGACCGAATTGATTAATAAAGCGAGCATTGGCTTCAACTGAATTAAGAAATCTTCGATTTTCTTGCGATGGTCGGTGAAATCCTTAAAGAATACCTTCTGATTAAATGCCAACTTCCTCGCTACCAAACTTGTGAATGCAAGAAACATATCGGCACTATGTCGACCTTGGTCGGTATAAAAGTAAACTGCTGGGTGCAAGCCCAAGCTAGACGCATCATTACCAGTCAACCAAGAGGCTACCTTGAAGCAATTCTTAAGTGTAGCTTTCGTGCTTTCGCCATCAATATCTACTGCGAAACTTTCGATCTTTGGGTAAGGATTTGTTTGTGATGCGTTGCATAGCGTAGTAAACTTAATGAGCAAATCTAAAGCAAGCAGCGGAGATGCGCCGCCACCAAGTGGAAGATGCAGAGTTTTAATTGGCTGTTTCAGATATGGCTTAAAAATTAGTTCGTGGATCTTTCGTGAATGACTTACGATCTCCTCAGAACTAGCTTCATCAAATCTTGACCAATACTTATTACCAGTACCAGCTCGAAGTATCGAGCGCGCGGCTATCGCAACAGGCCTTTTCCTGTTTTTAAGAAGCAATTCTTCCGTTCTATCCAGTGGCGTTCCTTGCGTGTTTATCTTAAAGAAGGAGCTTTCAGCTTTTTCTGCATCACCTACGACCCATTGTAAAGAAAGCGACCGCGTGGCCATATTTCTGGCTCGCTGTACAGACGCTTCATCATATGATTCGGGGTTAACTAACGCATCCTTTATTTGAGAGTATCGACCTATCTCTTTTTCCACTAATCTGCGAACTCGGTCGGCTATTCGCTTTTGATCGTCCGAAATCTCGTTTCCATAATACTTTCGCGAGATAGACCCATCTCCATAGTCGTCCTCAATCCACGCACGTAGCGCGGATAGTCGGTGGCCTCCGTCAATCACAAACACATGGGCAGGTGATCGCCATAAAATGACAGAGGGAATTAACTCAAGATCGAGATAGCTCTTCAAAAAGGTTACAAGCTGGGGGGGGGGTCCATTGGTTAGTTTCACGCTGAAAGTCAGGCTTTCTAAGCATTGCCACAATCATGGATTGTGATGACAGTGACTCGACTGATAAGGTCTGAATTTGCTCCGTTCCCGCGGAATCTGGTGTACCAATGGCAAAATCTGCCCGCTGAATCATAGCGTCTAGAGTTACGACATCCGGCAACTTGCTTGTCCTTGTTCTAGATTAGAATATTTTCCCATCTAAATTTCGTTTATCTAGATATCAGGAATGTATAATCTTATGTTATCAGTAAGAAGCGCCTGTTCAAGTCGCGGTGCTTAAGATTTTTGCAGGGAACAGCGGTAACGGTTTACTAATTGCCCAATCTCCATTCCGCCGTCACCCGGCCATGATCCGGTGACCTACCCTTTCGCTGATGGCCTGCTGTAAGAAGCGGCGTCCCAGGGCAAGGTCGGGATGACGGTCTAGAGGAACGTCCCTGCGCCTTCCTTCTTGTTCACGCCTCCACGTGAATCCACAAAACCATTTTCCTACACCACCCATTCTCGCCTAGAAGTTCCTGTTTCGTTCCAAACGGGAGCCGCCCATGCCGCATGCCGCCGATCCTCATCAGCCGTCCTCCTTTGGGCGCGGGTGGATTCCCGCGAGCCGGGATATCGGGCTTCCCGGCGATTCCTGGCGCAATGCTCGCGTCCCCCTCCCGCAGGCGGGAGGGGTTAGGGGTGGGCATTCGCCGTCAGGCGAACTTGGGTTCTACACAGAAGAAGGAAGGGCCCACCCCCGACCCCTCCCGCCTGCGGGAGGGGAGAAACCAAGGGACTCCCTCCCGCCTGCGGGAGGGGAGAACGGCGCATCACTGCTCCACCCCAACCAGTTCACCCCCATTCGCATCGCGAAGTTCCTCGAACACCTCAGCCGTCACGGGCAGGTGCGCGCGGCGGCGCGGGTGGCGGGGGTGTCACAGCAGACGGCTTATGTCCGCCGTCGCCGCGATCCGGCCTTTGCTGCCGCGTGGGACGCTGCGCTGCTCCATGCGCGCGAGGCGGCCGAGCAGGTGCTCGCCACCCGCGCGCTCCACGGCACCACCGAGACGATCTGGTTCCGGGGCGAGGCGGTGGGCGAGCGGCGGCGCTTCGATACGCGCCTGCTGCTGGCGCACCTCGCCCGGCTCGATGCCCGCGCCGCGCAAGCCCCGCAAGCCGTCCACCATCTCGCCGAGGACTTCGACCACATGCTCCTCGCGCTCGCCGCAGGGGAGGACACCGCCGCCGCCACCGGCCTCGCCGACCCGGCGCGCGAACGCTTCCTCGCCCGCTGCGCCCGCGAAGCCGAACAGGACTTCAAGCGCGCCTGCCCCTATCCCGCCGACGACGAACCCGACGAGGCCTGGGACGACTGGGACGAAGCCCACAAGCGCTACATCGCGCAAGCCGCCGAACTCGCCCGCCAGACCTGGACCACCCGCACCGCCGAAACCGAAACCCGCCTCGCCGCGCTGTTCGCCGAAGAGGAAGAGGAACCCACCCTAACCCCCGTCGCCCCGGCGCAGGCCGGGGCCCATGTCGCCGACGTCGTGAGGTCAACCGCTGAAATGGATCCCGGCCTCCGCCGGGATGACGGGGAGGGGAGTGGGGAAACCACCCCTGAACCGTGTAAACCCCGTAAACCCTTGCGCGCGCTGAGGTGCGGAACCTCGCCCTCGGCGCTGGTGACCGCGACGGTCAGTTGGCCGATTCAAGCGCCTCGCCAGCCTCAAGCCACGCAGCTTCCGCTTCCTCCAGCGCCTGCGCAACCTTGGCGCGCCGCTGCGACAGGTCGCCCATCGTGAGCTTGGCGAATTCCGGCGCGGCGCTGGCCGGTTCGAACATCGCGCGGTCGATCTGTGCCAGCTCGGCCTGCAATTTGGCCACGCGCTTTTCCGCTTCGGTCTGCGCTTTCTGCAGCGCCTTGTACGTCTCGCGCGCCGCCGCCCTTGCCTTGCGGTCTTGAGCGTTGCCACCCTTGGCCTGCGGTTCGGACGCCCCCTCGGCGTTGGGCTGGTTGCGGCCGAGGATGAAGTCGATGTAGTCCTCGATGCTGCCGTCGAACGGCTTGGCAGTGCCGCCATCGACGAGGACCAGACGGTCAGCCACCAGTTCGGCCATGTGCCGGTCGTGGCTGATCAGGATCACCGCGCCCTTGTAGGCATTGAGCGCCTGCACCAGCGCCTCGCGCGCGTCGATGTCGAGGTGGTTGGTCGGTTCGTCGAGCACCAGCATGTGCGGCGCGTCGCGGGTGACGAGGGCGAGGGCAAGGCGCGCGCGCTCACCGCCCGACAGCGTGCCGACCGCGCTCGTCGCGCGATTGCCCGAGAAGCCGAAGCGGCCGAGCTGCGCGCGGACCGCAGCGGGGCTCTTGCCCTCCATCGCCCGCGTCATCAGTTCGAGCGGGGTGCCGCCATCGGCGATCTCCTCGACCTGGTACTGGGTGAAGTACCCGACCTGCATCTTCCCCGTCGCCGTCATCGCCCCGTCCATCGGCGCGAGCTGCGCGGCGAGCAGGCGGGCCAGCGTGGTCTTGCCGTTGCCGTTGCGTCCGAGCAGCGCGATGCGGTCATCCGGATCGATGCGCAGGTTGAGCCGCTGCAGCACCGGCTTGCCGGGGGTGTAGCCGACAGAAGCGAGGTCGAGCGTGATCAGCGGCGGGCGCAGTTCCTCGGGGTCGGGAAAGTCGAAGCTGAGCGAGGGATCCTCGACCACTGCCGCGATCGGCTGCATCTTGGCCAGCATCTTGGCGCGCGACTGCGCCTGCTTGGCGGTCGATGCGCGGGCGGAATTGCGGGCGATGTAGTCGCGGAGCCGGTCGGCCTGGGCTTCCTGCGCCGCACGCGCCGCCGCCTGCTGTGCCAGCCGCTCGTTGCGCTGGCGTTCGAAGCTGTCATAGCCGCCGGGGTAGAGCGTAAGCTTGCCGGCGTGGAGGTGGACGATGTGGTCCGCCACGTTGTTGAGCAGGTCGCGCTCGTGGCTGATCAGCAGCAGCGTGCCCGGATAGGCCTTGAGAAAGTTCTCCAGCCACAGCGTCGCTTCGAGATCGAGGTGGTTCGAAGGCTCGTCGAGCAGCAGCACGTCGGGTGCGGAGAACAGCAGCGAAGCGAGCGCAACGCGCATGCGCCAGCCGCCAGAGAAACTGTCGAGCGGGGCGGCCTGCATGGTCTCGTCAAAGCCGAGGCCGATGAGGATACGCGCCGCGCGGGCATCAGCGGAGTAGGCGTCGATCGCGAGCAGGCGGTCGTGGACATCGCCCAAGCGGTCGGGATCGGTGCAGGTCTCGGCCTCGGCCAGCAGCTGCGTGCGTTCGACATCGGCGGCGAGCACGGTTTCGAACGGCGTGGCACTTCCGGCGGGTGCTTCCTGGGCGAGGTAGCCGAGACGCGTGCGGCGCGGCATTTCGATCGCGCCTTCGTCCGGCTCGATCTCGCCGATGATCGCCTTGACCAGCGTCGACTTGCCCGCCCCGTTGCGCCCGACCAGACCGACGCGGGCGCGTGGCGGCACGGCGACCGAGGCGCGGGAAATGATGTCGCGTCCGCCGAGGCGCACGGTGATGCCGTTGATGGTAAGCATGGAAAAAGGACGCGTCCGCTTCGGATATTCAGGGAAATTCGGGCGCGCGAGTCCCTGTCACACTCCCCCGGTGTAGGCAAGCGAAGTTGAAACCCATCAGGCCGGGCGGGTTATCTCACTTCCGCACCGCAAAGGCATACGGGATGTAGAGAAACACCTCGGTATTGCTGACTTGTGCCCAGGCGATGGCGCGATCGAGCCCGGTGACTTCGACGCCGTAACCCGCGCCGTAGGGGCTTGCAGCCTGAAGCGCGCTTCTGGCGATGCGGGCGTTAATCTCCTCGCGGTACTGCTCCGGGTTGACGATTGTCAGTGCCATCGTGCCGAGCTGGCGGATCTCGGAGCGGCCCGTGGCGGGCACGGCCTTGACGAAGGCGGAGACCTTGCGCTGGGCGTCGTCGATCGTGCCGGTGAGCTTGGCCTTGATCATCAGCCGTGCGGTGGCGGTACTGCCGTCGTCCTCGAAGCCCGGCTGGACCTTGCCGTTGCCTTCGTCCTCGTCATCGTCATAGCTGTCGTCATCATCCTCGTCATCAGAGGTGGTGGCAGGGCTGGCGAGGGCGGGGAACAGGGTGCGCCAGTTCTCTCGCGTGACTTCCTTTACCTCGAGTTCGCCGGTGACAAGACTGAGGCCATCGCGGCTGGCGCGGTCAAGCGCGGCGAGCAGCATGGCCTGCACTTCGCTTCGGCGCATGTCCTCGCTGCGGGAATCCGAGCCGATCTCGATGCGGCGCACGACACCGTCTGCTGTCCGGCGCAGGCCGACGGCCGGGCGTCGGTCGAGATAGGGCAGGCTGGTCATCACCGACGGCAGCCTCTCGCTGCGCTTTTGCGCCGTAACGATGACTTCGCCCATGCTGTCATCCTCCTGCGCTGACACTTGCAGGGGTGTGGCGAGCATTGCGAGCGCGACAATGCGTGACAAGGTGCGAGGGATCATGGCGCGGTCCTCCCATCGAACTGCCTCGGAGTTATCGCGTAGCGGTATGGGATATAGAGGAAGACATCGCTGGGGCTGGCCTGAGTCCAGATCACCTGCCCATCCACACCGGTCACGCTGAACGTGAAGTCCGGCCCGAAGATGCCGGCAGTGGTGCGCGCATCCTGGGCGACAAGGGCAAGGATCTTCTCGCGGTACTGGTCAGGATTGTCGACGCTGAGCGAGGTGACGGCGGACGTCTCGACCGTCGCGCGGCCATTGCCTTTTAGCGAAGCGATGAACGCATTGAGCTTGTCCTGCGTGGCGCGGGACGATTCCTCGAGCTTGCCCCTGACCATCAGTTCGACCTTGCTGGTATCGACCCGGCCGGCGGGCAATTGCGGCAGGCTGCGGTAGTTGGCTTTTGTCACGGGTTCGAGCTGCACGGAGCCGGTCACCAGTTGGAAGCCCGACGCGGCGGCGCGATCGATGGCAGCGAGCAGTGCGGCGTCGATCTCGCTGCGGCGGGTAGCGGCGTCGCGGGTGTCGGAGACGATGGTCAGGTTCATGACCATGCCATCTGCCTGGCGCCGCAGGCCGACGACCGGGCGGTCCTTCTGCCAGAAGCGGGCGTCATTGCGGCTGGCGCTGACCAGCACCTCGCCGAGGCCCGCCGGTTGCGCGGTTGCCGAACTCGCGCCAAACCCCACGAGCAGGGGGACAATCCCCAAAAGCATTCGCATCAGTGCTGCCTCCCCCTCCAACCATTTGCCGGGGTGGATGCTACGGTGGAGGCGGCCTGCGGCCAAGGCAATTCATCCGCGCGCACGCGCAGCGGGAATGACTTCCACAGGATCGTTAAGGATGATGGTGGGCCCGGCAGGACTTGAACCCGCGACCTAGCCGTTATGAGCGGCCAGCTCTAACCAACTGAGCTACAGGCCCATCGCGATTTCCGCTAGCGGGGCGGTGCGAGGTTTGCAAGCACTTGAGCGGGCTTCTTGCGGCCGAAGGTCGTCAGACTTGCGCGGCGGCGATGATCTCGCGGACGCAGGTCGAACGGACGCGATTATGGGCGAGATGGGCGAAGACGCCGCGCCACCAATCATAGAACTGGTCGAGGTCATCCTCGCTGCGGACATAGGGTGTGTAGCCCGGTCGAAGCGAGGGGCTGTGGAAGGAGAACACGAGCAGGGGCAGCTGGTTTTCCAGAGCCATGTCGATGCCGGTCACTGCCTCTTCGAGCGTCACGCCTTCGGGAGTGAGCGGAATGCGATCGAGCAAGCCGAGCCGGGCGAGTGCGCCGCGAAGGCGTGGCACGCGCCACATCGATGGGTAGAGCGCGGGACCATGGCGGCGCAGGTGCCCGGCGAAAACCGTGGTGAGCGGCATTTCCATCAGACCGTTGCGACGGTCGATCCACCAGGGGCGCAATGGGTGATCGCGGAAGTTGGGGCCGCCGGTGGAGCTGTAATCGAAGCGCGAGCGGACCGAGGTGTCGATGGCGATGGCGCAATCGGACAGGACGGCTGCGGTATTCGGGCCGACACCGTAGCGTCCGGCGCGGTAGATCAGCGGGCCGACCCCGAAGGCCTGCTCGATGGTGTCGCGCAGCTTGCGGAACTTGGCACGTTCCAGATCAGCCGGAAGATTGCCGGCGAAGCTGTTGTGAACATTGACAAGTTCATCATAGGGCGGGTTGACCCAGGGGTGCAACTGCACGCCGATCTCGGCGCGCCCGGCGGAAACGGCGGCGCCGAGGACCTCGGCAGCGCGTGGGTCGCTCGCCACAGGGTAGTCGACAAGGTAGACCGGGACAACGCCCAGGCCCTCGCAGAACTGCTGGAATTTGGCGAGGCGTGGGATGTGGTCGAGGCCGTGACTGGTGCGATCCAGCGGCTTGGTCCAGTCAAATTCCTCTTCCGTATCGACCGTCAGGATAAAACGGGTGCCGAATTCGGGTGCGAAGGTGACGAAGTCCTCCGGCGATGGCAGGCGGAGGATTTCCGGAGAGGCAGAGGCGATCATGCGCGGGCCTGCAACGGCACGGTACCGCCCGGCGGTTCGTCTGCCAGCGGAATCCTGACAACGAACTGCGAACGCTCCCGCAGCAGGGTTCCGCCGCCGGATTCGAACTCTGCACGCGCGAGGCGCAAGGCGAAGCCGTTGCCGAGCATTGCCGAGGCGGCCAGCACCCCGCCACCAGCCGGTGCTTCGGGCGCGAAGAGGGCAGCATCGTCGAGCCGGTCAAGCGCGGCGGGAAGCGTTACCGCCAAGGCGGCAAAGCGCTCGTGCCGTTCAAGCGCGATGGTGATGCGCTCGCCCGGCGCGACGCTGGTGGCGACGACCGAAAGCAGGCGCCACACGCTGCGTTCGATTTCATCGGCAGCGAATGCCACGGCGAGCGGGCCTTGCGGCATGCTGACGGCGAGGCGGACGTTGCGGGCAGACAGAACAGGGGAGACCTGTTCGACCAGGCTTGCGACCAGCGCTGCCGCATCGGCCAGCCCGGTGTCGATCTCCAGCGCGCGCGATTCCAGCTTAACCAGACGCTCGATCTCTTCGAAGCCGGCGAGCATCTGTGCCGCGTCGGCTGCGATGCTGGCGGCCATGGCGCGGTATTGGTGAGGGGTGGTGCCGAAGACCTGGCTCTGGATCATCTCGGCAAAGCCCTGGATGGCGTTGATCGGCGTGCGCAGCTCGTGCAGTAGCTGGCGCAGGCGATCGGCTTCGACCGCGGCGGCGGGCACTGCGGGGGGCAGTTCGGGTGCCGACGCTTCGACAAGGCGGCGCAGGCGCAGGTGGTAGCCCGCAAACCGCCCGCCATCGCGCGCGAAGATCGGGGTGCCATCGGCCTGCCATGAGCCGGATACCAGATCGGGCCCCTCGATCGACACCAAGCCTGCTTCGATCGGCTGGCGCTGCCGGAATGCACGAGCAGTGGTTTCATCGCACCGAATCGGCGCGGTGGCGTCGGCACAGAACAGGTGGCTGCCAAGCAGTACCCCCGGCGGGTCGATGCCTGCGTGAACGACAAGCCCAAGCGCATCCGTGCGCAGGTCAATCGCAGTGACCGGCTTGCGCGGGGCGGCGTTTTCCTCGCCGAATGGCAGGAGCGGGGCAAGCCCGTCGCCGCGAGCGGCCTGAGGCGCGGTGGCCTCGCGTTCCTCGCGCTTGCGACGGAAAGCTTCGATCCGGCGGACGATTGCGCCGATGCCATCGTCTGCCGAAACGGGTTCGGGCAAAGGCGGGGCGGCATCGGACAGGAGCGGCGAGGGGGCTTCCGGTTCGGGCAGCGGAGCGGCCTTGATTTTAGGGCGGTCGTGTTCGACTGCGTCCGGCGCCTCCGGCTGGGGCAGGAGGAAATCGTTGATGCCGAGGCGCGAGAGCAGCTGGCGAACCGGCTCCCCCAGATCGGCGCGATGGCGTACGAAGCCACGTGCCTGCACCGGCAGGCGCGGGATCACGGCGAGCCAGTCCTCGTCGGTCAGCCGCGCGGCCGATACTGCGGCGGCTGCGGTGCGGGGGCCGCCCTGGGCAAAATGGTAAACCAGGACGGCAGAGCGGTGCGGGGCTGAGCGAAGAACGGCGGCGCATTCCTCGTCGGTCAACATGGCGCAAAGCGAATCCATGCGCTGGAGCGCGCCCGCATGCTGCCGATTCCATGCGGCGAGCGGCACCGGGCCGAGCAGATCGACCAACTGGCGCAGCTGCGTTCTGGCTGCCGTCTTGCCGGCCGCGTGGGTGCGCAGCACGGTCTCAAGGCGGTCGTCAACGATCATCAGAGCTCCGCGTGTGGCCTTTCATGCACCGTAGCGTGAAGCTCCGGACAGGTTGCTAGTCCGCTGAACTAGCCCGGAGAAGGCTAACAAATCGTGCCGGTGGCGTGAAGGTGACTATCCACTGCGTTGCAATGTGGGACGGTTGCAGTATGAAACAATAAAATTATCTTGGACGGTAGATTTTGTGCGGAAAGTTGCGACTCACGCTTCTTTCCGAATTCCCCGACCGGGGTCAAACGAAACGGACGAACACGAAGAATGGCAACCCTTGATGGTATCGACCGGCGCCTGCTTGCCGAATTGCAGGCCGAGGGCCGGGTGACCAACGTAGAGCTGGCGCAGCGCGTCGGACTTACCGCGCCGCCCTGCCTGCGCCGGGTACGCGCACTGGAAGATGCCGGCGTTATCCGCGGTTACCACGCTGATCTTGATTCCTCGAAGCTGGGTTTTGCGATCACCGTCTTCGCGCTGGTCAGCCTCAAGAGCCAGGCCGAGGAATCGCTGCGCCAGTTCGAAGACCACATGCGCACGCTGCCCGAAGTGCGTGAATGCCACATGCTCAATGGCGAGATCGACTTCATCCTCAAGATCGTCAGCCGCGACCTGCAGAGCTTCCAGGAATTCCTGACCAGCAAGCTGACGCCTGCGCCCAACGTGGCGAGCGTCAAGACCTCGCTGACGATCCGCACCGCAAAGCAGGTGCCGGGCGTTCCGCTGGAGGATTGAAAGCGGCTTTTGTTGAGTACGCTATCTGCATCCGCAGATAGCTTTTCGGCACCGGCCCGCTCCCCCGCCCGGCCACCCATTCAGGGTACTCTCGTGGTTGGCCGGGCGGGGGAGCGGGCCGGTGCCGCAAGTCCCTGACGGATGTCAGGGGCGGATCAAGACGAAGACGCCGCGCGTTCGTGGTGGCGGATCACTTCCTGGATGATGAAGCGCAGGAACTTTTCCGAGAACTCGGGATCGAGCTTGGCGTCCTCGGCAAGCTTGCGCAGGCGCGTGATCTGGCGCTCTTCACGACCCGGATCGGATGCAGGGAGCTTGTTGGCAGCCTTGTAGGCGCCGACGGCCTGGGTGATGCGGAAGCGTTCGGCAAGGATGTGGATCATCGCCGCGTCGATGTTGTCGATGGACTGGCGATAACCTGCCAGAACCGGATCTTCGCTCATTCCCATTCCCCGTCCAAAGGTCGTAACGCGCCGCTACAGTGCAAGTTGCGTCTTGCCAAGCGCCCGCCTTGTCGCCAAGCGGTCTAGCCGATGACTGCCACCGTCCACACCCTGCCGCGCAAGGCCGAACCTTCGCTGGCGCCGATGATGGCCCTCGTTGCCGAGGGCATGAACAGCGTCAACGCCGTGATTCTCGACCGGATGCAATCGCGCATTCCGCTGATCCCGACCCTGGCCGGGCACCTGATCGCCGGTGGCGGAAAGCGCATGCGCCCGATGCTCACGCTCGCCAGCGCCTCACTGCTGGGATACGGCGGATCGCGGCACTACAAGCTGGCGGCGGCGGTGGAGTTCATCCACACCGCAACGCTGCTGCATGATGACGTGGTCGACGGTTCGGACATGCGGCGCGGCAAGAAGACCGCGAACATCGTCTATGGCAACCCGGCCACGGTGTTGGTGGGCGACTTTCTGTTCAGCCGCAGCTTCGAACTGATGGTCGAGGACGGCAGCCTCAAGGTGCTGCGCATCCTCTCGAACGCTTCGGCGGTGATATCCGAGGGCGAGGTCGACCAGCTGGTGGCGCAGCGGCAGATCGAAACGACCGAGGAAATGTACCTCGACATCATTGCGGCCAAGACGGCTGCGCTGTTCTCGGCGGCGTGCCGGATCGCCGCGGTGGTGGCCGAGCGTGACGAGGCTGACGAGCTGGCGCTCGATTCCTATGGGCGCAACCTTGGCATCGCGTTCCAGCTGGCCGACGATGCGATCGACTATGATTCCGAAGTCGCCGAAATGGGCAAGGATCAGGGCGACGACTTCCGCGAGGGCAAGATGACCCTGCCGGTGATCCTCGCCTATGCGCGGGGCGACGCCGAGGAGCGCAAGTTCTGGCAGGAGGCGATTGCGGGCGACCGCTCTTCGGACGAAGACCTTGCCCACGCCATCGAGCTGATCCGCCGGCACGATGCCGTGAACGCCACGCGCGAGCGGGCGCGGATGTATGCGCAGCGGGCGATCGATGCGATTGCCGCTTTCCCGGCCAGTGCGGCCAAGGTCGCCATGACCGAAGCCGCGCTCTTCGCCGTGGCGCGGAGATTCTGATCCAGTTTCATAAACATAACGGGAGAGCCTGATGCAGCATCGTCGCCTCGGCCGGTCGGCCATTGTCGTTTCCGACATCTGCATGGGGACGATGACCTTCGGCAGCCAGGTGGACGAGGCCGAAGCGCTGCGGGTGCTCGATCGCTGCTATGACGCGGGGATCAACTTCTACGATACCGCCGAAGGCTATCCGGTGCCGCCGGATGTGAAGTGGGTGGGGCGGACGGAAGAGATTGTCGGCAAATGGCTCAAGACCAAGCCGCGCGATGCCATCGTGGTGGCAACCAAGGTTTCCGGCCCGAGCCACGTGTGGTTCGGCTCACCCTGCCGCAGCGGCATGACTGCGCTCGACCGGCGCAACATCGAAACGGCGATAGATGCGAGCCTGAATAAGCTCGGCACCGATTACATCGATCTGTACCAGACCCACTGGCCCGACCACGACACGCCCTATGACGAGACGATGGAAGTGCTGCACGAGCTGGTGCAGGCGGGGAAGGTGCGGATCACCGGCTGTTCGAACGAGACGAGCTGGGGCCTGATGAAGTCGCTGGCCACCGCCGAACGGCTTGGCACAGTGCGCTACCAGACGATCCAGAACAATTTCAGCCTTAACAACCGCCGCTTCGAGGACGAATTGGCGCAGGTGTGCCGCAAGGAGGGCGTAAGCCTGATCCCCTATTCGCCAATCGCTGGCGGGGTGCTTTCGGGTAAGTACAACGGTGGAGCAAGGCCCGAGGGCGCGCGGTTCTCACGCTATCTCGCGATGGAGGGGCGGCAGGCGCAGATGGGCAAGCGCTTCGTCAACGATCGCAGCATCGCCGCGACCGAACGATTCATGGGCGTTGCCGCAGAGGCCGGGCTTGATCCGGTGACGATGGCCGTGGCCTGGTCCAAACAACACGACTTCGTCGCTTCGACCATCGTCGGCGTCGGGGCCGAAGGTCAGCTCGACGCGATCCTCGCCGCTGCCGATCTGGTGCTGAGCGACGATGTGATGAAGGCAATCGACAAGGTTAGCCGCGAAATACCTTACCCCATGGGCTGAGGTTACTTGCGCCTGCCAAATCGCCGCCACAACCAGTAGCAACTGCCGCCGCAGACAGCGCCGACGCCAAGCATGACGGCGCCGATCATCGCGCCGCTGAACAGCAGGCCGGTGGTCAGCGCCACGACGAATTCCAGCGTGCTCTTCATCTCTCCCGGCCCTAACATGCTTGCTCGGTATCGACCATGAACGATCTGTAAGGGGCTGCGTTTCCCGGAGCGTTGCCTTGGGCGGGCAAAGGCCGTTAAGGCGCATGGCGTGAACGACCTGCCGATCCACGCCGTGCTGCCCGACCTGCTTTCTGCCCTGCGCGCGGGGCCGAGCGCGGTGCTGATCGCGCCGCCGGGGGCGGGCAAGACGACCGCGGTTGCGCCAGCCTTGCTGGGCGAGACGTGGTGCAGCGGACAGGTCATCGTGCTGTCGCCGCGGCGCGTGGCGGCGCGCGCGGCGGCTGAGCGGATGGCGGAACTGCTGGGCGAGGAGGCCGGGCAGACGATTGGCTATGTTACGCGCCTCGATGCGAAGCGCTCTGCCCGAACGCGGGTGATCGTGATGACCGAGGCGATCTTCGTCTCGACCATCCTGAACGATCCGGAATTGCAGGGCATTTCCGCCGTGCTGTTCGACGAGGCGCACGAGCGGCACCTCGACAGCGACCTCGGGCTGGCGCTGGCGGTGGAGGCGCAAGGGGTGCTGCGCGAGGATTTGCGCATCGTGGTGATGTCAGCGACCATCGACGGATCGCGGTTCGCCGCGTTGCTTGGCGATGCCCCGGTGGTGGAGAGCGAAGGCAAGGCGCATCCTCTGACGGTCAAGTGGCTGGGTGCGCGGCCCGATGTCAAGATCGAGGCAGCGATGGCCTCTGCCATCCAGACGGCGTGGCGGGAGGAGACGGGGGATATCCTCGCGTTTCTGCCGGGCGTCGCACAGATCGAGCGGACGGCAGAACTGCTGGCTGAGCGCTTGCCGCAGGCGCTGGTGTTGCCGCTGCATGGGCAGGTGGAGCCCGCAGGGCAGCGCGCGGCGATCCGGCGTGATGCGCAAGGGCGGCGGCGGATCGTGCTGGCGACGAGCATTGCCGAGACCTCGCTGACGCTGGATGGCGTATCAGTGGTGGTCGACGCGGGCCTTTCGCGGCGGGCGGAGTTCGACAAGGCCGCAGGGGTGACGCGGCTGCTGACGACGCGGGCGAGCCAGGCTTCGGCGGCGCAGCGGGCGGGGCGTGCGGCGCGGCAGGGGCCGGGCGTGGCCTATCGCCTGTGGGAAGAGGCGGCACACGCGGGGCGACCGGCGTTTGATCCGCCCGAGGTGGTCACGAGCGGCCTTGCGCCGCTGGCCCTGACCCTGGCGCAATGGGGCGCTGGCGATGTGGCGGCGATGGCTTGGCTTGATCCGCCACCGGTGGCGGCAATGGCGGCGGCGCGGGGAGCCTTGCAGGCTTTGGGTGCGCTGGACGGCGAGGGGCGGATCACGGCGCACGGGCGTGCTATGGCGCGGCTGCCGATGGAGCCGGCGCTGGCGCACATGCTGCTGTTTGCAGCCGAGCGCGGGCAGGCGGACGAGGCGGCGCGACTTGCCCTGTTGCTGCAGGAGCGTGGCCTTGGCGGACGCGGCGAGGATCTCGCGCGGCGACTGGATCGCTGGGCTGGTGAGCGTGGGGCGCGCTCCGAGGGATCGCGTAAGCTGGCGGCTCGGTGGGCGCACATGGCAAGCAAGTTGGTGGCTCGGGGGAACGATGCGGAAACCCCGTCGGGCGTGCTGCTGGCCGAGGCGTTTCCGGACAGGATTGCGCGGGCGCGGGGGTCTTTGGGCGAGGAGTGGCTAGCATCGGGTGGACGCGGCTATCGTCTTGATCCGGCATCGCCGTTGGCGACAGCGAAGTGGCTGGTGATTGGCGATGCGCAGGGCGAGGCCAAGGGTGCGCGGATCACGGCGGCGGTGGCATTGGAGGACGAGGAGGTCTCGCGCTACCTCTCGCACCGGATGGAGGAGCGGCATTCGCTGACGTGGAATGCCGCTGACGGGCGGGTGGAAGCGCGGCTCGAGCGACGGTTGGGTGCGATCGTGCTGGCGCGGGTGCCTGATCCCAAGCCCGATGGCGATGCGGTGGCGGCAAAGCTGCTTCAAGTAGTGCGCGAGGGTGGTCTGTCATTGCTGCCACTTGGTGACGCAGCGAAGGCGCTGATCGTCCGGGCAGGGTATGCGGGGTTGGAGGCATTGTCGGAACAGTCGCTGCTCGACGGGCTAGAGGACTGGCTGGGTCCGCTATTGGCGGGTCGACGCGATCTGCAAGTGGGCGCAGGCAAGCTGCACGAAGCGCTGCTGAACCGGCTCGACTGGAACGAGCGGCAGGCGCTCGACAAGCTGGCCCCGGCCGAGTTCCGCTCGCCTGCCGGTACCAGCCACGCGATCGACTATGGTCATGAAGGCGGGCCTTGCGTGGAATTGCGGGTGCAGGCGCTGTTCGGGCTGGAGCGGCATCCTTGCGTGGGGCAACCGCCAAGACCGCTGTTGCTCAGCCTGACCAGTCCCGGCGGCAAGCCGATCCAGACGACGGCCGACCTGCCCGGATTCTGGCGCGGATCGTGGCGCGATGTGGTCAAGGACATGAAGGGCCGCTACCCCAAGCATCGCTGGCCGGACGAGCCTTGGGCCGAGGACCCGAGCCTCAAGACCAAGAACGCCTTTAACGCGCAAAAGCGGACTTGATTTGCAGCCTGATTCGTGTGCAAGCGCGAAGCCATGTCAGCACGCATCTATCAGCGCCCGAAGAACGCCATGCAGTCCGGCAAGGCCCGGACCAGCGACTGGCTGCTCGAATTCGAACCCGCCGAGGCACGCCGCCCCGATCCGCTGATGGGCTGGGCCGGTTCGGGCGACACGCACAGCCAGGTGACGCTTGCGTTCAATTCGCAGGAAGAAGCGCAGGCCTATGCTGATCGCTACGGCATCGAGGTGCGGGTGATCCCGACGCCGCCGCGCAAGCTGAAGCTGCAGAGCTACGCGGACAATTTTCGTTAGTCAGGTGCGCCTTCCGCATCCGCGGAAGGCTTGCGGCACCGGCCCGCTCCCCCGGCCCGGCCACCCGAAGCATACCTCGACAGGTAGCCGGGCCGGAGGAGCGGGCCGCTGCCGCTGAACAGCACTTGGGGGCTGGACAAGCCCCTGCTTCCTCTCCATATGCCGCGCCGGGAGTCGGTCGGACGCTTGCGTCCGCCAACCTGGTCAGGTCCGGAAGGAAGCAGCCACAACGGGTTGCGGCGGGTCGGCCGGCTCCTATTTCACCCCTCAGTTGCAGCTTTCATGCGCGAGCGCGCCTCGTTGCGCTTGCCGGTGGCGGGGATGAGCCCGGCTACCTTGCCTAGGCCGAACGGCGGCATGTTGCCGTAGATCGTTTCATAGGCCCCGGCCGAGACGGCATAGGTCTCGTGAAAGATGCCCACCGTGCCGTCGCTGCCCACGGCCTTGTTGAACGCGGTCCAGGCTGGCCAGTGCTTCTGGTCACGATCGCGGGCGTAGGCTTCGAGGCTGTCGAAATCGCGCCAGTATTGCATCATCACCACCGTGCGTGGTCCGCGCAGCATCGTCTCGACGCCAAGAAAGCCGCTTTGCGGGTTGCCCGCCAATTCCCTGATCATCGGACCCATGGCGCGGGCGACGGGGAGCCACTTGCCCACCTTGTGGAAGTGGTTGATGCGCATACCGATGACGAAGACCACCAGCGAGCGGTCAAAATCGGCGGTGAGGCGGCCTGGAAGCACTTTTGTCATGGCTTTAAGGTTGCATTTTGCAACTTATGAGTCAATCCACCGATTCCCGTTTGTCGGGCATTCGACATTCGGGCTGCGAGTGCTTACCTAAGGTAGCAATGGCCGATTCCACCGACATGTTTGGCGATCCTCCGCAAGAGGAGGAGAACAAGCCTTCCGCTGCCGAACTCGAAGCGGCGGGGCAGAGCTCGATGTTTGGTGATCCGGCGCCGGTTGCCGCGCCGCCTGCGCCGGTGGCTGAAGCGCCACCCCATGTTGCCGAACCTGTTGCGCGGGAGCCTGAACCCGCGCCCCCCACCGCTCCAACTGCGCAGCCCTATCGCGTGCTGGCGCGCAAGTATCGGTCGCAGACCTTTGCCGAACTGATCGGGCAGAACGCGATGGTGCAGACGCTGGCCAACGCGATCAAGCGTGACCGGCTGGCCCATGCCTTCCTGATGACCGGGGTGCGCGGGGTCGGCAAGACCTCGACCGCGCGCCTGATTGCCAAGGCGCTCAACTGCATTGGCCCGGACGGGCAGGGCGGGCCAACGATTGATCCTTGCGGGGTGTGCGAGCCGTGCCGGGCAATTGCCGAGGGTCGCCACATCGACGTGATCGAGATGGACGCGGCGTCGAATACCGGCGTCGATGACGTGCGCGAGATCATCGAGGCGGTTCGCTATTCGGCGGTTTCGGCGCGCTACAAGATCTACATCGTCGACGAAGTCCACATGCTGTCGCGCAATGCTTTCAACGCCTTGCTCAAGACACTTGAGGAACCGCCGGCGCATGTGAAGTTCCTCTTTGCGACAACCGAAGTCGACAAGCTGCCGGTGACGGTGCTGTCGCGCTGCCAGCGGTTCGACCTGAAGCGCATTCCCGCCCCGCTGCTCGCCAGCCACTTCGGCATGATCTGCGGCAAGGAAGGTGTCGAGGCCGAGGACGAGGCGCTGGCGATGGTCGCCGCTGCTGCCGAAGGATCGGTGCGCGATGGCCTTTCGATCCTCGACCAGGCGATCAGCCATGCCGATCTTGTCGGCAGCGATGACGGCAAGACGCGGGTGACGGCGGAACAGGTGCGGCAGATGCTGGGCCTGGCCGACAAGACCATGCAGCGCCGCCTGCTTGATGCCGTGCTTTCCGGAAAGGGCGCCACGGTGCTCGACGAAGTGGCGCAGCAGTATGCGCTGGGGATCGAGCCGATCGCGATGATGCGGGCGCAGATGGACGTCGTCCACCGCGTGACGGTGACGCAGATCGGCGGCGTGGGGCCGGATGTGCGCTCGACCGAGGAGCGCGAGGCGCTGGAAGGCTGGGCAAAGGCGCTTTCGGCAGGGCAGTTGCACCGGCTGTGGCAGCTGCTGCTCAAGGGTTACGAGGAAGTGAAGGTCGCGCCCGATCCGCTGGTGGCGGCGCAGATGGCGCTGCTGCGGGTGATGCACGCGGCGGACCTGCCCGATCCGGGCGGGCTGGTGAAAAAGCTGGAGGAGATCGCCTCGCGGCCCGTCGTGGTGGCGCAGGCCGCTGACGGCGGCGCTGCTTCGGCTCCCGTGGCGCAGGCGCCTGCCGCGCCGTCGATGGACTGGGAGGCGCTGGTCGAGCAGGTCGAGCATGTCTCGCCGCTGGTTGGATCGACGATGCGGCTGGGCGTGCGGGTGGTGGAACTGAAGCCGGGTTTGCTGCGCTATCAGCTGGCACCGGGATTGCCGAACGATCCGGCGGCGGATATCCGGCGCGCGCTGAATCACGTGACTGGCGAGGCGTGGATCATCGAGCGCGGGGAGGGCGATGCCCGCCCGAGCCTCGAGGAAGCCAAGGCCGAGAAGGTGGCAGCGGCGGACGCGGCGATGAAGGAAGATCCTTTGGTCAAGGCGGCGCTGGCAGCTTTTCCGGGCGCGGTGATCATTGATGAGGAAAGCTCGCGAGAGCACGAGAAGAGACCCTGGAGCAAACGCGCATGAAGTCGATGGAAGAGATGATCCAGGCCGCCCAGAAGGCGGCGCAGACCATCCAGAAGCAGATGGAAGACGCTCAAGGCAAGCTCGACAATATCGAAGTCGAGGGTGCGGCCGGCGGTGGGCTGGTGAAGATCAAGGCCTCGGCCAAGGGGCGGGTGATCGGCGTCAGCATTGACGAGGGCCTGCTGGCACCCTCCGAGAAGGGCATCCTCGAGGACCTGGTTGCGGCAGCGTTCAACGACGCGCGCGGCAAGGCCGATGCCGCAGCCGCAGAGGAAATGCAGAAGGTACAGATGGCTGCGGGCATCCCGCCGGGCTTCAAGCTGCCGTTCTGACCAGTGGTTTGACCAGTCAGGCCGGTGCGGGCTGGCGATGAATTGCGATTCGATGACTTGCGGCATGGCTGGGGGCAGGCCAAGGCTGTGCGGTAAACTGAAGAACCGGACAGGAATTCCTGCTTGAGTGTGACCTTGCTTGCCAGCGCTGCCCTGCTTGCCGTTCCCGTGGTGGATGGGCCAGCGGAACCGGAGGTCGCGCTGGTGCAGGATGCACAAGGCGCCGCTTCCGGTGCAGCAACGCCGCTTCCTGCCGAAACACCCACTGAACCACAGCCCGCAACACCCGTTGCCTTGCCGCAGGCCGCGGCCCCATCGCTCGACCAGATCGAGCAGGATGACCAGGCGATCGTGGTGTCGGGCGAGAAGACGCCGCAGCAGGACCCGATGCAGGCGGTCAATCAGGCGAGCTACGACGCGGTGCAGGCGGTGGACGACGCGGTGATCGCGCCGGTTGCCAACGTTTACGAAAAGGGCGTGCCGCGCCCGATCCGCATGGGTCTCAGGAACTTCCTGCGCAACCTGACCGAGCCGATCGTCGCGCTGAACTATCTTCTGCAACTGAAACCGGGGAAGGCCGCCGAGACTGTCGGCCGGTTCGCGATCAATTCGACGATCGGCGTCGGCGGCGTGATTGACGTTGCGAAGAAAAAGCCTTTCAACCTGCCGTATCGTCGCAACGGGTTTGCCTATACGTTCGGCTATTATGGCATCGGGCCGGGACCTTACATGTTCCTGCCGCTGGTCGGCCCGACGACGCTTCGCGACGTGATCGGGCTTGGGCTTGATCGTTTCCTGATGCCGTTTGCCGTCGGCGGTCCGTTGCGCAATCCGGGCTATGTCTACGGCAGCTTCGTCATCCGCTCGCTAGACGAGCGTGTGGCGAACGACGAACTGTT
Source organism: Novosphingobium sp. ERW19 (assembly GCF_012641315.1). NCBI lineage: Bacteria > Pseudomonadati > Pseudomonadota > Alphaproteobacteria > Sphingomonadales > Sphingomonadaceae > Novosphingobium > Novosphingobium sp. ERW19. The sequence continues at coordinate 378,687 of NZ_JABAIC010000003.1, forward strand.
CAAGCGCATCCGCGAGGAATCGAACCCTTACGCGTCTTATCGCGAGCTTTACCTCAAGACCCGGCAGGCCGAGATCGACGCGCTGAAGGGCAAGGCGGACTTCCAGAAGGAAGGGTCGATAGTCCTGCCGGCGATCACGCCGACACCGCCGCCCGCGATGCCTGCTGCGGCCAGCGAGCCGGTTTCTGCTGCGCCGCCCGCTCCGATATTCGTCTCTGAACCGGTGGTGCAGCCGCTGCCTTCCGCACGTTGAGATTGCTCCCCCGTGCAGCCGGGGGCCTCAACTCTCCAGCAGCAGCGAAAAATCCCGCAGGACTTCCCAGGCCTTGTTCGGCGAGATCATCAACTGGTCGGCGGTTTCCAGCCCGGCAAGGCGGCGGATCATCTGGGCGACGGTTGCGGCATTGCCGCTGCTCATGCCGTAAGTGGAGATCAGCACTTCGGGGTTATGCGATAGCGTATTCTCGAACAGCAAGTCGACGTTCTGGGGCTGGAAGCCAAAGCCCAGGAACACGAGGCGCTTCGCACTGGCCACGGACAGGCGGATATCGCGCAAGGCATTGCGATCGGTGCTGCGTTCGTTGAGCGATTTCAACTGGGCAGCGATAGCGTGGATGTTCCACGGCTGCTCAACGCCCCATTCGGCCTGGGGTGCTTCGCCCTTCTGCCATGGCAGGCGGCCAATGGAGCCATGCGGGTGCACGATGTCGAGCTTTTCGGCAATGACCTGCTGCGCTTCCTTGAGCTCTATCCCATAGGCCATGACCAGCGCGTAGGGCAGGAAATGCTCGACCGAGCGGTCGTAGTTGAAGTTGATGATGGTGAGCTGTTCGAGCGTCTGGCCAATCTTGCTGCGCGGCACGCCCGACGTGATCAACTGGCCGAGCTGATAGATCCAGTATTCCGCGATCTTGCCCTGCAACGGCAATTCCCCTTCGACGCGGGGAGCGTCCTTGAGGTTGCTGCGTGATTCGGCCTGACCCATGAAGAACGTGATCGCCAGCTTGCCGCAGGCGACGACGAGGGGGTCATGATCATACTGTTCGAGCACGGTATCGATCGAGCGACCGAGGCGGCAGGCATTGCGCAGGCGTTCGGCGGCCGCCGCAACGTCGCCGACCTTTTTGTTCAACCTTTCCGCAAGCTTGTAGATGTTGCGCAGAAGCAACTGGCCGTCGCGCGTCGACGTTTCCGAGTTGGCGCGCTTGAAGTCATAGCCCTGGATGATGCGGGCAAGAAGTTCCGCGTTGGTCGGAAATTGCAGTTCGGCGCTCGCGCCTGCGCCGACGATCAGTGTTGTTCGTGTACGCAGCATCCGGTGTGGCAACCTTTCCCGTCCCCGACTTCCAATGCGTATTTATACCTAACATCCGGTTTACGGCTTTCGCCGGGAAGAGGATCAGACTGCGCCGGAGTTGTCGTGATCCACAGCCGATATGGCAAAAGCCATTGCGACAGACGCGCGCGCTCCCCATATCCCGGGAAAGCGCCGGGCGGCGTGCCCGGCAGGACGGAAACGAAGTGCCCATGAATCTCTATCCCCTGCTTCCCCTTCGCGACATCGTCGTCTTCCCCGGCATGGTCGTGCCCCTCTTTGTCGGGCGCGAGAAATCGGTAGCGGCGCTGGAAGCGGCCATGGCCGGCAACAAGGACATTTTCCTGCTCGCCCAGCTCGATCCGGGCTGCGACGATCCGGATCGCGACGATCTTTACGATACCGGCGTAATCGCCAGTGTGCTGCAATTGCTGAAGCTGCCAGACGGCACGGTGCGCGTGCTCGTCGAAGGGCGTGATCGCGCGGTCCTTGAAGGCCTGCGCGAAGAGACGACGACGCATGGCGCGATGCTGGTTGCGCAGGTCGAGCCGCAGGAAGCCGTGGTGGCCGAGAGTACCGAGATTTCCGCGATGATGCGCTCGGTCGTCGATCAGTTCGCCGAATACGCGAAGCTTTCGAAGAAGCTGCCGCAGGATGCCGGCGGCCAGCTTGGCGATATCGAGGATGCCGGGAAGCTTGCGGATTCGGTTGCGGCGAACCTTGCAGCCAAGGTGGCCGACAAGCAGGCAGTACTTTCCGAATCCGACCCGATGAAGCGGCTCGAGATGGTGCTTTCCTTCATGGAGGGCGAGCTGGGCGTGCTGCAGGTGGAGCGCAAGATCCGTGGCCGCGTGAAGCGCCAGATGGAAAAGACCCAGCGCGAATACTACCTGAATGAACAGCTCAAGGCGATCCAGTCGGAACTGGGTGGCGGCGATGGCGAGGAAGCCAACGAGATTGCCGAGCTTCAGGAGAAGATCGACACTCTCAAGCTGTCGAAGGAAGCCAAGGCCAAGGCGACGGCTGAGCTGAAGAAGCTCAAGACGATGCAGCCGATGAGCGCCGAGGCGACCGTCATCCGCAACTACCTCGACGTGCTGCTGGGCCTGCCGTGGGGCAAGCGCAGCAAGCTGAAGAAGGACATTCCGGCTGCACAGGCCGTGCTCGATGCGGATCACTATGCGCTGGACAAGGTCAAGGACCGCATCGTCGAGTACCTTGCGGTGCAGGCGCGCACCAACAAGCTGAAGGGGCCGATCCTGTGCCTTGTCGGGCCTCCGGGCGTTGGCAAGACCTCGCTCGGCAAGTCGATCGCCAAGGCGACAGGGCGCCAGTTCGTGCGCCAGTCGCTCGGCGGTGTGCGCGACGAGGCCGAGATCCGCGGTCACCGCCGCACCTACATCGGCTCGCTGCCGGGCAAGATCGTGACCAACCTCAAGAAGGCTGGCACTGCGAACCCGCTGTTCCTGCTCGACGAGATCGACAAGCTCGGTCAGGACTTCCGGGGCGATCCGGCCTCGGCGCTGCTGGAAGTGCTCGACCCCGAACAGAACGCGAAGTTCCAGGACCACTACCTGGAGCTCGATTTCGACCTTTCGGACGTGATGTTCGTCTGCACGGCGAACAGCCTGAACCTGCCGCAGCCGCTGCTGGACCGCATGGAGATCATCCGGCTCGAGGGGTACACGGAAGACGAGAAGGTCGAGATCGCCGAGCGCCATCTGGTGCGCAAGCAGGTTGAGGCGCACGGCCTCAAGAAGGGCGAGTTCACGCTTGAGACCGAAGCGCTGCGCGACCTGATCCGCTACTACACCCGCGAAGCTGGCGTGCGCACGCTGGAGCGTGAAGTGGCGCGTCTTGCGCGCAAGTCGCTGCGACAGATCCTTGAAGGCAAGACCAAGTCGGTCACCATCACGCCGGAAAACCTTTCGGACTTTGCCGGCGTACGCAAGTTCCGTCACGGCGTGTCCGACGAGGAGAATCAGGTCGGCGCCGTCACGGGCCTCGCCTGGACCGAGGTGGGCGGTGAACTACTGACGATCGAAAGCGTGACAGTGCCCGGCAAGGGCGCGGTCAAGACCACCGGCAAGCTGGGCGAGGTGATGAGCGAGAGCGTCCAGATGGCGTTCAGCTTCGTCAAGGCACGCAGCCCGGCCTATGGCATCCGGCCTTCGATCTTCAATCGCAAGGACCTGCACATCCACTTGCCAGAGGGCGCCGTGCCAAAGGACGGGCCGAGCGCGGGTATCGGCATGGTCACCGCCATGGTCTCCACGCTGACCGGTATTCCGGTGCGCGCAGAAGTGGCAATGACCGGTGAAGTCACGCTGCGTGGCCGCGTGCTGGCCATCGGTGGCTTGAAGGAAAAGCTGCTTGCGGCGCTGCGTGGCGGCATCAAGACGGTGCTGATCCCCGAGGAGAACCGCAAGGATCTTGCCGAGATTCCGGCCAACATCAAGGAAGGTCTGGAAATCGTGCCGGTCAGCCATGTCGACGAGGTGCTGGCCCGCGCGCTGTCATCGGTGCCGCAGGCGATCGAGTGGACCGAGGCTGACGATCTTGCCTCGCAGCCGACCGCACCGGCCGGCGCGACAGGGGCTGCGCCGACTGCCCACTAACCTTTGTTAAGTGCAAGTTCTGGAGGGGTGTGCGCACAATTGTTGCGTGCACCCCTTTCCTGTTCTGAAAAGTGGCTAAAAATGAGGTGATTCCGGGCTGGGCAGAGCCGAATAGCCTTTGACAGGTGATTGTTTCTCGGCTTGTTTCCGTGCACCCGAAAGGCGACTCAATTCCATTCAACCCAAGACAAAAGACTTAGGGGGTTCCGCAATGAACAAGAACGATCTGATCGGCGCCGTCGCCGATGTCAGCGGCCTGTCGAAGGGCGATGCGACCAAGGCCGTCGAGGCCGTTTTCGAATCGATCTCCGGTGCCCTGGCCAAGGGCGACGAAGTGCGCCTGGTCGGTTTTGGCACCTTCTCGGTGGCCAAGCGCAAGGCATCGACCGGTCGCAACCCGCGTACCGGTGAGCCGATGTCGATCAAGGCTTCGGCACAACCCAAGTTCAAGGCTGGCAAGGGCCTCAAGGACGCGGTCAACTGATCGCTGACTGACCGGGACTTCAGGCCCGGGGAATTTTGGAGCCGCGTCGGTCAGCCAGACCGGCGCGGCTTTTTTCATGTGACGATGCGGATGAGGGCGGTCGGCGCTTCCTTGGTGCGTTCGTTGACCTTCCACTGCAGCGTCCTGCCCGAAGGCGACATGGCAGGACCCTCGTCGGTATTGTTCGCTAGAATCTCGCCGTCGGTGGTCAGCGTCAGCACGCCGTCGAGCACGGGCATGCCATCGCCACCGGCCTTTCCGCTCTTTTCATCGGCGGCCATGGCGGCCATGCCCATGATCGGAGAGCTTGCCGCGCCCGAGGCAAATGCCGGTGCATCGATGCGCACGCTGCCATCAGCACGACGGATCATTGTGACGAAGGGCATTACCATCGGCAGCTTTTCCACCATCGGGAAGCTGAAATCATGGGTCAGCTTGCCGGTGATCGCGTATTCGACTTCGAACTTGCCATCGCCCTTGTCGATGACCGACTTCCAGCCCCTCTGACGGCGCAAGCGTTCGGCGAACTCCTGCGCGGCGCGTGGATCGGATGGGTCGATGCCGCCGAGCATGGCCTTGGCCATCTGCTCGTCGGATTTCTTCTTTTCCTCAGCTGCAGCCTTGCTGGCGGCAACGTCTTCCTCCCAGACCCTTTTCTGCTCCGCGATTTCGTCGGCGGTGCAGGTCCGTTCCTCGCCCTTCTCGTCATCGAAACAGGTCGAAGGTTCGAAAGTCGCGGTCTCGTTCTTGCGGTTGCGCTCTTCGGCGGCGAGCTTCGACAGGGCGAGGACATGGATCTCGCCCTTGTAGGTGAAGCTGAAGCTGCCGTCCTTGCGCAGGTCTATGCCTGAGGTGAACTTGCCGGGGAGGAGCAGGCAGCCTGCCAGCAGCAGTGTGGCGAGCGTTGCCGCCGCCAAAGCCCAATAACGCCGCATCTGCCCCTCCTGTCGTGCTTATCCCTCGCGCGTGGCGACCGCATAGAGCGCGATGGCCGCGGCGTTCGACACGTTAAGGCTTTCGATGGCCGAAGCAATCGGCAGGCGCGCTATCGCGTCGCAGTGCTGGGCAACGTTGTGGCGCAGCCCTTCGCCCTCGGCGCCAAGGACGAGCGCGACCGGGCCTGCGGGAACGGCGGAGGGGAATACTGCCTTGCCATCGCCGTCGAGGCCGATGCGCCAGTAGCCTTCCTCGCTCATCCGCTCGAGCGCGCGCGACAGGTTCACAACGCGGACCCACGGCACGATCTCCAGCGCGCCCGAAGCCGACTTGGCGAGCGTGCCCGATTCGGGCGGCGCATGACGGTCCTGCGTGACGAGTGCGGCGACATTGAAGGCGGCGCAGGAGCGGAGAATCGCGCCGACGTTGTGCGGATCGGTGACAGAATCGAGCACGACGATGGTGCGGCCCTCGGATTCGTCGAGAACGTCGTCGAGCGCGACATCGTCGAGCGGGGCGCAATCGAGCACGAGGCCCTGGTGTGGTGCGTCCTTGGCGACAAGGCGCGCAAGGTCTGCCGCCTGGGCATATTCCACCGGAAGCGAGGCGGGCAATTCGGCGTCGTGATCGTCGAGCATGGCCTGGATCGCCTCGCGCGTGCCCCACAGCTTCTTGGCATCGCGGTTGGGATTGGTCAGCGCAGCCTCGATGGCGTGCCGACCCCACAGGCGGATCGAGCCCGCGCTGCCCCGGCCCGAGCCGCGTCCACCCCTGTTGCGGCCGGCGCGGCCGCGCAGCGCACGGCCCTTCGGTTGATCGTCATTGCGGGGCATCGGGAGACCTTCTCTGCAAGCTTGTTGAAAAATTTCGTGTCGCGCATGCCAGCCTGCCCATTGACAGGCAAGTCCAGCTTCGCCAAAGGGGCCGCCACTCGGCCGGACGGTCTCCTCGGAGACTTCGAAAATCGGGTCTTTCTTCGGGAAGAACCGGCACCGGCAGCACTGGTGTGGACAGGTGGCCGAGTGGTTAAAGGCAGCAGACTGTAAATCTGCCCGCGCAAGCGTACGCTAGTTCGAATCTAGCCCTGTCCACCACCAGCCCTTTGCTCCTGCTGGAGAGCGCCCCCCCATATAGCCGGGCCTTAATCGGCCAATTAATTGTGGTTGCGCTGCGATGGCAGTTGCGCAACGCTGCGCAGCATGACGAAGATCCGCATCCCTGTTTCAGGCAACTTGTCCATTGTTGCAGACGAGCTGGGTGATCCCGATGCGCCGACCGTCATCCTTGGGCATGGCGGCGGGCAGACCCGGCACAGCTGGGATCGGGCCGGTCAGGAACTGGCTTCGGCCGGTTATCACGTGATCAACTACGACCTCCTCGGTCATGGCGAGAGCGACTGGGAGCCGGACGGTGACTATTCGCTGCAGCGACGGGCGGGCGACCTCGCCAGAATTACCAAGCGTGCACGAGGGCCGTTTGCCTTCGTAGGCGCATCGCTGGGTGGTCTGTCGTCAATGGCTGCGGCTTGCCATGGCACGGTTCCGGCGGCATTGGTGCTTGTCGATGTCGTGGTGCGATTGTCCGAATCGGGCGTCGACCGGATCGTCGGCTTCATGTCCGCCAATCCGAACGGCTTTGCATCGCTGGAAGAGGCTGCTGATGCGATCTCTGCCTACTACCCGGATCGCAAGCGCCCGGCGCGGCTCGACGGCCTCCGCAAGAATCTGCGTGAGGGAAGCGATGGGCGCTTCTACTGGCATTGGGACCCAAAGTTCCTGACTGGCGGGAACCCGGGTATTTCCCTCGAAGAGATGATTGCCGCAGCGGACTGGACACAGTCGGTCCCAAGCTTGCTGGTGCGCGGCATGAAGTCCGACATCGTCACCGATGAAGGCGTGGACCATCTGGCAGAGCGGATCGTTCATCTGGAAGTGGCCGATATTGGCGGTGCGGGGCATATGGTCGCGGGCGATCGCAACGACCTTTTCAACGAGGCGGTCATTGCATTTCTCGGGCGGGTCATGCCGCCAAGGGTGTCCGCCCCGTGGCAGAAGCAGGGATGATTGCTTGTTCTGGCGCGAGCCAACGCCTAGATGGGACGCATGTCCGGAGAAATTCTCGATAACCGTGGTCGCGGTTCCGCCGGTTGGTCATGGCCATCCATCCATCCCGAAGGTCGCAAGTTTGGCCTGATTGCCGCAGCCTTGAGCGCTGGTGCAGCGTTCATGGCCTGGGAAACGATTGCCTGGCCGCTCGCTTTCCTGACCTTGGGCGTGCTGGCTTTCTTCCGCGATCCCGTGCGCGTGACGCCAAGGGACGACAAGTTCGTTGTGTCTCCCGCTGATGGCCTGATCACCCTGATTCAGAAGGTGCCGCCGCCGCGCGAACTCTGCGCCGACGATGGCTCGGGCGTTCGTGGCATGGACCCGGAACCGGTCACCCGCGTTTCGATCTTCATGTCGGTGTTCGACGTGCACATCAATCGCTCTCCGATCGCCGGGACGATCCGACGGGTGGTCTATATCCCCGGCAAATTCGTGAATGCAGACCTCGACAAGGCGAGTGAAGAGAACGAGCGCCAGCACTTCCTCGTTGAACGCGGCGATGGGGTGCAGATTGGTTTTACGCAGATCGCCGGTCTGATAGCACGCCGCATCGTGCCGTTCGTGAAGGGCGGCGACATCGTGGCGGTGGGACAGCGCGTGGGGTTGATCCGCTTCGGCAGCCGCGTTGATGTCTATCTGCCGGCCGGGACCGAGCCGAAAGTGCTCATGGGCCAGAAGTGCGTGGCGGGGGAGACGATCCTTGCCGAGATCGGCGAAGCTCCGATGATCGAAGGCATCGGCCAATGATCGACGAGGGCAGGGCGGCTCGCCTCCGTCGCGGGCGCCTGCCCGGCGGCCTTACGCTGCGGGCCATGGCCCCGAATGCGATTACCACTGCGGCGCTTTGCTCGGGCCTTACCGGCATACGGTTCGCGGTTACTGCAGCGTCCGGCACCGATCCGCTGCAGGTTGCCGACGATTGGCGCAAGGCTGTTGCTGCTGTCATTATCGCAGGTCTGCTCGATGGTATCGATGGCCGGATCGCCCGCCTGCTTAACGCACAATCGCGCTTTGGCGCAGAGCTCGACAGTCTGGCGGACAACGTCTCGTTTGGCGTCGCGCCCGCGTTGATTCTTTTCCTGTGGTCCTTGCAGGAGGCGCCGCGAGTGGGCTGGTTTGCAGCTCTTGCCGTGGCGATCGCTTGCGCACTTCGGCTGGCCCGATTCAATGCTCGCATCGACATCGAGGAACAACCGCACAAGTCAGCTGGATTCCTGACGGGTGTGCCGGCACCGGTAGGGGCAGGCCTGGCGTTCCTGCCGCTCTACCTGTGGATCGCCACTGACAATCCAGTGTTCCGCGAGCCGTTGCTGGTCGGGCCATGGCTCGTGCTCGTCGCGTTCCTGATGATTTCCAATCTGGCTACGCTGAGCTGGTCGTCGCTTCGGCCGCGGCGCAGCGTGCGGCTCGAACTGATCGCCTTGTTTGGCCTGGTGATTGCGGCGCTGTTGAGCGAACCCTGGCTGACGCTATCCGGGATCTGCATTGTTTACCTGCTGCTGATCCCGGTTGGTGTAGTGCGCTATGCCCGGGTCAGGCGGCAGCGCGCAGCGAGCGTGCGGAGCGAGCCGCTTCCGCCTGCTTGAATGCGCGGCGCGCAGTGCGGCGCAGTTGCGGGGCGGCAAAGGCACGCGGCGATTCGGCTTCGTGGCTGGTGATGCGGACGAGGAATTCGCGGTCACGCTCAAGCGAGCGATATTCAGCCAGAAGGGCAACGATCTGCTCTTTGCGCCCCTGCATCGTCATGAAGATCACGCCCACGGCGAAGGTGGCTGCGGCTGCGAAGACGACTGTGCAAACAAGAGCGAGCATTGGACCATTCCCTGCGTTCTGCCAGATCCACCTGGTTAAGAATCTCTTTACGATTCGCCTGTGGATAACCTGTGGATTGAGCTATCGTTCCTGACTGTCCGATGACTGATTCGGATATGGAGCTAATGTTCCTGTTTTGTTCTGTTCCGTCAAGCCGCAACAGGCGTGCTGCACCCGAGTTCGCCGTGAGTCCCACCAACTTCCTGATTTGACGGGCGTATTTTTTGCCTCCTGGGCGGATTAATCTCGATCAAGCATCGTGCGGTGCGTGAGGAGGCGTCAGCGATTCAATGCTGGATTTTTCCCCCGCCATCCTCTAACGGCGGCGCGTTCGCTTGAAGCTGTCTGGCATGGTGCTGGCAGAACAAGGCGAACAATCCACACGGGATGCACTTTCACCGGTGCCGCCAGCGGGGGCTCCGCAGCGGTTCCAGCGTCCCGGAGGCACAACCGGAAAGGAATTACCCATGGCGGCACCAGTCGTCACGATGCATCAGCTTATCGAAGCCGGGGCCCACTTCGGCCACCAGACCCACCGCTGGAACCCGCGGATGAAGCCGTACATCTTCGGCGCCCGCAACGGCATCCACATCCTCGACCTGTCGCAGACCGTTCCGCTGTTCGCCCGCGCGCTCGAGTTCATCTCGGCGACCGTCCAGGCTGGCGGCAAGGTCCTGTTCGTCGGCACCAAGCGCCAGGCGCAGGAGCCGATCGCTCAGGCCGCGCGCGCTGCCGGTCAGCACTACGTCAACCACCGCTGGCTGGGTGGCATGCTCACCAACTGGAAGACCATCTCGGGCTCGATCAAGCGTTTCAAGGCTCTTGAAGAGCAGCTGGCGGGCGACACTGCCGGTCTGACCAAGAAGGAAGTCCTGCAGCTGACCCGTGAGCGCGACAAGCTCGAGCTGTCGCTGGGCGGCATCCGCGACATGGGCGGCATTCCGGACGTTATGTTCGTGATCGACGCCAACAAGGAAGAGCTGGCGATCAAGGAAGCCAACGTCCTCGGTATCCCGGTCGTCGCGATCCTCGACTCGAACGTCTCGCCCGACGGCATCGCGTTCCCGGTTCCGGCGAACGACGACGCAAGCCGCGCCATCCGCCTGTACTGCGAAGCCGTTGCCGCAGCCGCCACCAAGGGTGGCCGTGACGCTGCGATCGCTTCGGGTGCCGACCTCGGCGCCATGGCCGAGCCGCAGGCTGAAGAAGCTACGGCTGAAGCCTGATCCGGTTTTTCGAGTGACGGCCCGCTTGCAATGGCGGGCCGTCACCGAACTGACCCGGATGCGATTTACGGGCCGCGGCAGTGCTGCGGCCTTCCTGTGTTTTCAAGATAAAGGATCAACGCAATGGCTTACACCGCCGCTGACGTGAAGAACCTGCGCGAGCGCACCGGCGCCGGCATGATGGACTGCAAGAAGGCTCTCGACGAAGCCGGCGGCGACTTCGAAGCCGCCGTGGACGCGCTGCGCGCCAAGGGTCTGGCTGCCGCTGCCAAGAAGTCGAGCCGTACCGCGGCTGAAGGCCTCGTTGGCGTCGCCGTTTCGGGCACCAAGGGCGTTGCTGTCGAAGTGAACTCGGAAACCGACTTCGTCGCCAAGAACGATCAGTTCCAGGACTTCGTGCGCAAGGCCACCGAAGTTGCGCTGACCACAGGCGCTTCTGACGTCGAGACGCTGAAGGCTGCTGCCTATCCGGACGGTGGTTCGGTTGCCGACAAGCTGACCAACAACGTCGCCACCATCGGCGAAAACCAGCAGCTGCGCCGCATCAAGCACGTTGAAGTGTCGAACGGCGTTGTCGTGCCTTACATGCACAACGCGGCCGCCACCAACCTCGGCAAGATCGGTGTGCTCGTTGCGCTCGAATCCGAAGCTGCGGCTGACAAGCTCGAAGCACTCGGCAAGCAGATCGCGATGCACATCGCTGCTGCCTTCCCGCAGGCGCTGACCGCCGACCAGCTCGACGCCGAACTGATCGCCCGCGAGCGCAAGATCGCGGCTGAAAAGGCAGCCGAGAGCGGCAAGCCTGCCGAAGTTCAGGCGAAGATGGTCGACGGCGCTGTCGCCAAGTACGCCAAGGAAAACGCGCTGCTTTCGCAGATCTTCGTGATGGACAACAAGTCGACCATCCAGCAGGTCGTCGATGCCGCTGGCAAGGAAGCCGGCACGAAGATCGTGCTCAAGGACTATGTCCGCTTCCAGCTCGGCGAAGGCATTGAGAAGGAAGAGACCGACTTCGCTGCCGAAGTGGCTGCTGCCGCCGGCATCAAGTAAGTCTGTATCAAACGATCCCCGCATGGACGGACCGGTTATCTGGTCCGTCGGTGCGGGGATTGTTATGCCTGCGCCCTTGGCAGGCCCCTTCACAGGGCTATAAGGGCGACCACTTCCCTTTGGTTACGAGTGCATCCGATCCATGAGCGTCCCCAGCTACAAGCGCATCCTCCTGAAGCTCTCGGGCGAAGTGCTGATGGGGGAACAGCAGTTCGGGATCGACACGGACTATGTCGCCCGCGTGGCGCAGGAAGTTAAGGACGCGCGCGACAGCGGCCTCGAGATCTGCCTGGTGATCGGCGGTGGCAACATCTTCCGCGGCATGGCGGGCGCTGCCAAGGGCATGGATCGCGCCCAAGCTGACTACATGGGCATGCTCGCCACGGTGATGAACGCGCTGGCAATGCAGTCGGCGCTTGAGCAGCTTGGCGTGCCGACCCGCGTGCAGTCGGCGATCGAGATGGACAAGGTGTGCGAGCCGGTGATCCGACGCCGTGCCGAACGCCACCTCGAAAAGGGCCGCATCGTAATCTTTGCGGCGGGCGTTGGCGCGCCCTATTTCACCACCGATTCCGGTGCTGCGCTGCGCGCCGCCGAGATGAAGTGCGACGCTCTCCTGAAAGGCACCAGCGTGGACGGCGTCTATGACGCCGACCCGAAGAAGGATGCGACGGCAAAGCGTTATGAAACCGTGGATTACGACACGGTGCTGGCAGACAACCTGAAGGTCATGGATGCGAGCGCCGTGGCGCTGTGCCGTGACAACAACATTCCGATCGTCGTCTTCTCGATCCGCGAGCGCGGCAATCTCGCCCGCGTGCTTGCGGGCGAGGGGACGCAGACGATCGTCAGACAAGGAGCCTGAGCCATGGCAAAGTACGACAAGGCCGATCTCGAACGCCGCATGAAGGGCGCCGTGGAATCGCTCAAGGGCGATCTTTCCGGCCTGCGCACCGGGCGCGCCAACACCGCGTTGCTCGATCCGATCACGGTCGAAGTCTATGGCAGCCACATGCCGCTGTCGCAGGTCGCCAGCGTTTCCGCGCCCGAGCCGCGCATGCTTGCGGTGCAGGTGTGGGACAAGTCGAACGTCACCCCGGTGGAAAAGGCGATCCGTTCGGCCGGTCTTGGCCTCAATCCGATCAGCGATGGCCAGACCCTGCGTCTGCCGATTCCGGACCTGACCGAGGAGCGCCGCAAGGAACTGGCCAAGCTTGCCAGCAAGTATGCCGAGAACGCCCGCATCGCGATCCGCAACGTGCGCCGCGATGGCATGGATGCGCTCAAGGCCGACGAGAACAAGAAGGAAATCTCGGAAGACGAGCGCAAGCGCGCCGAGACCGACCTGCAGAAGCTGACAGACGATATCATCAAGCAGGCCGATGAAGCGGCCGTGGCCAAAGAAAAGGAAATCCTCGGCAAGTGACGGCGGTCCCCGCCTCGACGGGCGGCAGCGCGTCCCATGGCGCGCGGCACGTCGCGATCATCATGGACGGCAATGGCCGCTGGGCGAAGAAGCGGATGATGCCGCGTGCCTTTGGTCACAAGCGCGGTGTCGACACGGTGCGCGAAATTGCCCGCGCCGCGCGCGACATGGGCCTTGAGGCGCTGACGCTCTATGCGTTCTCTTCCGAGAACTGGAAGCGGCCAGCGGACGAGATTGCCGACCTGATGGGATTGTTGCGGGCCTTCATCCGCAACGATCTTGCAGAACTCGTCAGCAACAATACCCGGCTGAAGATCATCGGCGATTATCAGGTGCTTGCGCCCGATATCGTGGAACTGATCGAAGATGCCATGGCGCGCACTGCGGGCAATACCGGCACGACGCTGGCAATCGCGCTCAACTACGGTTCGCAGCAGGAAATCGCGCGGGCGGCGGCCAAAGCTGCGGCCAAGGGTGCGATCACGCCCGAGGCCATCGAGGCCGAACTCGATACTGCCTGCCTGCCGCCGCTCGACCTGCTGATTCGCACCTCGGGCGAGATTCGCCTGTCAAACTTCCTGCTGTGGCAGGCGGCTTATGCCGAGATGTGGTTTACCGACGTTCTGTGGCCGGACTTTTCGGGCGACCACCTGCGCGAGGCGCTGGAGCAGTTCGGATCGCGCGAGAGGCGCTTTGGTGGACGCTGAACCCCAAGTAACCCCGAGCGCGGCAGAGGCTCCCAGGAAATCGGACCTCGGCGTGCGTCTCGCTTCGGCCGTTGTCATGCTGGCGATCGCGGGCGCCGCCTTCTGGGCGGGCGGCCTTTGGCTGGATCTGTTCGTCGCCGTTGTGGCTCTCGGCGTGTTCGTCGAGTATGTGCGACTGGTCGGCAAGATCGCTGACAGCGCATCGCGCCTCTCATCGATGGTGATCTTCGGCGCGGTCTATGTCGGGTGGGGCGGACTAGCTCTTGCCGTAATGCCTGAACCGCTGATGCTGGCCGTGCTGGGGCTTGTGATATGCACCGATACCGGCGCGTACTTCACCGGCCGTTCGCTCGGCGGGCCAAAGATCGCACCCAAAATCAGCCCCTCCAAGACTTGGTCCGGGCTGCTTGGCGGCATGGCCGCGGCAGGCATCTGGGCGTCACTGGTGGTGTTTTCGGCAAGCTATCTCGTCTCAGCCATCGGGCCGACCGGAGCGAGCGTTGCAGCAGCGCTGGAAGTTGCCAATCTTGGCATGGCAGCAATTGCAGGTGCGGTTCTCGCCATCTTCGCGCAGATGGGCGACTTCTACGAATCTTGGCTCAAGCGCCGCGCGGGTGTGAAAGACTCCTCGCGGCTGATTCCGGGACATGGCGGTTTGTTCGACAGGGTTGACGGCTTGCTCCCGGTTGCCATCATCGTCGGCACGGCTTGGGCCGCAACGCAGGCAGGACTTTAGAGGCAGATGGCGCGCTCCATTTCCGTTCTGGGCGCAACCGGTTCGATCGGTGCCTCCACGCTCGACCTGATCAGGCGAAATCGCGATGACTGGCGTGTTATCGCTCTGACCGCCAATGGCGATGCCGAGGGCTTGGCCAAGCTGGCCCGCGAGTTTGGTGCCGAGGTTGCGGTGGTGGCCGACGAGAAAGCACTGTCCGCTCTTCGCGATGCTCTTGGCGGAACCAATGTTCAGGCAGCGGCGGGATCTGCGGCCTTGATTGAAGCGGCCTCGAGAGGCGCCGACATTACCGTAGCTGCGATTGTCGGTTGCGCCGGGCTTGCCCCGACCATGGCAGCAATCGAGCGTGGTGGCGTGATCGCCCTGGCCAACAAGGAAGCGTTGGTTTCCGCGGGTGACGTCATGACTGCGGCCGTGGCGCGACATGGGGCAACGCTGCTTCCGGTTGATTCCGAGCACAATGCCATCTTCCAGTGTCTGGCTGGCAACAACCTCTCGCACGTTCATGCAATCACGCTGACGGCGAGTGGCGGGCCTTTCCGCGATTGGACGCTGGAGCAGTTGCACGGCGCGACCCCGGCCGAAGCGGTCAAGCATCCCAACTGGTCGATGGGCGCCAAGATCAGCGTCGATTCCGCCACGATGATGAACAAGGGGCTCGAGTTCATCGAAGCGTTCCATCTGTTCCCCGTAGGAGTGGAACGCCTGCGCATCATCGTCCACCCGCAGTCGATCGTGCATTCGATGGTCGAATATCGCGACGGCTCGACTCTCGCCCAACTCGGCCCGTCGGACATGCGCGTGCCGATTGCTTCGGCGCTGGCCTGGCCCGAGCGGATGGACACGCCTTGCGCTCCGCTCGATCTGGCTGCCATCGGACAGCTGACTTTCCGCGCGCCGGACGAGGTCCGCTTTCCGGCTACGCGCTTGGCCCGCAACGCTGTGATCGAAGGTGGGGCAGCCCCTGCCACGATGAACGCAGCCAACGAGATCGCCGTGGCAGCGTTCTTGGATGGTCAGATTGCATTCACCCGGATCGTGCAATCGGTTGAGGATGTGCTGTCGCGCAACGCTATGCCGGCGCCCGCTTGTCTTGACGATGTCATTGCGATTGATGCCGAGGCGCGGGCGAGGGCGCGCGAACTGATGGAACCCGTACGCTGATGCCCCAGATCGAAAGCCCTGGAATCCTTGTCACTTTGCTCGGTTTCGTGCTGGTGCTGGGGCCATTGGTCTTCATCCATGAGCTCGGCCATTATCTCGTTGGCCGCTGGTTCGGGGTCAAGGCCGACGTCTTCTCGATCGGCTTCGGCAAGGAACTCGCCGGCTGGACTGACAAGCGCGGCACGCGCTGGAAGCTCTCTGCCTTGCCGCTTGGCGGATACGTTCAGTTTGCCGGGGACATGAACCCGGCCAGCCAGCCCAGCCAGGAGTGGCTCGCTCTTCCCGCCGAGGAGCGCAATCGCACGTTTCAGGCAAAGCCCTTGTGGCAACGTTCGTTGATCGTGCTGGCCGGCCCGATTACCAACCTGCTGTTTGCCGTACTGATCCTTGCCGGATTTACCATGGCTTACGGAAAGGCTGTCGTACCTCCCGTTGTGGGTGAAGTTCAGGCCGGTTCTGCCGCAGATAAAGCTGGCATGCGAGTGGACGACCGGATCGTGTCCATACGCGGACATGCGGTTGATTCCTTCCTCGATGTCAGGCTTGAGGTCGGACAAAATCCCGGTGAACCGATGGATGTCGTGGTTGTTCGCAATGGTCAGCAGGTCAGCATCGCCGTAAGCGCGGCGGTTAAAGTGGAGAGCGATCGCTTCGGCAACACCCAGAAGATTGGTTTCCTTGGCGTCGGTCCAAAAAGCTACGAAATTATTCGGGTCGGTCCGCTTGAAGCGGTCGCCGACGGCGTGAGGCAGACCGGCAGCATAATCTCGATGATGGTCAATGGCATAGGCCAGATCATTACCGGCAAGCGTGAGGTCAAGGAGCTTGGCGGGCCAATCAAGATCGCCAAGTTTTCTGGTGAGCAGCTGGTTTCGGGCTGGCAGGCGTACGTCAGCTTCGTGGCGCTCATTTCGATTAACTTGGGGTTCATTAACCTCCTGCCAATTCCGGT
This sequence comes from Novosphingobium sp. ERW19, assembly GCF_012641315.1. Lineage (NCBI taxonomy): Bacteria > Pseudomonadati > Pseudomonadota > Alphaproteobacteria > Sphingomonadales > Sphingomonadaceae > Novosphingobium > Novosphingobium sp. ERW19. The sequence goes on from NZ_JABAIC010000003.1 coordinate 395,218, forward strand.
CCTCGACGGCGGCCATCTCGCCTTCTACGCGGCGGAAGCCGTGCGGAAGAAGCCGGTGGGGCAGCGCGGGCAGGAGTGGGCGTTCCGCACTGGCCTTGCGTTCGTCATGGCCTTGATGCTGTTCGTCACGATCAACGACGTGGCGTCGCTCAAGCTGTTTGGAGGGTGAGGCGAGTTTGATGGCGTCCGGTGCGGCGGGCGCAAAACCGTCTGGTCAGGGGTGACGGGCGGACTTCCACATAATGTCTTTCCACAGAAATGCGGGGCAATGTTTGCTTGATTGGCCTTGTGGCATCGGGCAGAGGGCTACATTGCTTGCCGCGGCCGGACTTCCTCGCGGGCGTCCTGCTGCCACTTTATTACGGGATGGCGCTTGGTGATGATTGGACGTAACGCGGGCCGGGCAGAAAATCGGAACGCCAGGACTTCCCCGCTGTGCGCAGGCCTTCTGGCCACCAGCGCTTTGGTGGCTGTTCCAGGGATTGCCTCGGCGCAGGCCGTGGCTCCCGTATCTCAGCCTGCAGCCCCGGCCCCGGTGGTGCAGGCTCCAGTACCTGCCGGAGACGTCATCCGCACTGTGACGGTGCAGGGTTCGCAGCGTCTCGAACCCGATACGATCCTGTCCTACATCCGCCTGCGCCCCGGCCAGACCTACACCCAGGCGCTGGGTGACCAGGCGCTGAAGGACCTCTACGCGACCGAACTGTTCGCCGACGTCTCGATCCGCAACAACAGCGGCGACGTGGTGGTCCAGGTCAAGGAAAACCCGGTCATCAACCGCATCATCCTTGAAGGCAACAAGCGCCTCAAGGAAGACAAGATCCTGCCCGAGATCAAGCTCGCGGCCCGCCAGATCTTCACGCGTTCCAAGGTCCGCGCCGACGTTGCGCGCATTATCGAACTCTACAAGCGGCAGGGCCGCTTCGCGGCGACGGTCGAGCCGAAGATGGTCATGCTTGACCAGAATCGCGTCGATATCGTGTTCGAGATCAGCGAGGGGCCGAAGTCCAAGGTCCGCCAGATCAACATCATCGGCAACGAGAAGTTTGGCGACGGCAAGCTGCGCGGCGAGATGGTGACGAAGCAGGCGCGCTTCTTCCGCCTGTTCTCGAGCGGCACCAGCTATGATCCCGATCGTCTTGCGTTTGACCAGCAGAAGTTGCGGCAGTTCTATCTGACCGAAGGCTATGCCGATTTCCGCGTGGTCTCAGCCGTGGCCGAGCTGACGCCGGACAAGAAGGACTTCATCATCACTTACGTGGTGGAAGAAGGCGATCGCTACAAGTTCGGCGACGTGAAGGTCGACAGCCAGCTGCGCGATTTTGACAGCGATGCGATGTCCAAGCGCCTGCCGATCAAGGCCGGTGACTGGTACAACGCCAAGATGGTCGAGGATCAGGTCGACGCGCTGACGGAAACCGCAGGCGCCTTTGGCTATGCCTTCGCCGACGTCCGCCCGGACTTTTCGCGCAACAAGGACGACCTGACGATGTCGGTCACCTTCCGCATCGCCGAGGCACCTCGCGTCTATGTCGAGCGGGTCGACGTCAATGGCAACACGCTGACGCAGGACAAGGTCGTGCGCCGCGAGTTCCGTCTGGCTGAGGGCGACGCGTTCAATACCTTCCAGGTCAAGCGTTCGACCAACCGCATCAAGTCGCTGGGCTACTTCCAGGAAAAGTTCGAGATCGAACAGAAGCCGGGCAGCGCGCCCGACCGCATCGTGCTTGAAGCTAACGTGGAAGAGCGGCCGACTGGCGAACTGCAGCTTTCGGCCGGTTTCTCGAGCCTTGAGAGCTTCATTTTCCAGGGATCGATCCGCCAGAACAACTTCCGCGGTCGTGGCCAGACCATCGGCCTGTCGGTGGATTATTCGCGCTTCACCCGGTCGGTGCAGGTGAGCTTTACCGAGCCCTATCTGTTCGACAAGAACATCTCGATGGGCGTCGACGTCTACCGCCGTGACCTGAACAGTTTCAACCAGTTCAACTCGAACCGCAACACGACCTACAAGCAGGCGACGACCGGCTTCTCGGCTCGTGTCGGCGTGCCGCTGTCGGAATACATGTCCCTGATCGGGCGCTACACGTTCAATCTTGATGACGTTACGCTCGACCAGAACACGTTCTACGTTAACGGCCAGTGCAGCATTCTGCTGGCAGGGCGCTACTTGTGCGATGCCATCGGCAAGCGCACCAGTTCCATCCTCGGCGCCTCGCTGGTCTATGACACGCTGGACAACCGCCTGCGTCCGAGCCGCGGTACCCAATTCGTAGTCGGCGCCGACGTTGCCGGGCTGGGCGGTTCCGTCCGCTATGCGCGCATCACCGCCAACGCCGCGAAGTTCTGGCCGGTGGGCGGTGGCTTCATCTTCTCAGTCCGTGCGGAAGGCGGTGCGATCAAGGCGCTGTCGAGCCGGTCGAGCGATCCGACAGTTGACGATGTCCGCCTGACAGACCGCTTCTTCCTTGGCGAGCCTCAGATCCGCGGTTTCGACATTCGCGGCGTGGGCCCGCGCGTTCTGCGCAAGTTCCTCACGATCGACACCAACAACGACGGCGTCCCCGATACCGCTTCGACTGACCGCAACCAGTGGGTCGATGACGCGCTGGGCGGGAAGTACTACTATCTGACTCGTGCCGAGCTTGAAATCCCGCTGGGGTCAGGCGCCCGCGAACTGGGCCTGCGTCCTTCGGTCTATGTCGACGCCGGTGCGGTATGGGGCATCACCAAGCCGCTGACGCAGAATCCCAATGCGGTGACTTATTACACCGACGATGCCGGCAAGATCACCACCGTTATTCCACCCAACGCGGATCCCGCACGGATCACGCGCTATGTCGAAGAGTACGTTGGCGATACGATCTCGCCGCGCGTCTCGGTCGGCATCGGCGTGAACTGGAATTCGCCGTTTGGCCCGTTCCGCCTCGATTTTGCCAAGGTCCTCAAGAAGGCCAACGGCGATGATCCCAAGACCTTCACTTTCAACGTGGGAACCCAGTTCTGATGAAAATCCGTTACGCTTCCGCGCTTCTCGCGGGCCTCGCCGTTCTTTCCGTTTCGCCGACTGCTGCTGTGGCGCAGGCCACTTCCGGCACGGTCACCCCTGGCATCGCAATCGCCAATCCTTCGGCAGTTGTCGCCGCGTCGGCTGCGTACCAGACCGCGCAGCAGCAGCGTCCGACCACCTACAAGCCGCAGATCGACCAGGCCAATGCGCGCAAAGCCCAGATCGAAGCGCAGCTCAAGCCGCTGATCGACAAGCTTCAGGCGGACTCGAAGGCTGCAAACCCGAACCGTGCTGCGCTGCAGGCCCAGTACGAACAGATCCAGCAGATCGAACAGGCTGGCCAGGCCGAGATCCAGAAGATTCTCGAGCCTCTCAACCTCTCGCAGCAGTACGTGCTCGAGCAGATCGGCGACAAGCTTGATGCCGCCACCCAGGCCGCGATGGACAAGAAGAAGATCACGCTGGTGATCGATTCCCAGTCGGTCATCAAGGCGGGCCAGGTCTACAATCTCAACCAGGATATCCTGACCGAGCTCAACAAGGCTATTCCTTCGGCACAGCTGGTGCCGCCGGCTGGCTGGATGCCGCGCGCGCAGCGTGAGCAGCAGGCTCAGGCCCAGGCCGCACAGCAGCCGGCGACCGCCGCGCAGCCTGCGAAGAAGGCACCCGAAGGCCGCTGAGGTCTTCGGTTCGGGGGCCGGGTAATGTCCGAGGAACAGAACGCGCCGCAGGGCGTGATCACCGACTATGACGTTCGCAAGGTGATGGCGGCGCTTCCGCACCGCTATCCGCTTTTGCTGGTCGATCGTGTCGCTTCTCTCACCCTGAACGAGCGTATCCACGCGGTGAAAGCCGTGTCGATGAACGAGCAGTTCTTCCAAGGGCATTTCCCCGGCCGCCCGATCATGCCTGGCGTCCTCCAGATCGAAGCGCTGGCCCAGGCGGCTGGCGTCCTCGCCGTGGAATCGCTCGGTCTCGCGGGGTCCGGCAAGCTGGTCTACTTCATGGCGATCGAGGAGGCCAAGTTCCGCAATCCCGTGGAGCCCGGTGTCCTGCTCGACCTGCATGTCGAGTTCACCCAGAAGCGTTCGCGCGTATGCAAGTTCGCTGGCAAGGCGATGATCGGCGACAAGGTGACCTGCGAGGTCAACTTCACTGCGATGATTGCGGACAGCTGATCACTGGCCACGCTGGACAACAGCGCCGCATTCCGCTAGGCGCGCGCCCTTACAGATTCTAGCGGCCGGTCGGAACCGGCTGCGCACCGGAGCAAGACCCATGAAGACTGGCATTCACCCCGACTACCACATGATCAAGGTGCAGATGACCGACGGCACCGTTTTCGAGACCCGCTCTACTTGGGGCAAGGAAGGCGACACGCTCGCTCTCGAAATCGACCCGACCTCGCACCCGGCATGGACCGGTGGTACGCGCCAGCTGGACCAGGGCGGCCGTGTTGCCCAGTTCAACAAGCGCTTTGGTGGTCTTTCGCTCAAGCGCTGAACGCTGGCGACAGGGCATTCACGGAAAGGGCGGCTTCGGTCGCCCTTTTCTTTTGCGTGAGTGGTTTGCCATGGCATATTGCTATCAGCGATAGCCGTCCTAAAGATCAGGCCATGACGCTGACCAATTCCCTTGAGAGCCGCCTCGGCTATCAGCTCCGCCGTGCGTCCGCCGTGATGATGGCAGACCTGGGGCGCGAACTTTCCGATCTTGACTTGCGTCCGGCCGAAGTGACGACGCTGTTGGTCATTGCCGAAAATCCTGACTGTTCGCAGACCGAGGTCGGGCAGGTGCTGGCGATCAAGCGCGCCAACATGGTTCCGATCATCTCGCGGCTGATGGAGCGAGGCCTGGTCGAGCGTCGGCGCCTGGATGGTCGCAGCCATGCGCTGACTTTGACGGAAGCCGGTCGCAAGATGGCGGACGACGCCGTGGCGCGGATCGAGAGGCACGAAACCCGATTTACGGCCTTGCTCGGGGAGGCTGACACGAACGTTCTGTTTCGGTGCCTTCCAACCATCCGAAGCGCGCGGAGCAGCGACGAGGAAGGCTGACCGTCAGGTCCAGGGACGTTCGCGAAACCATTTGGTGATCACGTACTTTAGGCCCTTGCGCACCTTCATGGCATGATGGAGCGTGGCCGGGTTTACCGAACCGTCGGGACGACGGTTGTTCCAGCACACCAGCTTGCCCTTTTCGGGCTGAATGATCTTGTCGATCACCTTGAACCGCGTTGCACCGCCCGCCTCGACGTCATTGAGATAGACCATGAAGGTCCAGGTGCGCTGCCCGGCTATGTTGCAGTAGCGCTGAAAATCCGCTCCATGCGGATCAAAGTAATCCGTGTGCGATTTGAATTCCTGCCCGGGTTCATAGCGCTGACCCTGAATGGGCTCGCCGAACTGTCGATCAATTCCGGCGATTGCCGAGATCTTTTCGTCCAAGGCAACGATCTCCGGTTCCTGCATCGGCAGATCGCAGGTCTCGCTTGTCCGGAAGTAATGATCACCGTTTGCATCCGCGATAGTCGAAGGCCGACGGTCACGATCGATGCGAGCGACCAGCGAAGCGCATTCCTGATCGTTCAGAAACCCGCGCAGCATGAACATCTCGAGTCTGGGCGTTGGCACGCGCATCATGCCCGGCAAGGTCAGCAGGCGGTCGGCAGAAGCTTCGTTGGCAAGCATCATCGCCTGCTCTCTACTCCACCGAGGCGTCAGACTGCAACTTGAAGCCTCTGGTCACTTGGTCGTAAAACCGTCACGTTCCTGCCGCATGCGAGATTTCGTGCCCCGTCAGAGTCGCTCTTTTACTGCCCGCAACGGTTTCTCGCTGGTCGAGATGATGGTTGTCCTGCTGGTCATGGGGCTCCTGGCGACGGCGGCAGTGCTGACGATCCCCGGCGATGGGCGCAAGCTGCGTGAGGAGGCCGAGCGCTTTGCAGCGCGAACGCTCGCGGCGCGGGATGAGGCCATCGTCGGCGCGCGACCTGTATCACTGGTAGTGAGCGAGAAGGGTTACTACTTCGAGGGGCGCCGCGAGGGGCGTTGGCAGCCATTGCCGGGCCGGGGCTTCGAGCTCACCGGGTGGAATCCCGAGACGATCGTGGACGGCCAACGGCAACGCATCGTCTTCGATTCCCTGGGGCTTGCCAGCAGCGAAGCCCTGATCCGTCTGCAGCGTGCTGAAGCGGCGCTTTCAATCCACCTGCGTCGCGATGGGAGCGTGATCGTCGATGGCGGCTGAGCGTAACGGCTTTACCTTGCTCGAACTGCTCGTGGCGCTTGCGGTGTTTGCCATCGCGGCGCTTGCCTTGCTGCAGATGGAGGGCGCGAGCATTTCGCGCACGGCAGATCTGGATCAGCGGCTGCTTCGGGAAATCGTGGCGCAGAACATGGCGGCCGAGATTCTGACCGATCCGGCGCCGCCGCCGGTCGGTTCGGCATCGGGTACCATCGAGAATGCGGGACGCCGCTTCCAATGGACCCGCACCGTCGAGATGCGCCCAGATTATGGCGTGTTGGGCATTGTCCTGTCGGTCCGCGAGACGACTCCGGGTGCGCAGAGCCAGTCCTTCACTCTCGATTTCACCAGGCTGCCCGGCGCGTGAGGCAGCAACCTTCGCCCAACGGCTTCACCCTGGTCGAGATGCTGATTGCACTGGCCCTGTTCGCGGTAATTGCGGTCGGTGCACTGGGACTGCTGCGGTTCTCGGTGGATGCCGAGCTTGCGAGCCGGGACAAGACGGAAAGCATTGCCAGCCAGCGGCGTTTCCTTGCGGTGTGGACGGCCGATCTGGCGCAGGCGGTGCCGCGTCCTTCGCGTGACGCTTCCGGCACGAGCCACCCGGCCTTCGAAGCCAACACCGATGGCGTGATGATCCGTTTTACCCGGAGCGGCTGGGACAATGTCGATGGCGCACCGCGCCCCGGCCTGCAGAAGGTGGAGTATCGGATCACCGCAAAGGCACTGGTTCGGGCCGGCTATCCTTTTCCTGATGGTTCGGCGGCGGAAGCCGGAGCGGATGTTCTCGCCCTCTATGCGCCGCCTACGGTGCGCTTTCGGGCGAAGGACGGCAATTGGCGCGATCGCTGGGACCCGCAACTGTCGACCGAACTGCCCGTGGCGATCGAACTGCTGATCCCGCAGAAGGGCGTGCCGCCATTGCGCGTGGTTTCGCTTGTCGGGGTTAACTATCAGTGAGGCCGGATGACCCTCGCGAGCGGGGTGCGGCCTTGCTCTCCGTCTTGCTGCTGGTTGCGGTGATGGCGGTCATTGCCGCGTTGATGCTCGACCGTCTCAATCTCGCCACGCGCCTTGCCGCCAATGGCCAGGCGATGACGCAGGCGCGGCTCTATGCGACAAGCGCCGAATCGCTGGCGATGGCGCGGATCAAGTCATTGGTCGAAACCTCGCAGGACCGGACGGTAGATCACAACGGTCTGCTCGGTCGGGACTTTCCGCTGCCCTTGCCGCGTGGCACCGTGATGGCGCGCGTTGACGATGCGGGGAACTGTTTCAATCTCAACTCCCTCGTCGAAGCTGATGCCCAAGGCGCACTGCGCCTCAGGCTGGTTGGGCTGAACCAGATGCGAGCATTGATGAAGGGGCTGGCCATTCCCGAAGCAGAAGCCGCCATCATCAGCGATTCGATTGCCGATTGGATCGACACTGACAATGCACCGGCGCCAAATGGGGCCGAGGACGACAGCTATCAGGGCCAGGCCGTCCCATACCGAACCGCGGGCCGGTTGATCAGCGATGTCAGCGAGATTCGTGCGGTGCGTGGGATGACGCCGCAGTTCTATGAGCGCCTGCGCCCTTGGCTTTGCGCCTTGCCCGGGGCGGACTTGTCACCGATCAACGTCAACACCTTGCGGCCGGATCAGTCCCTTCTGCTGACGATGATCGCGCCGCAGGCCATTCCGGCGCAGCGCGCCCGCGCCTTGTTGGCGTCACGGCCTGCGCTCGGCTGGAAAAATGCCGACGAGGCCTTGCGTGGCGCAGGAGGGGAGGGCGTTGGCGTTCCGCTCAACCAGTTGCAGGTGCGTAGCCGATGGTTCCTGCTTACGCAGACTGTGAAGGTCGATTCGGCCAGCGTGGAAGAGCAGGCCTTGATCGATGTCGGCGTGAACCCGCCACGCATCGCCTTTCGCACTTGGGGTGACAGGTTCAGCCGCTGAATCTTTGCCGCCTTCAAATTTCCGCTTCCCTTTGTCGCGCCTTTCTGCAAAGGGGCCACCCCGCGCAGAGCAAACCTGCGCAGCAATGTGGCGACCGTAGCTCAGTTGGTTAGAGCGCCGGTTTGTGGTACCGGAGGTCGTGGGTTCGAACCCCATCGGTCGCCCCATTCTCTCCTGACATCAAAGGCATTTTCGCCCTGTCGTATCGCCTTTTGGTACGGCTCGGCGCCATTGCGCTTGCCCCGTGGCGCGGCAAGTGGCAGAGCGATGACGGACCGGCGGCGGGGGTCGCCGGGAGAAGGATCAGATTCCCCGCGCCCATGCACGGATTTGCCAATCCCGCCCGTTTCCTGCGCCTTGCCCGCTGGATGATGCCGTTGCTTCTGGTGTCCGGCCTCCTCCTGTCGATGGGCGCGGTGCTCTACGGCGTGATTGTCGTGCCGCCCGATCGCCTGATGGGCGACACCGTGCGGATCCTGTTCATCCATGTCCCCGCAGCATGGCTCGGCATGGCCGGGTGGTCGACCATTGCGATTGCAAGCCTTGTCGAACTGGTCTGGCGGCATCCGCTGGCGGCCATCGCCGGACGTGCGGCGGCTGTTCCCGGTGCGACGTTCACGGCGATCTGCCTTGCCACCGGCTCGATCTGGGCCCGGCCGACCTGGGGCACGTGGTGGGTCTGGGATGGACGTCTGACCAGTTTCCTCGTCCTGCTGTTCCTGTACTTCGGCTACATCGCTCTGTCCGGCGCTGCGCAGCGGGACATGGCCGGCGGCGGCGGCGGCAGCCGTATCACGGCAATTTTCGGTCTGGTCGGCGCCATCAACATCCCGATCATCAACCGCTCGGTGGTGTGGTGGAACAGCCTGCATCAACCCCCTTCGATTACCGCGGGCAAGTCGGCCATCGACGGAACATTCCTCTGGCCGCTGCTCATTGCCGCGCTGGGTTTCAGCTTGGTGTTTGGCGGCGTGGTTCTAGCGCGGATGCGCACTCTTCTGGCCGAAATTCAGGCCGAGGCGCGTCTGCGCCGGAAAGCGATGGCGTAAGCTTACGATGCGCGAAGGTCTTCAGCAGTGGGATTACGTGGCAGCAGCCCTGGCGATCGGCGTGATCGGCACGCTGGTGCTGGTCGGCTGGACGCTGGTGGCGATGGTCCGGGCGGAACGCCGTCGTGACAAGGTGAGAGGCAAGTGAGCACCAATTCAACCGGCGGCATCAAGCCCAAGCACCAGCGGCTCGTCCTCCTGGTCATCGCACTTGCTGCGCTGATCGGGGCAGGGCTGCTTGCCGCCTATGCCCTGTCCAACCAGGCCAGCTACTTCTATGTGCCAAGCGATCTCGTGAAGGACAAGCCGGAGCAGGGCCGCGCCATCCGCCTCGGCGGCATGGTCGAGAAGGGCTCGCTCAAGACACAGGCCGACGGCGTGACGATCGATTTCATCGTTGGCGACGGCAAGGCCCGCGTGCCGGTCCGCTATACCGGCATCACCCCGGACCTCTTCGTCGAGGGATCGGGCGTCGTCGCCGAGGGGCGCATGGAGGGTCAGACCTTCGTCGCCGACAATCTTCTCGCCAAGCATGACGAGAAGTATGTTCCCCGCCAGATGGGCGACATGACCGCCGCACAGGCCAAGGAAGTGGTGGCCGAAACCAAATGATCGCAGAACTCGGTCTTGCCGTATTGTGGATGGCGGCAGCGCTTGCCGTGCTGCAACTGTTCGCCGGTTTCTCGGCGCTCCGGCCGGGCGGCAAGGTGCTGGCCGGCGTGGTTCGGCCGCTTGCCGTGATGCAGGGAGCACTGGTTGCGGTGTCTTTCCTCTGCCTGATCGACCTGTTTCTCGAGACTGATCTTTCGGTGAAGCTCGTTGCCGAGAACAGCCACTCGATGAAGCCGTTCATCTTCAAGCTGGCCGGTACCTGGGGCAACCACGAAGGCTCGATGCTGCTGTGGGTAACGATCATGGCGGTTTCGGGCGGCATCGTAGCCTTGGTCGAGCAGCGCCTTCGCGAGGAAACGCTTCTGGCCACGCTCGCCGGGCAAGCCTTCGTCAGCCTTGGCTTCTACGCCTTCCTGCTCTTGTCCTCGAACCCTTTCGAGCGTTTGCCCGAACCAGCACCGGAAGGGGCAGGGCTCAACCCGCTGCTGCAGGACATCGGCCTCGCGTTCCATCCGCCGACGCTTTACGTCGGTTATGTCGGTCTGTCGGTCGCCTTCAGCTTCGCAATTGGTGCGCTGATCACGCGCGACGTCGGTCCCGCTTTCGCCCGGGCAATGCGGCCTTGGGTGCTGGGCGCGTGGATCTTCCTGACGGTGGGCATCACCGCCGGCTCCTACTGGGCGTACTACACGCTCGGCTGGGGCGGCTGGTGGTTCTGGGATCCGGTCGAGAACGCTTCGCTTATGCCGTGGCTGGCGGCGACGGCGCTCCTGCATTCGGTTTCGGTGCTGGCAAGCCGCAACGCTCTGCGCGCGTGGACGGTCATGCTCGGGGTGATTGCCTTCTCGATGTCGATGGTGGGTACGTTCCTCGTCCGCTCGGGCATTCTCACCTCGGTTCATGCCTTCGCCGTTGATCCGGAGCGCGGATCGTTCATCCTCGCCTTGCTGGCAATCTACATTGGCGGCGCGCTGGCGCTGTTCGGCATTCGCGCCTCGACCGTGACTGAGGGGGAACGCTTCAGTGTCTTCAGCCGCGAATCCAGCCTGGTGTTCAACAACGTGATGCTCTGCGGCATTCTCGGCATCGTGCTTCTGGGCACGCTGTACCCGCTGCTGACCGAGGCGTTCGGAGCCAAGGTTTCGGTCGGGCCGCCGTACTTCAACCCGGTTTCGGCGATCTTTGCGATCCCGATGATGATGGTCATGGCGGTCGGACCGTTGCTGCGCTGGCGCAAGGACAAGCCGGGGCGGATCACCGCTGCCGTTGCCGTGCCTGCATTGCTGGCGGCAGTGGTGCTGCTGGCTGTAGCAGTGATGGCGCCGGGCATTCGCGTGCTGCCGATGCTGGGCATCGCCGTGGGCATAGGGCTCACCGTAGCGAGCTGGTTACCGCTGCGTGGCCGCAATCTGCGCCGCACCCCTCTTGCGGTCTATGGCATGGTCTTCGGGCACTTCGGCATTGCCGTGGCCCTGCTCGGCGCGGCGGCCGAAAGCGCATTCTCCACCGAGCGCCTCGCCGCCATGAACGTCGGCGATACGCAGGCTGTGGGGCCGATCTCGCTCAAGCTGGAAAGCGTCGAGCCGGTGGCCGGGCCGAACTGGACCGCGCTGGAGGCCACCGTGAGCGCGTCCTACAAGGGCGGCAATCCTGTAACGCTGCACCCGCAGGCGCGCACTTTTACCTCGCCGCCGGGCGAGCGCACCGAATCCGCGCTACATACGCGCTGGAACGGCCAGCTCTATGCGGTTCTGGGCAACGAGGGTGAAGACGGCCGCTGGCAAATGCGCTTCTGGTGGAAGCCCTTCGTGCCGCTGCTTTGGCTGGGTGGCCTTCTCGTGGCATTTGGTGGCCTGCTCGCGTTGATTGGCCGCGTCGCCCACGATATCCGGCGCTTGCGGGCCGAAGGCAAGATCGCCTGGCGCAAGTCGCAGCAGGAGCAACTCAAGTGACCGAGCCCGCGCCCAAGCGCTCCGGATTGGCCATCTGGCTCCCGCTGATCCTGTTCGGCGCATTCTTCGCCCTTGTGATCTGGGGCCTAGTCCGCCCGGCTGACCGCGAAGTGGCAAGCACCTTCATCGGCAAGCCACTGCCGCAGTTCAATCTCGCGGCAGCAACCGACGACAGGCCCGGGCTGAACACCGCCGAGATGAAGGGCAAGCCAAGGCTGCTGAATGTCTTTGCGAGCTGGTGTATTCCTTGCGCGGTGGAAGCGCCGCAATTGGAAGCGCTGCGTCAGCAGGGCATCGAGATCGACGGTGTTGCCTTGCGTGATCGCAAGCAGGACCTTGAGGACTTTCTTGCGAGAAACGGCAATCCCTTCGCCCGCATCGGCAAGGACGATCTCTCGGAAGTGCAGCTCGCCATTGGCTCGTCGGGCGTACCAGAGACTTTTGTGATCGATGCCAAAGGGGTGATCCGGTATCAGCACATTGGCGAGATCCGTCCCGAGGATGTGCCGCTCATTCTTGAAAAGCTGAAGGAGGCGCAATCGTGAAGCGCCTTTTCTTCCCGATCATGGCTTTGCTGGCGGCTCAGCCGCTCTTCGCTCAGGATCAACTGCCTCCCGCACCTTATGCCTACAAGCAGCTTGAAGACCCGGCGCAGGAGGCCAAGGCACAGCGATTGATGGAGACGCTGCGCTGTCTCAAGTGCCAGAGCCAGGCCATTTCGGATTCCGATGCGCCGATGGCTGGCGACATGCGGCATCAAGTCCGCACCCGCATCAAGGCCGGCGAGGATCCCGAGGCCATTCGCGCCTGGCTCGTTGAGCGCTATGGCGATTACGTCAGCTATGCGCCGCAGAACAAGCCGATCATGTGGCCACTGTTTGCGGCTCCGCTGGTCATTTTGCTTCTCGCGGCAGTTCTGCTGCGGGGGCGCTTCCGCAAGAGTATCAAGCCGGAGGGCGGCGAATGACCTGGGTCCTGATCCTGCTGATCGCAGCGATCGTCTTCGTGCTGCTGGCATTCGTTTTGAAGATGCCGCGTGCCGGTTGGGAGCTGTCAGGCGCGGCATTGCTCGTCGGGATTGCGGGTTATGCGCTGCAAGGGCACCCCGGCACGCCCGGCGCGCCCAAGGCGCCGATCGAGAACAAGCGCGCTGCGGACGAGGCTCTGGTCAAGCAACGCCAGCAGATGGGCGACCAGTTCGCGCAAGGGCAGAGCTGGATGATCCTGGCCGACGGACTTGCCCGGCAGGGGCAATACGGCGCCGCGGCGGAAGTGCTGCGCAAGGGAACGCAGCAGTTCCCCCAGGATGCTGACCTGTGGGTTTCGCTCGGTAACGCCTTGGTGGGCCACAGTGATGGGATCATCACGCCGGCGGCGCAATTCGCGTTCCAGAAAGCGGCAGCGATTGCGCCGGATCATCCCGGCCCCCCGTTCTTCATGGGCCTGGCACTCGCCCAGTCCGGCAGGCTAGCCGATGCTCGCGCGATGTGGGCAGAGCTGCTCCGGCGTTCTCCTGCAGACGCTCCCTATCGCGCGGATCTGTCAGAACGAATCCAGCGGATCGACTCGATGCTGGCGGCAAGCTCCGGCGCGGTGACCGCGGGGGCGCCGGTTCCGGTACCCGCTCCAGAAGCTGGCGCCTCCAACCAAGCTGCTGAATAAAAAGCAGAAAAATGGCGTTCGGAACGGCTGCATATGCCGTTCGTTATCCTCGCGCGCGGCCGTTTTCCAGCCCATTGCGGGTGCATTGGGGCAGTGCTAAAGCGCCGCGCCGCACCGCCCTTCTGGTGGTTGCGATCGAGGCTGTGAGCCCGGGGGCACTGTTGCCATGAGTAATGCTGTCAGCAATGCCGAACATGCCAGTGGGGGCGCGCCTGCGCACACCGCCGGCCACGGCCATGCAGGGCACTCGCACGGCTCCCTGACGAAGCTTGCTGTCGGCGCGATCGGCGTCGTCTTCGGCGACATCGGCACCAGCCCGCTTTACGCTCTGCGCGACACATTTGCAGGGCACCACAAGCTCCCGCTGGACCTGCTGCACATCTACGGCATCATCAGCCTGATGTTCTGGTCGATGATGATCATCGTGACGTTCAAGTACGTCTCGATCATCATGCGCGCCGACAACAAGGGTGAAGGCGGCAGCCTCGCGCTGCTTGCGCTGATCAACCAGCACACGGATGGCAAGCGCTGGGGCAAGGGGATCATCCTGCTCGGCGTGTTTGCCACTGCGCTGTTCTATGGTGATTCGATGATCACCCCGGCGGTCTCGGTGATGGGCGCGATCGAAGGCGTCGCAGTTTACCGGCCTGACATGCATCCCCTGATCGTGCCGCTGGTCGTCGGTATCCTGATCGGCCTGTTCTTCATCCAGAGCCGCGGGACCGAAAAGGTTGCTGCGTTCTTCGGGCCGATCATGCTGGTCTATTTCGGCACCATTGCAGTGCTAGGCAGCCTCAGCATCGCCGAATACCCCCAGGTCATCACCGCGCTCAGTCCGCACCACGCGGTCACCATGTTCATCTCCGACCCATGGCGAGGTTTCCTCGCGATGGGCGCCGCCGTGCTCGCGGTGACCGGCGCTGAGGCGCTTTACGCTGACATGGGCCACTTTGGACGCAGCCCGATCCGCATGTCGTGGCTGATCTTCGTCCTGCCAGCGCTGGTGCTCAACTATCTCGGCCAGGCATCGTTGCTGATCCGCAATCCGGCCGCGCTCGAAAGCCCGTTCTATTACCTTGCGCCAGAGTGGTTCCAATGGCCGCTGCTGTTCATCGCCTCATGCGCTGCAGTGATTGCTTCGCAGGCGGTCATCTCCGGCGCATTCTCGGTGACGCAGCAGGCAATCCAGCTTGGTTTCATCCCGCGCATGACGATCAAGCACACCTCGACCGCAGCCGGCCAGATCTACATCCCGGTGATCAACTGGGCGCTGATGATCGCGGTGATCCTGCTGGTGCTGGTGTTCCAGCGCTCGTCCAACCTTACCGCCGCCTATGGCATCGCGGTGACCGGGGCGATGTTGATCGACAACTTCCTGCTGGCGGTCGTGCTGTTCAAACTGTGGCATTGGAAGGCCCCTGCGGCCGTCGCCATGCTGGCCCTGTTCTTCGCAATCGACGGGGCATACCTTGGCGCCAACATGACCAAGATCCCTGACGGTGGCTGGGTGCCGCTGGTAATGGGCATTGCCATCTTCACCTTGCTGACAACTTGGTCACGCGGGCGTGCCCTGATGCGGGAGAACATGGCCGAAGGCACGATCCCGCTCGAGGTCTTTACCAAGTCCGCGCATTCGAGCGCGGCCCGGGTATCCGGCACGGCAATCTTCATGGCCTCGACCGCCGCTGGCGTTCCTTCGGCACTGTTGCACAACATCAAGCACAACAAGGTGCTGCACGAGCGCGTCGTGATCCTCACCGTCTCGATCGAAGACGTGCCTTACATGGATGAAGGCGAACGCTACGCCGTCAAGGACTTCGGCAATGGTTTTTACCGCCTGACCCTGCGTTTCGGCTTCCTGGAGGAAACCGACGTACCCGGCGCATTGAAGGGCGTGAGCATGTGCGGCGAGCCGTTCAACATGATGAAGACCAGCTTCTTCCTGTCACGCCAGACCCTGATTCCTTCGGACAAGCCCGGCATGGCGCTGTGGCGAGAGAAGCTGTTCGCCTGGATGCTGCGCAACGCGGCAAGTGCCATGGAGTTCTTCCGGCTTCCCACCAACCGCGTTGTCGAACTCGGTAGCCAACTGAAGATCTGACCGGTCCGCTTCGGTTCATCCGGTTTCCAGCTAAGGATATTGGAATTCGTCAGAATTCCGTTACTTCTGGCCCATTGTGGCAACAGGGGCGCCCGCATGTCCGATAGCGCGTTACTGCGCGAAATTCTCGATGCTCAGCTTGAAACTGTCTGCCGTTTTCGGTCTGACGGGCTGATCCTGTTCGTCAACCGAGCTTACGCGGCCACCCTCGCGCGCGAGCCGCATGAGTTGACGGGCCGAAACCTTTGGGATTTCGTCACCGGAGAGGACCAGAACCATGTCCGCGCCATGTTGCGCAATCTGACTCCTGCGCATCCGGAACTGACCATCGAAAACCGTTTCGAAGCGGCGGGTGGGACCCGGTGGATGCTGTGGCGCAATCACGCCCTTGAATTCGACGATGCAGGCGAGTGGTCGGTTGCCCAATCGACCGGCATCGACATTACCGAGCGCAAGCAACTGGAAGAGCAACTGAAGCTGCTCGTTGATGAATTGAACCATCGCGTCAAGAACACGCTGATGGTCGTGCAGGCGATGGCCCACCAGACCTTTCGCGGGGGAGGTGCTGCCGATGGTCGGATCGGCACATTCAGCAACAGGCTCGCCGCTCTGTCCGGCGCCCATGACGCCCTGAGCCGGACCAACTGGGCGGGAGCGCACCTCGCCGACATCGTCAACCACGGGCTGCTGATCTGCAGGGCAGATGACATGCGGCTCGACGTGTCGGGGCCGGATGTGGTCATGCCGGCGAATGCCACCGTTTCGCTGGTGATGGTCCTGCATGAACTGGCCACCAACGCGATGAAATACGGCGCGCTGTCAGGCCTGACCGGCCGGGTGACGGTGCGTTGGGCAGTCGATGAATCCGATATGGTTGTAATAGATTGGGTGGAGAGTGGTGGCCCTGGGGTGAATGTGCCCGAACGCAAGGGTTTCGGCTCGCGCCTCTTGACTGAAGCGATACCCCGCCAGCTTGGTGGCCGGGTTGATCTGGACTATAATCAGGCCGGGTTACGATGCCGTATCGCGGTGCCGCATGTCCGGCCAACTCCTGGGACGCACGATGATTGACGGCAAACGCATACTGGTTGTTGAAGACGAGTTCATAGTCGCCGCCATGTTGTGCGATGCCTTGGAAGATCACGGCGCAGTGCCATTGGGGCCGGTCGGCAGGGTGAGCGAGGGCATGGAGGCGATCGCTGCAGGCGGCATCGATGCAGCGGTCCTCGATTGGAACCTTGCCGGGGAATCCGGCTCGTCTCTGGCGGAAGCACTTGCCGCGCGCGAAGTGCCCTTCATCATTGCCACGGGCTATGGGTCTGTCGATCCGCCGTTCAATGATCGGCCAATTCTCAGCAAGCCCTATGTATCGGCTCATCTCATCGAAAAGCTTGCCGGTCTTTTCACAAGCTGACGTCCAATCACGTCGATGCCCGGAGCGGCAGTGCCGCCCCGGGAGATCGGATCAGTCCTTCTTAGCTTCCGCCACCGATTCATTGTGAAGGCTGGCTTCGGCTTCGGCGGCTTCCTGCTTGGTAGCCGCAGCTGCCTTGTCGGCCATTTCGTCGGTCTTTGCGGCGGCGTTGTCGACGGCGGCAGCAGCCTTGTCACCCAGCTCGTCGGTAGCGGCAGCTGCGTTGTCGGCAGCATTGGCAACGTCATTGCCTGCCGATTCCGCTGTCGTCTCGGCAGCTTCCTGGGTCTTTTCCGAGCAGGCGGAAAGCGTCAGGGCGGTCGCCGCGGCGGCAGCGAGGATCGTGAACTTGCGCATGTGGTGAATTACTCCCCTTGGTGTTCGCACCCGCAGTGCGGGTTGAGGGGGCAACGCATGAACACGATTTAATATCCCGTCGCAGAAAAAGGGCGCGGCAACCGATGATGCCGCGCCCCCTGTTCCAGTGCATCAAGGCCGGGATGATCAGCCCAGGTTCGCGCTCACCATGCAGTACAGCATCGGCAGCGACAGCAGCAGGTTGGTGCGGCTTGCGGCCAGAGCGCGGGGTGCTGCAGCAGCCTTTTCCTCGGCCGAGGCTTCGACGATCCCGAGGATCTTCTTCTGGGCGGGCCAGATGATGAACCACACGTTGAATGCCATGATCAGCGCCAGCCACATGCCAAGCCCGATCATGTTGACGTTGCCTTCGCCCGAGAAAGACAATGCCTGATGGCCATAGCCGTTGACGAACGCGATGACGAGGCCGGTGACCACGGTCAGCAGCGCGGCATAACGGAAGAAGAAGAACACCTTCGGTGCGATGTGGCCGGTGATCGCGCCTTTCTGCTCGGCGGGGATCTTCGGCATGGTCGGAACCTGCACGAAGTTCAGGTAATAGAGCAGGCCGATCCACAGGATCCCGAAGAAGGCATGGAGCCAGCGGAACACCGAGTTGGTGTCAGCCGGGGCGGATGCGCCGTAGCCCACCATCACCGCGATGGCAGCGACAAGACCGACGACAAGAACGAGATGAAGATTGCCAAAGAACTTGGCCATGTGATTTCCCCCTATGTGCAACCGTCATATGGCAGGAGCACGACCATGCCCCCACGGTTGCCGCGCATATTAGGCAGCGTGCCGCAAATGTCACACAAAATTAGGGATGGGGCTCCAGCCCCTTGGGGAAGCGCAGGCGCGCCTCAATCGTGCGGAGGGTTCTGTTCCACCTCGGTCTGCTCGTCCATCGCCAGCCCATGCTTCATCAGCATCGGGATCTGCGCGAAAGTGAACAGGAACGACAGCGTGGTGACGCCCCAGAGCTTGGCCTGCAGCCAGATCTCGAAATTGCCGTTCGCCGTGTTGAAGAAATAGCGCAGGACTTCGTTCAGCGCGGCAAGGAACAGGAAGAAGAACGCCCAGTTCCGCGAAAGCTTCAGCCAGCCTTCCTCGTTCAGCCCGTCGAATGCGGCCTCAAGCAGGTAGCGCAGCATGGCTTTGCCTTTGGCAAGACCCGCAAACAGCACGCCGGCAAAAAGCAGGTAGATCGCCGTTGGCTTGACCTGGATCCAGAAGGGATCGCCCAGCAGGACGGTCAAGGTCCCGAACCCGAGTATCAGCACTGTCGACAGCCACAGCATCGGCGAAATCTTACCGAGCCGCAGCTTCGAGACGATCAACGCCACGACCGTTGCGACCATGAAGGCCGCGGTGCCTTTGGTAACTGCCACCACCTCGGCAAGTCCGGCGTCCCCGCCGTCGCGCTTGAAGTAGCGGTAGGCGAGGAAGAACACGAGCAGCGGGCCGTAATCGACCAGCAGGTTCACCCATGATGATTTGGGCTTCTTCTGCGTCTCGCTCACCGGAACACTCCTGCGATGACCTTGGCAACAAGGTCGGGATCGAACGGGCGCAGATCGTCGATCTTCTCGCCCACGCCGATCGCGTGGATCGGCAGGCCATATTGCTCGGCCGCCGCCACCAGCACGCCCCCGCGCGCGGTGCCGTCGAGCTTGGTCATGATCAGGCCGGTCACGCCCGCCACTTCCTTGAAGATTTCGATCTGCTGCAGCGCATTTTGTCCGTTGGTGGCGTCGAGCACCAGCACCACGTCGTGCGGGGCTTCGGGATTGAGGCGGCCGAGCACGCGGCGCACCTTTGCCAGCTCGTCCATCAGCTCGCGCTTGTTCTGGAGGCGACCGGCGGTATCCACGATCAGCGTGTCGATGCCGGTGTCAGTGGCAGTCTTTACCGCATCGAACACGATAGCAGCCGGGTCGCCGCCCTCGGGGCCGGTGACGATGGGCACGCCGAGCCGATCGGCCCAGACCTTGAGCTGGCCGATGGCGGCAGCACGGAAAGTGTCGCCGGCTGCCAGCATCACGCCATAGTCCTGCTCCTGGAACAGGTGGGCGAGCTTGGCGATGGTGGTGGTCTTGCCAGAGCCGTTGACACCGATGACGAGGATCACCTGCGGGCGCGGAAAGGCCACGATCTCCAGCGGCTTGGCCACCGGTCGCAGGATCGCGGCGATCTCTTCGGCCACCGCTTCCTTAAGGCCCTGTTCGTCCACGCCATTCTCGAAGCGGGCACCTTTCAGGCGTTCGCGGATGCGGGCAGCGGCGCGCGGGCCGAGGTCGGACAGAATCAGCGCGTCTTCGATATCATCGAGCTGCGCATCGCTGAGGCGGCTGCTGCCGACGATGCCGCCGAGATTTTCGGCAAGCCGCTCGGACGTCTTGCGGAATCCGCCGAGGATGCGGTCGGACCAGCTTGCGCTGGCAGGTTCCGGACTCATTCCAGTATTCCTTCAACAATCTTGGTCGGCGTTACCGTGACGAGGCTCCCGACAGGAGTACCTTCCGGAACGCGGTAGGTCGCAAAGTGTCCCGCATGGCCGGTTCCGTCGCGCTCGGCAAGGACTTGCGCAGGCATGCCGAGCAGAGATCGCAGCCAATCCCGGCGTTGCTTTGCCACTTCGGCCCGCACCTCGGCCGCTCGTTCCTTGACGAGCATCGGATCGACTTGCGGCATCCGCGCTGCGGGCGTGCCGGGACGCGGGGAGTAGGGGAAGACGTGACCGTGGACGACCGCGCATTCGCGCACGATCGAGACGTTGTCGGCGTGCATCTCGGGCGTTTCGGTCGGGAAACCGGCGATCAGGTCGGCACCGATCGCAAGGCCCGGGCGCCGCTTCTTCATACGCTGCACCAGATCGATCGCGTCCCGGCGCGAGTGCCGCCGCTTCATGCGCTTGAGCACCATGTCGTTGCCGGATTGCAGCGAGAGATGGACATGCGGCATCACCCGCGGCTCCTGCGTGATCAGGTCGAACAGTAGCGGATCGATCTCCACGCCGTCGAGCGAGGACAGGCGCAGGCGGGGCAGTGCGGGGAAAGCGCCGAGGATCGCGGCGACAAGATCGCCAAGCCGTGGGCTTCCGGCCAGGTCCGCGCCCCACGAAGTGACATCGACGCCGGTCAGCACGACCTCATTCACGCCTTCATGCCGTGCAATTGCCTCGATGACTTGCCTGGTCTCGAATGAAACGCTGGTCCCCCGGCCCTGCGGGATGATGCAGAAGGTGCAGGCGTGATCGCAGCCGTTCTGCACCGGCACGAAGGCGCGGGTGTGCTTGCCCTTTGCGAAATGGGCGGTGGAAACGGGGGCAGCGGTCCAGAGTTCGGGCTTTAGCTTGTCGGCATTCGGCACCACCGCATCGACCTCGGCCATGGCGGCGAATGCGTTCTGCTCGATCGTGGCGGCGCAGCCCGTGACCACAAGCCGTGCTTCGGGATTTTCCTTCCGCAGCCTGCGCACCGCGCGGCGCGACTGGCGTACGGCTTCAGCAGTGACGGCGCAGGAGTTGACGACCACGGTCGGCGGCCCGCCGTCCAGAAACCCGCTGATCGCCTCGCTTTCGGCAATGTTGAGGCGGCAGCCGAGGGAGACGACCTGTCCGCTCATGCGGGGAAATCAGCGTCCTCGAAGGAGCCTTCGAAGCTCAGCGCGGCGGGACCTGTCATCTCGATCGAGCCGCCTTCGGGCCAGGCGATGGTGAGGGGGCCGCCGGGCAGGTCGACGCGGACCTTGCGGCCGGTCAGCTTGCGGCGCATCGCCGCAACGGCCGTCGCGCAGGCGCCGGTGCCGCAGGCGCGGGTCAGGCCGGCGCCGCGCTCCCACACGCGCAGCTTGAGGTGGTCTGGGCCGACCACGCTGGCGACGTTGACGTTCACGCGCTCGGGAAAAACCGCATCGTTTTCGATGACTGGGCCCAGTCTTTCCAGCTCTACCGCATCGGCATCGGGCACGAAGAACACCGCATGGGGGTTGCCGACATTGACGCCGACGGGATTTTCCAACTCTTCCCAGCCAAGTGGCAACTCAAGGGTATCCATGGCATAACTCAGGGGTATGTCCTGCCAGCCAAAGCGGGGCAGGCCCATGTCGACGGTGACGCCATCCTCGCCCGCCTCGGAGCGGATCAGCCCACCCAGGGTCTCGATCGCGTTCGTGCCCCCGAGCAGAAGTCCAACAGCGCGACTGGCGTTCCCGCAAGCCTCGACCTCGCCGCCGTCGTTGTTGAAGATGCGCATGCGCACGTCGGCGACCTGCGATGGTTCGAGCACGATGAGCTGATCGCAGCCGATGCCGGTGCGGCGGTCGGCCAGCGCGGCGGCGCGGCGCGTGGTCATCGCCACCGGCGTCTCGCGCGCGTCGATCACCACGAAATCGTTGCCGAGGCCATGCATCTTGCGGAAGGGAATGCGCATGGCGCGCGACTTAGGGATTGCCGCGCCTCGTGGCAATCATTTCGCCGAAAATCAGGCCGTCGCCGCTCGCGGAAGTTCGAGCGGTTCGCTGGGCGAGGGGACGACAATGCTGGGCAGAAGGTTGCTGCTGGCCAGCAGGGCACGGACTTCGTCCGCATCTGCCGGCTGACCGTAAAGGTAGCCCTGGCCCTTGAACGAACCGTATTTGCGCAGTTCGTCTAGCACTTCGGGACTTTCGATGCCTTCGGCAGTGATCGGCAGGTCCATTCCCTTCCCGAGTGAGGAGATCGCCTCGATGATCGTGCCACTGTCCTTGCTCTTGCCGAGCGTCGAGACGAAGAAGCGGTCGATCTTGATCCGGTCGAAGGGCAGGGTGCGCAGCTGCGCCAGTGACGAATAACCGGTGCCGAAATCGTCGAGGCTGATGCGGATGCCCTGATTCTTGAGGCTGGTGATCAGGGTGCGCACGACGCCGACGTTTTCATGCAGGCAGGTCTCGGTAATTTCGATGTCGAGCCGGTGCGGCGGGAAGTTGGCTTCGACCAGCAGCTTGAGCAGCTTCTGGGCAAACCACGGATCGCGCAACTGCAGTGGCGAGATGTTGACCGAGAGAGTAAGCCGCGGATCCCATTCGCGCGCATCGCGCAGTGCCTGGCGGATCAGGCTTTCCGACAGTTCGGAGATCAGGCCGATTTCCTCGGCGATGGGAATGAACAGTTCGGGCGAAAGCAGGCCGTGCTTGGGGCTCTTCCAGCGGGCAAGCATTTCGAAGCCGGTCAGTTCGCCAGTGTCGAGATCGACCTGCTTTTCGTAATAGGGCACGAATTCGCCGCGAGGGATGCCTTCGCGGATGCCGCGCTCCAGCTCGCTGCGGAAGCGCAACTCGCTCTCCATGTTCTGCTCGAACCAGTAGTAGCGGTTCCGGCCGGCTTTCTTGGCCTGATACATGGCGAGGTCTGCGCGGTGGATCAGCAGTTCCGCCAAGGCGGCGGCGTCGCTCGGGTCAGCAGGACTCGTGTTGGCAAGGCCGATCGAGGCGGTCACTTCGAGCGCGAGTCCATCGATCTCCACGGGGCGGGCGATCGAAGTGTTCAGGCGGAGCATCAGGCGGTCGATAGCTTCGACGTGGTCCGGATCGTAGATCGTGGCAAAGGCGAACTCGTCACCACCAAGGCGCGCCATGATCGATTTTTCAGGCAGCAGTGCCCGAATCCGCTCGGCGGTCTGCAGCAGCACGGCATCGCCTGCTTGATGACCATGGGCGTCGTTCGACTTCTTGAAGTTGTCGAGGTCCATCATCATCGCCACGACCTCGTGGCCGGTGACCCGGGCGGCGTGGATCATGTCCTGAAGAGCAGGGCCGATGCTGCGGCGGTTGAGGCAGCCGGTCAGCGCGTCAGTATGGGCCAGCTTGTGGGCCACTTCCTCGGCGATACGGCGCTGGCCAACTTCGCGGGTGAGGTCGACGTAGCGGCGCCAACCGAACAGCAGGAGGGCGATGTTGAGCACCAAGGCAGTTCCGAGCATCGGCTCCTGCGGTCTCGCGCCCGTGGCCAGTGAATGCAGGAAGTCGCGCAGTACCGACGAGCCGTTGGCCACAAAGAGCAGGACGGCTGCAATGATGACACCGAGACCCACGATATCGTGTTCCCGCCGGTCGGTGGGCGCCCTGCCGCCAGCATCCGGGGCAATATCCCGCTTCTCGAACTTGATCGGCGTTGTCGCCATGCCCCCGCTCTCACCTTTGCCGCATGTCCTGCGGTTCGATACCGTCAGGGCCAAAGCTAAGGGAACGTCCTGAAATTTTGGTTAAGAACTATGTCCGGTACCGGTCAGCGGCAGCGGTAGGGACGGGAGCAGTGGGTGGACGTCGGAGCAAGCTGCTTGCCTTGCGGGCAAAGCGGAGTTAAGGGGCGGGCGTGCGAGCGCCATGGCGTCTTGCGGATTCGACAACGGCCCCTGTTCAGGATGCCACACGCTGGTCGGCGAGGTTTCGCCCACCGGCGTTTTTCGCGTTACGCGAAAGTGGTCCCCGATCAAGGGCATGATGATGGGAATTGCGCGTGTTCGACAGTCTTTCAGACCGGCTTGGAGGCGTATTCGATCGCCTGCGCGGCCGCGGCGCGCTGCGTGAGGAAGACGTCCTCGCCGCGATGCGCGAAGTGCGCATCGCGCTGCTCGAGGCCGACGTTGCGCTTCCCGTTGTCCGCCGCTTCGTCGATCAGGTTTCGGAACAGGCCGTCGGCCAGTCGGTCCTGAAGTCGGTCACGCCCGGCCAGCAGGTCGTCAAGATCGTCAACGATGCGCTGGTCGAGATGCTTGGCGGCGGCACCGCCGAGCTTGATCTGAACGCCGCGCCGCCGGTCGTGATCATGATGGTCGGCCTGCAGGGTTCGGGCAAGACCACCAGCACCGCCAAGATCGGCAAGCTGCTCAAGGAAAAGCAGGGCAAGAAGGTCCTGATGGCCTCGCTGGACGTCAACCGTCCGGCGGCGCAGGAGCAGCTTCGCGTGCTGGGCGAGCAGGCAGGCGTTGCCACGCTGCCGATCATCACCGGCCAGCAGCCGGTCGACATTGCCACCCGCGCGGTGAATGCGGCTAAGCTGCAGGCGGTGGACGTGCTGCTGCTCGATACGGCAGGCCGTCTCCACGTCGATCAGGCGCTGATGGACGAGATGAAGGCGGTTGCCGCCGTCTCGGTGCCGAAGGAAACGCTGCTTGTTGTCGACTCGCTGACCGGTCAGGACGCAGTCAACGTCGCGCAGTCGTTCTCGGGCGAGGTTGACCTCACTGGCGTGATCCTCACCCGCATGGACGGTGATGCGCGCGGTGGTGCGGCGCTTTCGATGCGTGCCGTCACCGGCAAGCCGATCAAGTTTGCCGCGACCGGCGAAAAGCTGGATGCGATCGAGCCGTTCCATCCCGAGCGCGTCGCTGGCCGTATCCTCGGCATGGGCGACATCGTTTCCATCGTCGAGAAGGCGGCGGCGACAATCCAGGCAGAAGACGCCGAGAAGCTCGCACAGCGCATGTCCAAGGGGCAGTTCGACATGAACGACCTGCGCACGCAGCTGCGCCAGATGCAGAACATGGGCGGCCTTGGCGTATTGGCGGGCATGATGCCGGGCATGAAGAAGGCCAAGGCGGCGATGGCGCAGTCCGGCATGGACGACAAGGTGCTGCTGCGCATGGACGCGATCATCGGTTCGATGACGCCGAAGGAGCGCGAGAAGCCCGAACTGCTCAATGCCAAGCGCAAGATCCGCGTGGCAAAGGGCTCCGGCACGCAAGTGCAGGACGTCAACAAGCTTCTGAAGATGCACCAGGAAATGGCCAAGGCCATGAAGCAGATCAAGAAGATGGGCGGTCTCAAGGGCTTGGGCGCGCTGTTCGGCAAGGGTGGCCTTGGCGCCGCGATGCCGGGGCTGGACCAGCAGATGGGGGCCGGTGGTCTCGGTGGTCTGGGTGGCGGCGGCCTGCCCGGTTTGGGTTCGGGCGGCTTGCCGGGCAATCTCGGCGACCTGCTCAAGAAGAAGTGATTTCGCGTTTTTCCGTTTTTCCAGTTTGATTGAAAGGTAATCCAGATGTCCGTTTCTATGCGTCTTTCGCGCGGTGGTTCGAAGAAGCGCCCGTACTACAAGATCGTCGTTTCCAACAGCCGCGCTCCGCGTGACGGCAAGTACCTCGAGCAGGTTGGTACCTACAACCCGCTGCTCGCCAAGGACGACGAGAACCGCGTGCGTCTGGTTGAAGACCGCGTGCGTTACTGGATCGGCGTTGGCGCCCAGCCGACCGACCGCGTTGCCCGCATGCTCGACAAGGCCGGCATCAAGGAGCGCAAGCCCACCAACAACCCGCAGGCTGGCGAACCCGGCAAGAAGGCCAAGGAGCGCGCCGAGGAAAAGGCCGAGAAGGCTCGTGAAGCTGCTGAAGCCGCTGCCGCTGCATCGGCTGCGCCGGCCGAGGAAGCTCCGGCTGCTGAAGAGCAGGCTGAGGCCTGATCTTGCGCGATCAGCCCGTCACGCTCGCCACCATCACCGGCGCGCATGGAGTGGCGGGCGAGGTCCGCTTGAAGCTGTTCGGTGAAGGCGTGGTGGCGCTGAAGCGTTACCGCGCCTTCAACGACTCCGCGCTGACCGTGGTAAAGCTGAAGGACGACGGCAAGGGCGGCGCGATTGCCCGCTTCGCCGAAGTGCCCGATCGCACCGCGGCGGAGAAGCTGCGCGGCACGGCGCTGACCGTGCGCCGCTCGGAAATGCCGCCCCTGCACGAGGGCGAGTACTATCACGCCGACCTTATCGGCCTGCCTGCGGTCTCGACCGAGGGTGAGGCCCTAGGCGAATGCATCGCGGTCGAGAACTTCGGCGCGGGCGACGTGATCGAGATCCGCAAGGCCGACGGTAAGAAGTTTATGGTGCCGATGAAGCCGCAAGCGGTTCCGGAATGGACTGACGAGCGGATTGTGATTGAGGCGGGCTGGGCGGAGTAGTATATACGCTGCGTATATACGGAGGCCGTGATGGGCATCGAGCATACTGCCAAGAGCTTCAAATCGGGAAACTCGGTTGCCATCCGCATTCCGGCGGCCTTGGGTGTGGAGCCTGATCGCGAGTGGGTGATCGAGGAGAAGGACGGCGATCTGATCCTTCACCCCAAGCCCAAGGCGAAGCGCAAGTTCAATATCGAGAAGGTCTGGGGCATCGGACGGGGTTCTGGCTTGAAGCGGATCGAGCCGGAAGATCGGGTGTTCGAGGATAGCCCGCGCGTTTGGGATGATGCCGAATGGCGCGCGAAGCATGGCTGGCCCGGGCCAACTGAAGATGGCGATCCCGCTTGAAATACATGCTCGATACCAATGCAGTGATCGTGGCCATCGAGGGTGACGATCCCGTCTTCCGTGCACGAATGGCCGAGGCAGACGAGGGCGACATTGTCATGTCGTCGATTGTTCTTGCGGAAGTCGCCCTCGGCACTGAACAGGGCAAGCCAACTCCGGCCAAGATTTTGGAAATCTTTCTCGAAGAGGTGCCGGTTCTGGCTTTTGATGAGAAGGCGGCAAGGGCTTACGCGAAGATTCCGTTCAAGCGGGCCAGTTATGACCGGCTGATTGCGGCCCATGCCATTTCGCTCGGCCTAACGGTGGTGACGGCCAACGCGAAGGACTTTGCGGATGTGCCGGGGTTGGTGGTTGAGAATTGGTCGGATTGATGCTGGCGCTGTTGTTCTTGATGCTCGGGCTGGCCATGCCATTTGCGCTCGCCTGGAGCTTTGCGCGATTCAGGCCCGATTGGTCCAAGCGTAAAGTCGTATTGTGGGCGTCAGGGCCGATCCCCGCAATCGGGGCGGTTCCGTGCCTGTTCGTGATCATCAATGCCATGACCACGCCCGCTGACAATTGCGGCGTCGATGCTTGCGGCATGGCGATGGCTGCGGGACTGGCAATGCTCGGATTGCTCGCGGCAATCTTCGTTGGCTGGGCGATATTGGCCTTCGTTACGGTTACTGTCGTCAGGCGCGGTCGCTCTGGTGCGCCAGGCATGGATGTATTCAAATGACCTTCGCCGCGACAGTCCTCACCCTTTACCCCGAAATGTTCCCCGGCCCATTGGGCGTCAGCCTTGCCGGGCGGGCGTTGCGCGACGGGACGTGGGCGATGGAGGCGGTGCAGATCCGGGACTTTGCCATCGATCGGCACAAGACCGTCGACGACACGCCGGCAGGGGGCGGGGCAGGGATGGTGCTCAGGGTGGATGTGCTGGCAAAGGCCATCGACCATGCGCGACAAGCGCACCCCGGCTGCCCGGTGATCGCCATGACGCCGCGCGGCAAGCCGCTGACGCAGGAGCGGGTGCGCGAGCTTGCCGAGGGTCCGGGTGTGATCGTCCTGTGCGGCCGGTTCGAGGGTTTTGACGAGCGGATTTTCGAAGGCCGCGAGGTCGAAGAAGTCTCGGTCGGAGACATCGTGCTGTCGGGCGGGGAATGTGCTGCGCTGATGCTGTTGGACGCTTGCATTCGGCTGCTTCCCGGCGTAATGGGCGCGGCTTCTAGCGGGCATGAGGAGTCGTTCGAGAACGGCCTCCTTGAATACCCGCACTATACCCGACCTGCTGAGTGGGAAGGGCGAGTGATCCCTGAAGTGCTGCGATCGGGGGATCATGGTAGAATCGCGGCGTGGCGCAAGTCACAGTCCGAGATCGATACACGGTTACGCAGGCCGGACCTTTGGGAGCGCCACATCGGCGCTCGGGTCCAGTCTGCCTCTGGCGCGCAGCGTGAAGTGCAGGACGATTGAAAATGAACCTGATTCAGCAGCTTGAAGCTGAAGCCATCGCCGAATTCAAGGCGAAGAAGGAAATTCCGGACTTCCGCGCTGGCGATACCGTCCGCGTCGGCGTGCGCGTCGTCGAAGGCGAGCGTACCCGCGTCCAGGCCTATGAAGGCGTGTGCATCGCGCGCTCGAACCGTGGCCTCGGCTCGAACTTCACCGTGCGCAAGATCTCGTTCGGCGAAGGCGTGGAGCGCGTGTTCCCGCTCTACTCGCCCAACATCGATTCGATTACCGTGGTGCGCCGTGGTGTCGTGCGTCGTGCGAAGCTCTACTATCTTCGCGGCCGCACCGGCAAATCGGCGCGTATTGCTGAGCGTAAGGTCACCAAGGCCTGAGCAACGCCAAAGCACGGGTAACGTGTTGAGAAAGGCGTCCTGGCTCAAGGCCAGGGCGCCTTTTCTGCTTTCATACGCAACCATTTCGGGCCACCTAGGCGCATCGCAAACATGCCCCGGACATGGTGCCGGGCCAGAGGATACCGAAAACCCATGCGTCATTTCCGCCTGCTCGCCGCCTGCGCGCTCTTTCCCCTCGTCGCCGCGCCTGCGCTTGCCCAACAGGGATCACCGATGACCACTGCCGCGCCTGCTGAAGCGAAGAATCTCACGTTCGAGCGCGTGTTTGCCAGCCCGAGCCTCAATGGCCCGGCGCCGCGTGCGGTGAAGCTCTCGCCCGATGGCCGCTACCTGACGCTGCTGCGCAACCGCGCCGACGACCGCGAGCGCTATGACCTGTGGGGCTTCGATCGCCAGACCGGCGAGTGGAAGATGCTGGTGGATTCGCTCAAGCTGTCCTCCGGCCGCCAGTTGAGCGAGGCCGAGAAGATGCAGCGCGAACGCCAGCGCATCGGCGATCTCAAGGGTATCGTTTCGTACGAGTGGAGCGCGGACGGAAAGTCGGTGCTGGTACCGGTGGACGGCGATCTGCTGCTGGCAGGGCTCGATGGGTCGGTACGCAAGGTTGAAGGCACCAAGGGTGGTGAGCTGACGCCGAAGCTTGGGCCGAAGGGCGAGCAGATCGCTTTCGTGCGCGACCGTCGCCTGTGGGCAGGGCCGGTGACCGGGGCGGCGGCGCAGGCGATCACGCCCGAAGAAGCGAACGCCGACGTCCATTGGGGCGAGGCTGAGTTCGTCGCCCAGGAAGAAATGAACCGCTTCAACGGCTTCTGGTGGTCGCCGGATGAAAGCCGTATCGCGGTCGAGCGCTTTGACGAGAGCATGGTCGGCGTGGTGACGCGCGCGGCGATTGGCGCGGAAGGCACCAAGACCTTCGACCAGCGCTATCCGGCGGCGGGCACGCCGAATGCCGAAGTGTCGCTCTATGTGATGGGGCCGGACGGTTCGAACCGCGTTCAGGTGGATCTTGGCGCGAAAAAGGACATCTATCTCGCCCGGGTCGATTGGGCACCCGATGGCAAGACGCTCTACGTCCAGCGCATGAACCGCGAGCAGACCGTACTCGACATGCTCAAGGTCGATCCCATGACCGGCAAGTCGAGCGTGCTGTTCAGCGAGAAGGCGGCGGACAAGCACTGGATCGACCTGTCGGACAGCTATCGATTCCTTTCGGACGGCAGCCTCGTCTGGTGGTCGCAGCGCGACGGCTTCGGGCATCTCTACCGCTTCAACAAGGGCAAGTGGAGCCAGCTGACCAAGGGCGAGTGGGTCGTCACCGGGCTTGTCGGCGTGGACGAGAAGAGCGGCAAGCTCTACCTCACCGGCACCAAGGACGACGTTCTGGCGCAACAGGTCTATGCAATGGACCTCAAGGCGCCGGGCAAGCTGACGCGGCTGACCGAGCTGGGCTGGGTCAACGGCGCAAGCATGGACAAGAGCGGGCAGACGCTGATGATCACGCGATCGTCCGACGCACAGCCGGCGCAGTCCTATATTGCCGACACGACCGGCAAGCGCTTGGCGTGGATCGAGGAGAACAAGGTCGCAGGCACGCACCCTTATGCGCCGTACCTTGCCAGCCATCGCCCGGCGCAGTTCGGCACTATTCCGGCCGCTGATGGCACGCCGCTGCACTACATGATGATCACGCCGCCGCTGGAGCCCGGCAAGAAGTACCCCGTGTTCACCTATCACTACGGCGGACCGACCGCGCAGGTGGTCAGCAAGGGCTTCCAGGGCGCGCTGGCGCAAGCGATTGTCGACAAGGGCTACATCTACTTCGCGATCGACAATCGCGGCTCGGAAAACCGCGGCGTGAAGTTCGCTTCGGCGCTGCACCACGCGATGGGCACAGTCGAGGTCGAGGATCAGTTGGCAGGCGCGAACTGGCTGAAGAAGCAGAGCTTCGTCGATGCCGACAAGATCAGCACGTTCGGCTGGTCCTATGGCGGCTACATGTCGATCAAGATGCTTGAGGCAAATCCGGGCGCGTACGCGGCGGGCATCGCCGTGGCGCCAGTGACCAAGTGGCAGATGTACGACACGACCTATACCGAGCGCTATCTGGGCGATCCGAACAAGCTGCCGCAAGTCTACGAGAAGTCGAACGCGCTGGCTGACACCGGCAAGATAAGCGATCCGCTGCTCGTCATCCATGGCATGGCCGACGACAACGTGGTGTTCGAGAACGCGTCGGCGATCATCGCCAAGATGCAGGCCGAGGCGGTGCCGTTCGAGATGATGCTCTATCCCGGCTACACCCACCGCATCAGCGGGCCGAAGGTGAGCCAGCACTTGTACGAGACGATTTTCCGCTTCCTTGACCGTAATGGCGCAGGGAGTGGCAAGTAGCCTCACTTCATGGGCCTAAAGCCCAAAACACTTGGCTGGTCGGAACCAGCCGCTAGGGAACGGCCCGTCCGCTGTTGAAGGGCGGGCCGCAGGAAGGGAATGGAAATGGGTTACCGGGTTGTAGTGGTCGGTGCGACGGGGAATGTGGGCCGTGAGATGCTCAACATTCTGGCCGAGCGCGAGTTTCCCTGCGACGAGATCGCGGCACTGGCATCGTCGCGCTCGCAGGGCACCGAGATCGAATTCGGCGAGACGGGCAGGATGCTGAAAGTCCAGAACGTCGACAACTTCGATTTCACCGGCTGGGACATTGCCTTGTTCGCTGCAGGTTCCGGTCCGACCCAGATTCATGCGCCTCGCGCCGCGGCTGCGGGCTGCGTGGTGATCGACAACTCGTCGCTCTATCGCATGGACCCGGACGTGCCGCTGATCGTGCCCGAGGTGAACCCGGACGCGATTGACGGCTACACCGCCAAGAACATCATCGCGAACCCGAACTGCTCGACCGCGCAGATGGTCGTGGCGTTGAAGCCGCTGCATGATGCCGCCAAGATCAAGCGCGTCGTCGTCTCGACCTATCAGTCGGTGTCTGGCGCCGGCAAGGAAGGCATGGACGAGCTGTTCGAGCAGAGCCGTGCGATCTTCGTCGGCGACCCGGTGGAGCCGAAGAAGTTCACCAAGCAGATCGCCTTCAACGTGATCCCGCACATCGACGTCTTCCTTGACGATGGTTCGACCAAGGAAGAGTGGAAGATGGTCGCCGAGACCAAGAAGATCCTCGACCCCAAGGTCAAGGTCACGGCTACCTGCGTGCGCGTGCCGGTGTTCATCGGCCACTCGGAATCGCTCAACATCGAGTTCGAGAACGAAATCTCTGCCGAGGAAGCGCAGAACATCCTGCGCGAAGCGCCGGGCGTGATGCTGATCGACAAGCGCGAGAACGGCGGATACGTGACGCCGGTCGAATGCGTCGGCGATTTCGCCACGTTCGTTTCGCGCGTTCGCGAAGACTCGACCATCGACAACGGTCTGAACATCTGGTGCGTTTCGGACAACCTGCGCAAGGGCGCCGCGCTGAACGCGGTGCAGATCGCAGAGCTGCTCGGTCGCCGCCACCTGAAGAAGGGCTGATCGCCTGATGACGGAAGCAACCACCGCGTTCTTCCCCGGCTTTGGCGGCGCGCAGCTGGCGCTGCATCGCCTGGGCGCGGGGAGGCCGGTGGTGCTTCTGCATGGCCTGTTTTCCTCGGCTGAGGTCAACTGGATCAAGTTCGGGACGGCGGCGAAGCTGGCTGAGGCTGGCTTCGAATGCCTGATGCCGGACCTGCGCGTGCATGGCCGCAGTGCGGCGCCACATGACCCAGCCGCCTATCCGCAAGACGTGCTGGTGCGCGATCTCGAGGCGCTGGTAGCGCATCTTGGCCTGACGGACTTCGATCTCGTCGGCTTCTCGCTCGGCTCGCGGACTGCGGCGCGCGCGGTGATCGGCGGCATGAAACCGCGCAGGCTGGTGCTTTCCGGCATGGGACTGGAAGGGCTGGCCGGCTGGGCGCGGCGGCAGGACTTCTTCCTCGACGTGATCGACCGCTTCGGCACGATCAAGCGCGATGATCCGGCGTACTTCTCGCAGCAGTTCCTCAAGACCATGGGCGTTGACCGGCTGGCCGCGCGGATGTTGCTGGGCACGATGGCAGACACGGATCCTGCCGAGCTTTCGGCGATCACGATGCCGTGCCAGGTGCTGTGCGGCGATCAGGACAGCGACAACGGCTCGGCCGAGCGGTTGGCAGCGGCACTGCCGGATGGCACGCTTACCTGGATCCCCGGCACACATATGAGCTGTGTGACAAGGCCGGAAATGGGCGAGGAGCTCGCCGCGTTCCTGATGGACTGAAAAAGGGTTTTCGAGCCCTCTTGCCGAGGGCGCGCAATGATGGCAGCTTCGCGTCCATAAACGAACGGGCCGGCAAGAGCCCTTTTCGGGATTGAGGATGCGAATGATCTGGAAGAGCCTGCTGGCCGCCGCTGCCGTCAGCGTTCTTGCCCCTTCGGCAGCTCAGGCGGCAACTGCCACTGTCAGCGCGGTAAAGCCGGAAGGTGTGGCTGAAGCGCTGAAGAACCTCGGATATACCGCCGAACTTGCCAAGGATGGCAATGGCGATCCGTTGATCAACACCGAGATCGGTGGCTGGCAAGCGGCGCTTCTGTTCTACGAATGCAACGAAAAGACCCATGATGGGTGCCAGTCGCTGCAGTTCGTCGCCAACTTCACACCGGAGAAGAAGTTCACCGCCGAAGACGCCGTGCGCTTCAATCGCAATACCCGCTTTGCCTCGGTCTCGCTGGGCAAGGATGATGCGGTGATGATGACCTGGGACATGGTCACCGGGAAGGGTATCGACTTCGAGGTCTTCTCGAACTCGGTCGACATGTTCCGCAGCGCGATGGACACGCTGGGCGCCGAAGTTTTCAAGTAATCAGGACCAGGCTCCGGCCACCCCGGAGCGATGGGACGCAACCTCGGCAATCCGCGAGCAAGGCTAGTTGCTCCGGATTGCCTTTCTTTTTGTGTCCTTATCGGAACGGCGGTTCGTTAAACGCGCGCAGCTTGCGGCTGTGGAGACGGGGGCCTTCCTGCCGCAGCAGGTCGCACGCGGTCGTGCCGATGGCGAGGTGGGCGGCGATGGCTTCCTCGTAGAAGCGGTTGGCCTGGCCCGGCAGCTTGATCTCGCCGTGGAGAGGCTTGTCGGACACGCACAGCAGGGTGCCGTAGGGCACGCGGAAGCGGTAGCCTTGGGCGGCGATGGTGGCGCTTTCCATATCGATGCCGACTGCGCGGCTGAGCGACAGGCGCCGGGCGGAATGGGTGTAGCGCAGCTCCCAGTTGCGATCGTCGGTGGTAACGATCGTGCCAGTGCGCATGCGCTTCTTGAGGTCGGTTCCGCCTTCGCCCGAGACAAGCTCCGCGGCCTTCTGCAAGGCCACCTGGACTTCGGCGATGGCGGGGATGGGAATCTCGGGCGGAAGGACCGGATCCAGCACGTGATCGTCGCGCAGATAGGCGTGGGCGAGCACGTAATCACCGATCTTCTGGGTTGGCCTCAAGCCGCCGCAGTGACCGATCATCAGCCAGGCCTCGGGGCGCAGGACGGCGAGGTGATCGCAGATCGTCTTCGCGTTCGATGGGCCGACACCGATATTGACCAGCGTGATGCCCGATTTGTCTGGGGCGACAAGGTGATAGGCGGGCATCTGATGACGGCGCCATGCCGTGTCGGACAGGCGCGCGCGGGCATTCTCGGTGCGCGCATCGAGCGAGAGGCCACCCGCGCCGGTGAGGGCAACGAACTTCTCGCCATCGATCTGCTGCGCGGCCCAATCGACGAACTCGTCGACATAGCGGTGATAGTTGGTGAACAGGATGTAGCGCTGGAAATCGTCGATCTGCGTGCCGGTGTAATGTGCCAGGCGGGCAAGGCTGAAATCGGTGCGCAAGCCGTCGAACAGCGATAGCGGCATCGGGCCATCGCCGACGGCATAATCGGCATCCGCGATTTCGTCACCGATGTGGGCGAGCTCTGTGGCGGGGAAGTGCTGCGCCAGTTCCTGCGGGTTTATGCGGCCGATCTGGGCACCGTAGGCACCGTCGAGCACATAGGGGAAGGGAATTTCCTGTCGCGAGGGACGAACCGCGATTTCGACCTCGAAGCCTTCGCGGATCAGGTCGATCTGCTCTTTCAGGTAATCATCGAACAGTGCGGGCCGCGTGACCGTGCAGGAATAGTGACCGCGCTGGGTGAGGCGCCCGAATGCGCGGCCGGTCGATTCGTGGCTGGGTTCCGCGTTGAGGCGGACGTGCAGTTCCGGGTAGCAGTAGCTGCCGTCGGTCCGCCGCTCGGCAGGGGGCGGGGTGCCGTGGTTGGCGTAATTTGCTATATCGGCCCGGAGGGTGGCGACGGCCTTGTCGTAGACGCGGGAAAGCTCGGCGACGATCGTTTCAGTTGTTTCCATCCCCACTTGTCTAGCGCGGCTGCGTGTCCCTGCAAAGACACCGCCATGCTTCCTGGACGGCCAACCCAAACAGCTCTTGCGCGTTGACCGGGTTCAACTGATAACGCTGTCATACATCACTGGGAGAGCCACGAAGATGCGCCTTGGACTGAGTTCGCTTGCGATAATCGCGCTGATGGGAGCGGGCTCTGCCTCGGCCCAGAACACTACTGCTGCCGTGGCACCGATCATCGACGTTCATATGCACGCCATGGCCGACGCGCCATGGGCGACGCCCGTGTGCCCGAACCAGGCCCGCTTCGAAGCCTCCGATCCGAAAAACGGGCCGGAAGCACCGTTCGGCTGGTCCAGCGAGGAGTGCTCGCCCAAGCTCTATCCGGCGCCGAAGGGCGAATACATGAAGGCCGTGCTGGCCGAGATGGAGCGGCTGAACGTGCGCGGCGTGGTGTTCGGCGATGTCGAGGCGGTCAAGAAGTGGCAGGCGGCGGCACCGTCGCGCGTCATTCCGGGCACAGCGTTCGGCCGGGTTGAAGGCAGCGATGCGGCCAAGCAGCTCAAGATGTTGGAAGTTGCCTTCACCAAGGACGGCTTCAAGGTCATGGGCGAGATCGGCCTGCAGTATGAAGGGATCTCGCCTTCGGACATGCGCGTCGATCAATATTTCGCGCTGGCCGAGAAGCTGGACATTCCGGTGGCGATCCACATGGGGACGGGCGGTTCGGGCCGGGCCAACATTGCCATGCCGACGTATCGCGGATCGATGGGTAACCCGCTGTTGCTGGAAGAGCTGCTGGCGCGACATCCGAAGCTACGGGTGCAGGTAATGCACGCAGGCTATCCGATGATCGACAACATGCTGACGCTGCTGCAGGCCAACAGCCATGTCTATGTCGATATCGCCGGCCTGATCTGGAGCTATCCCCGCAAGGATGTGAACCGCTATATCGAGCGGCTGGTTGACGCAGGGTTTGGCGATCGCGTGATGTACGGCACGGACCAGCTCGCCTGGCCGGGACTGATGGCCTACTCGATCGGGCTGATCCAGAACGCGGACTATCTCAGCCCTGAGCAGAAGCGCGACATTCTCTACAACAACGCCGCGCGCTTCCTGCGGCTTGAACCCGTGAAGTGAGGCCATAGAAAAAGGGGCGCCCCGAAGGACGCCCCCAATTCTGTTGCAAAAGCGATGAAGCCTCAGGCTTCGGTCGCTTCCTCGCCGCCTTCCAGCAGTTCGGCCGGGATTTCGCCCGGTTCTGCGTTCGGATCGTAGGCTTCGGTGAAGCCGCCGCTCTCGTTGTCGAACATTGCGTCGATGACGTTGACGCCCTTCGACTGCAGTTCGGCTTCGTCGGGCGAACGCGCGACGTTGACCTTGACGTTCACCGAGACTTCCGGGTGCAGCGAGACCTTGACGTCGTAGACGCCGAGGGTCTTGATCGGGCGTTCGAGCACGATCATGGCCTTGCTGACCTTGGCGCCCTGTTCGACCAGAGCGTCGGCGATGTCGCGAACCGAGACCGAGCCGTAAAGCTGGCCAGCGTTCGAAGCAGCGCGGATGAGCACGACTTCCTTGCCTTCGACGTTGCCCGATTCATTCTGGGCATCTTCGCGGCGGGCGGCGTTTTCGGCTTCGATGCGGGCGCGGTTGGCTTCGAAGACCTTGCGGTTGGCTTCGTTGGCGCGCAGTGCCTTCTTGTTGGGAAGAAGGAAATTGCGGGCGTAGCCGTCCTTCACGGTGACTTCGTCACCGATCGAACCCAGCTTCTCGATGCGCTCGAGCAGGATGATCTGCATGTTGGGCGCTCCTTACTTCACGATGTAGGGCAGGAGGCCGATGTGCCGGGCGCGCTTGATCGCCTGGCTCAGCTCACGCTGCTTCTTCGCCGAAACGGCGGTGATGCGCGACGGAACGATCTTGCCACGCTCGGACATGAAGCCCTGCAGCAGGCGCACGTCCTTGTAGTCGATCTTCGGCGCGTTCTTGCCCGAGAACGGGCAGCTCTTGCGGCGACGGAAAAACGGACGAGCCATGTCTTATTCCCCTTCGCGTTCGCGGCGACGGCTGCGCTCGCGATCGTTCTTGCGCATCATGACCGACGGGCCGGCTTCATGTTCGTCAACGCGGACGGTCATGTAGCGGATCACGTCTTCGTTGATCTGCGTCTGACGCTCGAGCTCGGCGATCACGTCGCCCGAAGCTTCGATGTTCAGCAGGACGAAGTGCGCCTTGCGGTTCTTCTGGATCTTGTATGCCAGCGAACGGAGACCCCAGGTCTCGGTCTTGGTGACCTTGCCGTTGTTGCTCTCGACGATTTCGGTGGCGGCGGCTGCGAGCGTATCGACCTGAGCCTGGCTCAGATCCTGGCGCGCGAGAAAGACATGCTCGTAAAGCGGCATGCTTTGTGCTTCCTTATCTAACTAACCGATCGCTGGCTTGTCCGCGGGATTGCGGGGCCCCTCCGGCTTTCTTCGGTTTCACGGGACATCCCGCGAAGGGGCGGCGCATAGCGATTCTGGCGTGGAAAGCAAGCCTGAACTTGGGTTGCAGTGGCTTGCCAAGGGCCCACGACATGCCTTTAATCGACCCCTTAAAGGAGATGCAGGATGCTCGTCAAAGTCGAACGCCACGATGGCGTGGCCGTGGTCACGATCAACCGCCCGGAAGCGATGAATGCATTGTCTTCGGCTCTGCGCGCTGCACTGGCGCAGGTGATGCGGGATATCGATGCCGACGATAGCATCCGCGCGGTCGTGCTGACGGGAGCGGGGGAGCGTGCATTCACTGCCGGGCTCGATCTCAAGGAGCTGGGGTCCGACACTTCAAAGCTGGGCGATGCCAACGCCGGGGAAGCCGAGCGCAATCCGGTCAAGGCGGTGGAGCACTGCCGCAAGCCGGTGATCGGCGCGATCAACGGCGTGGCCATCACCGGCGGCTTCGAACTGGCGCTGGCATGTGACGTGCTGATTGCCAGCGAGAACGCGCGCTTTGCCGATACCCATGCGCGCATTGGCATCATGCCGGGGTGGGGCCTGTCGCAGAAGCTTTCGCGCATGATCGGCATATCGCGAGCCAAGGAGCTTTCGCTGACGGGCAACTTCATCGGGGCCGAGCAGGCCTGCGCATGGGGGCTGGTCAACCGGGTGGTTCCGGCGGCAGACCTTCTCGCAACCTGCATTGCGCTGGCGCAGGACATGGCGAGCATCGAGCCGCGTATGACCATGGCTTACAAGGCCCTGATCGACGACGGCTATGCCTTGCCCCTCGGTGAGGCACTGGCGCTTGAAGGCCAGGTCTCCCGTGCGATGAATGGGAAGGTTGAGGCGGGCGAAGTCGAGGCTCGCCGCCGTGCGGTGATGGAGCGAGGCCGCACGCAAAGGTAAAGCGTGCCTGCGATGCTCGTCAGGAGCGCGCGGGTGAAAGCGGCGCGGCAGCAGAGGCGGCTTGCTTCAATGGCGCGCCACAGAACAGGATCGAGGTCAGGTTGGTGGTGCGGACGGCGAGGTAGCTCAACACCGCCAGCAGCAGGACGGCGGCTGCGCTGACCAGCCATTGCGCTTCGGCGGGCATGGGCAACGCCCGTGCCTGCGGCAGGACGATCATCGCCCAGACAAGGTGGAAGAGATAGATCGCCAGCGCACCGTCGACGAAGAAGGTGACGACCTTGCTCGGCCCTCTCACCGCCCAGGCCAGCAGGCGGAACAGAGCCAGCGACATGAGATAAGCCAGCGGCAGTTCGAGCGCGCGCAGGGTCAGCGTCCCTGCGAGATTGGGGTAGATTTCCTTGCAGAGCGCGGGTCGGATAAGCGGATCGAGCGGGACGTATGGCACCAGCAGAACCACGATGCCGGGGATGATCCAGCGGCTGCGCAGCGCAAAGATCCTCTCGCCAAGCTGGCCGTGCCATGCCAGCACGCCAAGCGCGAAACCCGCCGCGTGGAACACGTATTGCTGCCACAGCAGGGTTTCGCTCGGTGCGTTCGGGATGGGCGGGACCTGTTCGAGTGCGTAACGCAACAGGCCCCACAGCGCGAGGGAAGCCAGTAGTATCAGCCCTCCGGGGCCTTCGAGCAGCATGGCGCGCTGGACGCCGGAGCCGGGCCGCAAGCGCTGCATCGGTACGGCGGTGTATGTGACGCAGAAGCCCAGCAGCACGACCAGAAACCACAGATGATCGAGCGCCAGGGGCAGGCCGAGAAACGTCGGCGATGACTTGTGCAGCAGCAGGTCCTGCAGGTGGAACTGCAGAGCGCCGAGAGTGAGAAGGCTCGCCGCGAATGGCAGGCCAAGCCGCCGGGTCCGCTCCGCCAGCCACGCCTTTGTGCCTTTCCGCTCGCGGATCATGCCGGCAAAGTACCCGGCCAGCATGAAGAACGCGAACATGCGGAACACATGGGTGAGAGACGCCCAACCACCGATCAGCAGCGACTGCTGAAAGTCCACTGCGGGCGGCGTGCTCTCGAAGATTGCCTTGGTGGCAACGTGAAACGGCAGGCCCAGCAGCAGCAGCAAGGCGCGGGCGGCATCGAGATGGTGCAGGCGTTTCGCGGGCGAGGACATTGTCGCGCTTTAGCGGCTCACGCCCGTCTAAGCGAGATAGGCATTCCCATCCGTGATATCTTGGACTGACGGCGGGCGTTAGGGTGAAAGTAACCACCACCGTCTAGTCTGACACGCTGAAAATCCTGCAACTTTTGCTTGAACGAAACTGTCTGATGGTCAGAGGCATATTCAGGGGGCTGGGAAGGCAGGGGACTTCTGCAAGTGCAGACAGCTCTTCGGCGAAGACCCCTGTCAGCTCGCCAGCGTCCGATCACGTCGATTCAGCGGTCCGGCTTGCGGTTCTCGACGGGTTCGAAGAGGGCGGTCTCGGCTGGCTCTGGGCCACGGACGGCGAGGGCCGGTTGCGTTATATCACGCAGACGATTCTCGACCACGCCCAGTCTTATATCGGGCGCCCGTTCACGAGCGTGGTCGAAACCGACAGCAGCGCGGCTGCCGGCCAGCCGTCGCGTTCGCTGGCCTTCCAGTTTTCTGCCCACAGCCGGATATCCGATGTCATCGTGCGCTTTGCCGTCCGCCGGGATGACCAGCGCTGGTGGTCCTTGTCGGGACAGCCAATGTACACGCCGGAGGGCACGTTCACCGGTTACGTGGGCTTTGCCCGTGACGTGACGCAGGAATATGCGCGACAGCGAGAGGATGAACGCGCCGCCGAGTTCGACTCGCTGACAGGCCTCTTCAATCGGCATCGCATGACGCGCAGGCTGGATGCCATTCTGGCGGCCTACCGCGCCTCCGGTCGGTGTTGCAGCCTGCTGATGCTCGATCTCGACAAGTTCAAGCACGTCAACGATACGATGGGGCATCCCGCCGGGGACGAACTGCTGCGCCAGGTGGCCGATCGCTTGCGCAAGGTCGTCGGGGATCGTGGCGATATCGGCCGCCTGGGTGGCGACGAGTTCCAGGTCATCCTCCCGGATATCGAAGATCGTGGCCGCCTGGGCGAGATCGCCTCCAAGCTGATCCAGATGATTTCGCAGCCCTATGCCATTGATGGCAAGCGAGCGGTCATCGGCACTTCGGTTGGCGTTGCCGTGGCTCCCTACGATGGCGATGACCGCGAAACGCTGGTGGCATCGGCCGACCTTGCCCTCTATGCCGCCAAGAACGGCGGTCGCGGGCAATTCCGCTTCTTTTCGGCCGAGCTCAAGGACGAGGCGCAGGAGCGCACGATCCTTACCGAAGATCTGCGCGAAGCACTGGGGCGCGGTGAACTGGAATTGCATTACCAGCCTGTCGTCCGGATTGCCGACAACTACGTGGTGGGATTCGAGGCGCTGATGCGCTGGAATCACCCCGAGCGGGGAGCGATCGCGCCCTCGGTGTTCATTCCGATCGCCGAAGAGAGCAACCTGATCGTTCCCCTGGGCGAATGGGCCTTGCGGCAGGCCTGCTCCGATGCTGCGAAATGGCCTGACAACGTGCGCGTGTCCGTCAATGTCTCGGCCGTGCAATTTGCCGTATCCGGCTTCGTCAATGCAGTGGCATCTGCAGTGGCGACAAGCGGGATCGATCCGGAACGGCTGGAGCTCGAACTGACCGAGACCGTGTTCATGCGGGACAGTGAAGCTGTCGACGAAGTTTTCGCTTCACTGCAAGGCCTGGGCGTGCGTCTGGCGCTGGACGATTTCGGCACGGGGTACTCCTCGCTCAGCTATCTGCGTTCGGCTCCGTTCGACAAGCTCAAGATCGACCGCAGCTTTGTCGAGACCTGCGCGGCCAAGGACAACAACAGCGCCAAGATCATCTCGGCGATCATCGGTCTGGCCGAGGCGCTGGGCATGGAGACGACGGTTGAAGGCGTCGAGGCGTTCGATCAGCTCGACGTGGTGAAGAAGCGCGGGGCGAGGCTTGTGCAGGGGCATCTCTTTGCCCGCGCTATGCCCCTGGCCGAAGTGGAGAGCAGGCTCGAGAGCGGCGATCTGAAGCTTGAACCCAACGGTCCCAGGCGGCACCGTCCGGAGAGAAGGTCGGTATTCCGCCGTGTGACGGTGATCCACGAGGACCACCGCTACGAGGCCGTCATGCGCGACCTTTCACGGACCGGCGCACGGATCGACGGGTTGCTGGGCGTGCCTGTGGGGACCAGCCTTGTCGTCGACCTGGGCGGGGGGCAACTGGTCGTCTCGATGGTGGTGCGTTCCGAGGAGGCGGTGATCGGCGTCGAATTCGAACAGCCCTTGACGAGCGATGGTGCTGGCGGCCTGTGCACGCGTCATCGGGTGCCGCCGTCTACGCTACAAGCCGCTGGCGCTACTACCGAGCCGACAGGCAAGCCACGCTTTATCCAGGTCGCTGTGCCCGGCTCGCGCGAGAGAACCTGACAAAATTGCGCTGAACGGGACCCTTGCACTCGTCTCGTCGTTCCCGCACATCGAACTTTCGAATTTCCGCCTCTGCAAGGATCCCAACCAGAATGCCTACCGGCCTTGTCGCCCTGCTTGACGACGTGTCCGTCATCGCCCGTGCCGCTGCTGCCTCGCTTGACGATGTGAGCGCGGCTGCCGCAAAGGCTGGCACGAAGGCTGCGGGGGTGGTGATCGACGACGCAGCCGTCACGCCTTCGTACGTGACCGAGTTCACCCCGGATCGTGAACTGCCGGTCATCGCGCGGATTGCCAAGGGCAGCCTGTTCAACAAGCTGGTGATCCTGCTGCCCGCAGCATTGCTCTTGAGCGCGTTCCTGCCGTGGGCGATCACGCCCTTGCTGATGGCCGGGGGTCTGTTCCTCTGCTTTGAGGGTGCCGAGAAGCTCCTGGAGAAGCTGGGTGGCGAGAAGCATGGCGAAACCCTTGAGGATCAGCCCGCCGACGCCGCATCATTCGAGAACGAGCGCGTTTCCGGTGCAGTGCGGACCGACCTGATCCTGTCGGCCGAGATCATGGCGATCGCCCTGGCCGAAGTGGCCGATCAGGGCATCGTACAGCAGGCGCTGATCCTGGCACTCGTCGGCGTGGTCATCACCATCGCGGTCTATGGCACCGTCGGCTTCATCGTGAAGATGGACGATATCGGACTGCATCTTGTGAAGCGGACCTCGTCCGCGGCCAAGGCCATCGGCGGATTTCTTCTGCGGGCGATGCCAGTGTTGCTGGCAGTGCTGGCCACGGTCGGCACGGCGGCCATGCTCTGGGTTGGCGGCGGCATCATCCTCCATGGGCTGGAGGTGCTGGGCGTCCCGGGGCCGGCACACTTGGCGCATGAGGCGCAGCACTGGGTGGAACAGGCAACGGGCGCACTGGGCGGAGTGCTCGGCTGGCTTACCTACGCCGTACTTTCTGCCCTTGTCGGCGTGGTGCTGGGCGCGATCGTCGCCTTTGTCGTGCATGCCATTGGCAAGGCCCGCGGCAAGCACTGATCCCACTGGGGGCCTGGCCCTTGGGCATCACGCGGCAAAACGTACCGGCGTCGGCTTGGGCGGATGA
The DNA here is from genome assembly GCF_012641315.1 of Novosphingobium sp. ERW19. Lineage (NCBI taxonomy): Bacteria > Pseudomonadati > Pseudomonadota > Alphaproteobacteria > Sphingomonadales > Sphingomonadaceae > Novosphingobium > Novosphingobium sp. ERW19. The sequence goes on from NZ_JABAIC010000003.1 coordinate 438,066, forward strand.
CCCTCGCGATAGTGACGAATGGCAAATTCGCTGACGAGCCGTTCGAACACGGCATCGTGAAGCCGATGTTCGAATTCGAGACCTGACACGCGGTCCCGGCTCCACACCACGAACGCGAGCTTGGGCTGCAGTCCGGGCAGCATGAGGTAGATTGGCTCATCGATCCGCAGCTTGTCCAATCCCTCGATGCGCGCACCGTATGGATTGAGATCCTTAAGCATAACCGTTGACCGTTTTGTCCCGTGCTTGCACCGCACGGGAAGCTCGATTCCGACGCGCGGTGCACGGCGCTGTGCGTCATACTCGTCAGAACCAGTTTCCAGCCACATGAGCGAACCTCCTCTTGCGTTAACCACATGCGGAAGGACGGCTGGAAGCGGTGGGGATTCAGGGCGCTAGGTGTTTCCCCGCAGGAGGTGCGCAGCAGCGCAAGTGACTCTGCGTTGTTTGCAAGCGGCAAGCCTCGCCCCGTTGCGCTGAATCAAGGTTGGCGCGGCGAACGATGGTAATCCCGGACGCAACGCTTCGGCACACCCAAGGAGATCATCCCATGACCGCCACGACCCTCGCCGACCTTGCTCCGGTCCGCCCGTATGAGACCCGCGATGGCACCCGGCTCGACGTGCGAGCAGCCTTCGCCGAGGATGAGCAAGCGCTTGAGGCATTCTTCGCCGCAGTCAGCGACGATGACCGCCGCTTCCGCTTTCTGGCGGCAAGCCGGCATGTGGGGCACGAGCAGCTCGCTCCGCTGACTCATTGCGATCACTGGCGCACGGAAAGCTTTCTGGCTTTCGAGCATGAAACCGGGGTGCTGGTCGCTTCTGCCATGCTTGCTTGCGATGCCGCGATGGAGACCGGCGAGATCGCCGTTTCGATCCGCAGCGATTTCCGCGGCCGAGGCATCGGTTGGGCGATGCTTGATCTGCTCGGGCAGGAAGCGCGCAAGCGTGGGCTTAAGCGCGTGATCTCGATCGAGGACCGCGACAACCATGCAGCAATCGAGCTTGAACGCGAACGCGGCTTCCGTACTCTTGGCATTGATGGTGACCCGCACCTCGTGCTGCTGGAAAAGCGCTTCGACTGATTTTGCCCTCGGGTCGCATCGAGGGGGCGGACGTGGTGCTGCAGCCGCGTCCGCCATATCCAAGTCACGTCAATCGCGTCAGGATTTCGTGGGCAAAGCTGGAAAGCGTGTCGTCGCGCGCGCCCATGATCACCACCCGATCACCCGGACGGGCGAGGGCGGTGATCCGTGCCGCGCAGTCGTCGCGCAAGGGAATGTATTCGGCCTGGCCGCCATGTTCGCGGATCAGGGCGACGATCCGCTCGGAGCCGACCGAACGGTCGACCGTACCGCCGAAATAGACCGGATCGCACAGGATCGACACGTCGCCCGAGGACAGGCGCGTGGCAAGAACCTCTGCCAGTTCATGCCCCATCTGGCGCAAGGGGCCATATCCGTGCGGTTGGAAGAACGCGATCACCCGGCCTGGATGGGCTTTCAGCGTGGCAAGTGTTGCCGCAACCTTCTCGGGATTATGACCGAAGTCGTCGATCACGGTAATCCCGGAAGGTGAGGTGCCGACAATATCGAAACGGCGGGCAAGGCCGGAGAAGGTGGCGAGGTGGCCAACCGCTTCTCCAAGCGGCACGCCGGCGGCCTTGGCTGCTGCCAACGCGGCAAGGGCATTGGCAAGATTGTGCCGCCCGGGAATCCGCAGCGCAATCGGCCATGTCTCGCCGGTGGCTCTATCGAGGATGCTGGCGGCAATGGAAGTGGGCTGCTCGATGATGGAGCCAGCTTCAACCGAGATATCCGCGCTGGCCGCAAAGCCGAAGGTCAAGGTCTGGCGACCGCGATCCAGCAGGGCGAGGCTCTCGGGATCATCGGCGTTGACTACCGATATCGCGGCGCGTGCCAGGAAGGCGCCAAACAGTTCGCGCAGTTCTTCCAGGCTCTTGTGATCGAGACTGACGTTGTTGAGCACTGCAATCGTGGGGTTATAGAGTGCGATCGAGCCATCGCTCTCGTCCACTTCCGAAACGAAGACGCCGCCTGTGCCGACCCGCGCCGAAGCAAACGGCGCGTCCGGGGCGACGAAGTTCTTCATCACTGCGCCATTCATGATTGTCGGGTCGCGTTCGGCTGCGGTCATGATCCAGCCAATCATGCCCGTGACGGTTGACTTGCCGCTCGTCCCGCCCACGGCGATGCTCTGCGGTGCCGCATTGAACAGCGCTGAAAGAAGTTGCGCGCGTGACATCCGCTCACAGCCCAGCTCTTTCGCGCGGACCACTTCGGGTACGGTGTCTTCGACCGCTGCCGAGGCGACCAGTACCTGCCTTGCCGACACCATGCCCGAGCCGTCCTGCGCCAACAGGTCGATGCCAAGGCTTTCCAGCCAGGCGAATTTTTCAGGCGTGCGTCCCTGGTCGCGGCTACGGTCCGATCCGGCGACGCGCGCGCCCATGCCTCGCAGGATCAGCGCGAGAGGCAGCATCCCTGAGCCGCCAATTCCGCAGAAGAACCAGTCACGCGCAGTCAGGTTGGTGGAGGCATCGGAGGCGATCGTCATGCTGCTGCGGTATGCGTCTGCAGCGCCGGTGACAACCGTTCGATTGCCGCTTTTACCGCAGCCGTGAAACGGGCTAGGGATGGGGGGTGACCAGACGCATCGCCATCTGCGCCCCATCCACGCCGTTCACGCGCGAAGACGCTGCGCGGGTCATGGCCTTGGCACACGCCGAGTTTCCGGGGCTGGATCTGGTGTTTCACGATCAGTGTTTTGCCAGCGAAGGGCATTTTGCCGGCCCTGACGAGGTGCGCCTTGAGGCCTTCGTAGCCTGTGCCAACGACCCTGCTTTCGACGCGGTGTGGTTCGTGCGGGGGGGGTACGGCGCCAATCGGATCGCCATGGATGCCCTGCCGTTGCTGGAAGCTCCGGCTTACGACAAGCAATACCTCGGCTATTCCGATGGCGGGACCTTGCTGGCATCGCTCTTTCGTGCCGGAATCGGCCAGAGCGTCCATGCGCCGATGCCGGTCGATCTGCGGCGCGAAGGCGGCGAGGTTGCGGTGCGCAGGACGCTGTCCTGGCTGCAGGGCGATCCGGCAGGGCTCGAGCCATCGTTGGCCGATGGCCAACCTGCCGTCGCGTTCAACCTGATGACGCTTGCCATGCTGTGCGGCACGCCGCTTCTGCCGGACCTGCGCAATCATGTCGTGATGGTGGAAGAGGTGGCCGAGTACCACTACGCGGTCGACCGGCTGCTCTTTCACGTGACGAATTGCCTGGCGCTTGCAGGAATCGCTGGCCTTCGCCTTGGCCGGGTCAGCCAGGTGCCGGAGAATGACCGGCCTTTCGGATGGGCGGTAGAAGAGATGGTCCACCATTGGTGCGCGAAGACCGGCATCGCTTATCTGGGGGCGGCGGATATCGGGCATGACGTTGACAACAAGATCGTGCCCTTCGGGCTTGCCTGATACAGATCGCGGCAATAGGGCGCGCCACCACGAAAAGGCTGCAAGGCAGACCGGCAGGACTTAGGAGACTTCGATGCGATCATTCGTTTTTCCGGGGCAGGGCAGCCAGAAGGTCGGCATGGGCCTTGAGCTTGCCGAGGCCAGCGCTGCTGCCCGCGAAGTGTTCGAGGAAGTTGATGACGCGCTCGGCCAGAAGCTCTTCCAGATCATGAAGGAAGGGCCGGAGGATGTCCTCACCCTCACCGAGAATGCGCAGCCTGCGATCATGGCAAATGCCATGGCCGTGCTGCGCGTGCTGGAAAAGGAAGGCGGCATCACTCTGGCCGAGAAGGCCGATTTCGTGGCCGGGCACAGCCTTGGCGAATATACTGCGCTTTGCGCGGCGGGCGCGTTCAGCCTTGCCGACACGGCCCGCCTGCTGAAGCTGCGCGGCCAGTCGATGCAGGCTGCGGTGCCGGTCGGGCAGGGCGCGATGTGCGCATTGCTTGGTGCCGACATTGAGAAAGCCACCGCTCTTGCCGAAGCTGCTGCCGAGGGCGAAGTCTGTACTGTCGCCAACGACAACGACCCGACGCAGGTCGTGCTTTCCGGTCACAAGGCCGCGATCGAGCGCGCGGTGGCGATGGTCAAGGATCACGGCATCAAGCGCGGCGTGCTGCTGCCAGTCTCGGCGCCATTCCACTGCCCGCTGATGCAGCCGGCTGCCGATGCCATGGCCGAAGCGTTCGAAAAGACGCCGCCGTCCGCATTGCGCGTTGCGCTGTTCGCCAATGTCACTGCGGCAGTCGTGACCGACCCCGCCGAAGTGAAGCGCCTGCTGGTCGAGCAGGTCACCGGCCGTGTCCGTTGGCGCGAAAGCGCGATCGCGATGAAAGATGCCGGCGTCGAGCAGTTCGTCGAACTCGGCGGCAAGGTCCTTGGACCCATGATCAACCGCTCTGTCGCCGACGTCTCCGTCACCAGCGTCATCGGCATGGCCGACATCGAAGCCATCCTCAAGGAGCTCTGAGCCCATGGAAAACCGTCTTTTCGACCTCAGCGGCATGACCGCGCTCGTCACCGGCGCTGCCGGGGGCATCGGCTCATCGATCTGCCATGCGCTGGCCAGGCAGGGCGCCCGCATCGCTCTGTCGGGCACCAATCCCGCCAAGCTGCGCGCCTTCCGCGAGGAGCTGAACGAGACATACGGTCACGATCACGTCGAGATTACCTGCGACCTGTCGAACACCGAGCAGGTCGAGCATCTCGTTCCGGCGGCGATGGACACGCTGGGCAAGCTCGACATCCTGGTCAACAACGCCGGCATCACGCGCGACAACCTCGCCATGCGGATGAAGGACGAGGAATGGGATGCGGTGATCCGCGTCAACCTCGAAGCCGCGTTCCGCCTGATGCGCGCGGCGACCAAGCCGATGATGAAGGCGCGCTTTGGCCGCATCGTCACCATCACCAGCGTTGTCGGTGCAACGGGCAATCCCGGCCAGGTCAATTATGCAGCGGCCAAGGCCGGCCTTGTCGGCATGTCGAAGTCGCTGGGTCAGGAACTGGCAAGCCGCGGCGTCACCGTGAACTGCGTTGCGCCCGGTTTCATCCGCACGGCGATGACCGACGTCCTGCCCGATGGCCAGAAGGACGCGCTCAACGCGCGCATCCCGATGGGCCGGATGGGCGAAGGTTCGGACATCGGCGCCGCCGTCGCCTATCTCGCCTCGAAAGAGGCGGGCTATGTCACCGGCCAGACGCTGCATGTCAACGGCGGCATGGCGATGATGTCGTAATGCTCTCCTGAGCCCCGCCACAGGCTGATTCTGGCGGTTTTATCCCCAACTTAGGGGACAAGGGCGGGGCCGGTGCTTGCCGAGTCCCGCCTCTGCGTTAAGACAGATAGTCCGAACCAAACGCCGGGGAGCGTGATTCCCCGGTTCAGCCATATTCACGGGGCAGGGCCGTCCGGCCGCTCCCGGGGGGATCGAGACGAGAATGAAGGCGACGATCGAACGCGCGACGCTCCTGCGCTGCCTGTCCCACGTCCAGTCGGTGGTCGAGCGCCGGAACACGATTCCGATCCTGTCCAACGTGCTGATCGAGGCTGCGCCCGACAGCACGGTCCGCCTCATGGCGACCGACCTCGATCTCCAGATCGTCGAGACCATGGCCGCCGTCTCGGTCGAAAGCCCGGGCGCGATCACGGTTTCGGCGCACCTGCTGTTCGATATTGCGCGCAAGCTTCAGGATGGCTCGCAGGTCAGCCTCGAAACGTCCGACAATCGCATGATCGTCAAGGCGGGCCGCAGCCGCTTCCAGCTGCCGACGCTGCCGCGCGATGATTTCCCGGTGATCGTCGAGGGTGACCTGCCCACCAGCTTCGAGGTTCCAGCGCGCACGCTGGCCGAACTGATCGACCGCACCCGCTTCGCGATCTCGACCGAAGAGACGCGCTATTACCTCAACGGCATCTTCCTGCACGTTTCGGACGATGCGCAGCCCGTTCTCAAGGCCGCCGCCACCGATGGCCACCGCCTTGCCCGCTTCACCATCGCGCGCCCCGAAGGCGCCGAGGGCATGCCCGACGTGATCGTGCCGCGCAAATGCGTGGGCGAACTGCGCAAGCTGCTGGAAGAAGTGCTCGATTCCGCCGTCCTGATCGACCTTTCGGCCAGCAAGGTGCGCTTCACCCTTGGCGGCGAAAACGGCGTTGTGCTCACCAGCAAGCTGATTGATGGCACCTTCCCGGATTACAGCCGCGTGATCCCGACGGGCAACGACAAGCTGCTCAAGCTCGATCCGCGCTCGTTCTTCGAAGGCGTCGATCGCGTGGCAACCATCGCTACTGAAAAGACCCGCGCCGTGAAGATGGCGCTGGAGAACGATCGCGTGACGCTCTCGGTCACCAGCCCGGACAATGGCACCGCCGCCGAAGAGCTTCCGGCCAGCTACGCTGCCACTGGCTTCGAGATAGGCTTCAATGCCAACTATCTCAAGGACATCCTCAGCCAGATCGACGGCGACACGGTCGAACTGCACCTTGCCGATGCTGGTGCGCCAACGCTCATCCGCCGCGATGAGAAGTCGCCGGCACTCTACGTGCTGATGCCGATGCGCGTCTGATAGTCCGCCAGCAAGCGGCTGGGCAAGGCGCCCAGCGTTTGCTTAAACTAGGTTAATGTGGGCGTTCCTGCTCCTTAAGTAGCGCCACTCTTGGACCAATTACCGTATTTGAAGCGGCGGATGACATGTTCGGTCTCATACAGGAGTACCGAGCATGTCGAGTTCCTACGATCCGCAGGCAGTGGCCAAGAAGCTGGCCTTCTTCAATATCGGCAGCGATGATCTGGCGCGCTTTCCGGAGATCGCATCGGCGCTGCGCAAGCATGCCCCGCCTGCTCTGGACAACCTTTACGACCAGATCTCGGCGACTCCGGAGACGTCTCGCTTCTTCGGTTCGCGCGCCGCGATGAACCACGCTCGCGACAAGCAGATCGACCACTGGGCCGGGATGTTTGGCGGTTCTGTCGACAAGACCTACTTCGACAGCGCCGAGCGGATCGGTAACGTGCACGCCCGGATCGGACTGGAGCCGGGTTGGTACATCGGGGCCTATGCCTCCGTGCTTGAGAACATCGTCAACAAGATGTTCGCGGGCTTCACGGCAATCTTCCGTCGTCGGCAATTGGCCAAGTCTGTCGGTTCCATGATCAAGATGGCGCTGCTGGACATGGAGGTGGCGCTTTCGACATATTTCAAGGCCGAGGAAGCAGCGCGCGTTGCGGTGATCGACGAAGTGAGCGCAACCCTGCGCGCCATGGCCGAAGGTGATTTTGCCACTCCGGTGCCGGATTTGCCGACCGCGTTTGCGGAACTGCAGAAGCATCTCGACGGCATGCGGGTTCAGGTGTCAGGCGTCTTGCGCAACGTGGCCGATACATCCGGCTCAGTCGACGTCGGGGCCAAGCAGATCCGCCAGGCTTCCGACGATCTGGCGCGCCGTACCGAGCAGCAGGCGGCAAGCCTGGAAGAAGCGTCGGCAGCGGTTACCGCGCTGGCTTCGACCGTCAATACCACGGCAGGCGATGCGGCGCACATGCACGATTCGGTGCAGCAGGCGCATGGTGAGGCGATGCGGGGCGGCGAAGTCGTCAGCGAAGCGGTCCAAGCCATGAACGATATTCACAATTCGGCGCAGGAAATCGGCAAGATCATCTCGGTTATCGATGGCATCGCGTTCCAAACAAACCTGCTTGCGCTGAACGCGGGCGTAGAGGCGGCCCGTGCAGGAGATGCCGGCCGGGGATTCGCAGTGGTGGCGACAGAGGTTCGCGCGCTGGCGCAGCGGACTGCGGACGCAGCGCGCGATATCAAGCACCTGATCACGGCCAGTTCGACCCAGGTGGAGCGGGGCGTAAGCCTCGTGGGGCAGACCGGCGATACATTCGCCCTGATCGTGGAGCAGGTCGGCCACGTCGCCCAGCTTGCCAGCAGCATCGCCGCGATGGCGCAGGATCAGGCGGGCAGCATTGGCCAGGTTCGCGAGACCGTGCGGGAAATGGACACCATGACCCAGCAGAACGCAGCGATGGTCGAGCAAGCCACGGCAGCGGCTCGAAGTCTGGCGGGCGAGGCCAACCGCCTGTCTTCTCTGGTTTCGCAATTCAGGCTTGAAGGCAATTTCGGCCATTCTGCGAATGCAGCGTTCCGCAACGCTGCCTGAATGCGCATGAAATCCAGCAGGCCCGCTCCCGAATGAAGGAGCGGGCCTGCTTGCGTCACTCTGCTGCTTCGAGGAGATCCGCCCGCTGCGGGCCGCGGATGAGCACGCCCGGCGTCGCCCCGGTCCATTCTCCCTTGCGGAAGGTCACCTTGCCGCCCTTGATGGTATAGTCATACCCTTCCGCCTTCTGGAGCAGGCGCTTGCCCCCGGCAGGCAGATCGAACGCCAGCCAGGGCTTGAGCAACTTGACGTTGTCGAAGTCGATGATGTTGATGTCGGCCAGATATCCCGGTGCAAGCACGCCGCGATCGTCAAGCCCGTAAAGCCTTGCAGTGTCATGGCACTGGCGCTTGACGGCATGTTCCAGGCTGATCCTGCCGCCACGCTGGCGATCACGCACCCAGTGCTGCAGCATGAACGTCGGGCTTGCCGCGTCGCAGATCGTTCCGCAATGCGCGCCGCCATCGGACAGGGAGTTCACGGTATCCTCTGAAGCTTGCAGTGCCTCCAGAAAGTCGAGGTTTCCATCAGCGTAGTTGAGGATCGGCAGGTAGATGAAGCCTGTCCCGTCGCTTTCCATCAGCCGGTCGTAAGCATAAGCAGCAGGCTCAACGCCGGCCTGCCTTGCCCTGTGCAGGATGCTGGCCTCGGCTTGAGGCTCGTAATCGAAGCCGTCGTCCATGATGAACTGGTTGTGCCAGCCTTCGGATATCATCATCAGCAGGCCGATGATGTCGCTTTCCGGGTACTCGTTCGCCTCGGACAGGACTTTTCCGCGGAAAGCCGGGTCCTTGAGTTGGGCGAGTTGCTGATCCCACGGTAGATCGGCGATTGCGGCGTAGCTGGGGCGGAAGCGGAAGGGATGGATCGTGCCCTGCCAGGCCATGATCACGCCATTTCCGCGCAACGCAATCTGGGCGACAATGTTCGCCCCTTGCGCATTCTCCCGGCGCATTTCCGCGATCTGTTCCTCGAGCGGCATTTCCTTGGCGATTGACTGCAGCGCCGCATAAGTGACGGGAAGGCCCGTTTCACGGCTCAGGGCACCCATCCAGCCGAATTCGTTCCACTCGCGTCGCATGTCGGACGCCATTTCGAACACGCCATGTCCGACCCGGCCCATCGCCCGGCCGATCTCGATCAGTTCCTCGGCCGTCGCGGTGGTGCCGGGGACCACTTCGCCGTCGACCGACTTGTGGATCACCGTGCGGCTCGTCGAAAAGCCAAGGGCACCGGCACGCACGCCTTCCTCGACGATCTCTGCCATCTTGCGGATGTCATCCTCGGTCGGGATCGCACCCGGTTTCTCGCGGTCACCCAGCACGTATGCGCGTACTGCCCCGTGCGGCACGTGGGTGCCGATATCGACCGCGCGCGGCATCTTTTCCAGCGCGTCGAGGTACTCGGGGAAAGTCTCCCAGTCCCACGTCATGCCTTCGGCAAGCGCGGTGCCGGGAATGTCCTCTACGCCTTCCATCAGGCCGATCAGCCAGTCGTGCCGGTCAGGCGCTGCGGGTGCGAAGCCGACGCCGCAGTTGCCCATCACGACCGTCGTCACGCCATGCCACGAGGAAGGCGCCATTTCCGCGTCCCACGTTGCCTGGCCGTCATAGTGCGTGTGCACATCGACCCAGCCCGGTGCCACGACGCGGCCGGTGGCGTCGATCTCCTCGGCGGCATCGCCGCGTACGGTGCCGACGGCAGCAATGAGGCCATTCTTGACGGCCACGTCGCCGGTAAAGCGGGGCGCACCGGTTCCGTCGACGATCGTTCCATTGCGGATGATCAGGTCATAGGCTGGCATTAGCTGGCTCCTTCTCCCCGCGCAGGCCGACTCGATCCGGCGGCCCGTCGCGTTAACCGGGCGATTAAGTCAGAGGTTTGCCCGAGGGTCAACCGTGCGGGCAAGGCGTTGCATCAATCGTGGCCGCTGGCCCTGATCATCTCTTCGACGTCGACGAACTTCTCGCGCGGGGCATCCTCCCGTGCGCGGGACGTCTCGGCTTCCTCGATCTTCTTCCAGTCATCGAAACTGACCACGTCCAGCTTGCGCGCGACTGCCAGGGCATCGAAGCCCACGCGCCCGGTCTTGCGCTGGCCTTGCGGAAAGTCCTCGGCGATCATTTCAACCACGCCGAAGCCATCCGGACGGTTGGTGCCGATCGTGCCCGAAGGCCCGCGCCGCGCCCAGCCCACGCAATAGAGGCCGGGGAGGATGCGCCCTTCGTCATTGGCAAAGCGGCCGGCGCGATCGTCGAATGGCACGCCCTCGATCGGCGAGGTCTGATAGCCAATGCACGAGATCACGAGGTTTGCCGGTATCTCGTAGAACTCGCCCGTACCCACGGCGCGGCCCGCCTCGATACGGGTCCGCTCGACGGAAATCGCCCGCACCTTGCCTTCGCCGATAAGGCCCCGGGGCGAGGCGAAGAAATCGAACTCCACCTCCAGCGGCAGGTCGGCGCGGTGGCTTTCCGGGATCGCCGCGAACGAGCGCAGATGTGTCACGGACTTGCGGATGCCCGGTTCGAGCAGCGCGTCCTCCACTTCCTCGGGCAAGTCGCGCGGGTCGACCCACGGCGCAGTGCGGGAAAGGTGGCCAAGCTCGCCCAGTTCCTTGGGCGTCATCATGATCTGGTGAGGTCCGCGCCGTCCGAGAATGACGATGCGCTTGATCTTCGATGCCATCAGCCCTTCGAGCGCATGCGCCACGATGTCGCTTCCGGCAAACTCCTCGCGCGTCTTGGAAAGAATGCGCGTCACGTCGAGCGCCACGTTGCCCATGCCGATGACCACCGCGGTGTGGCCGGAGAGGTCGGGGTCGAGCGCGGCGAATTCGGGGTGGCCATTGTACCAGCCGACGAAGGCCGCGCTGCCGAATACGTTTTTCAGATGGTCGCCCGGAACGCCGATGTCCTTGTCACGCGGAGCGCCGGTGGCGAGCACGACCGCGTCATACAGGCCCTGCAGTTCCGCAATCGAGACGTCCTGGCCAACCTTGACGTTGCCGACGAAGCGAACGTTGTCGGCAAGGGCGGTCTGTTCGTAGCGCCGGGTTACACCCTTGATCGACTGGTGATCAGGGGCAACCCCGAAGCGAATGAGACCGTAAGGCACGGGCAGCATGTCGAAAATGTCGATGAGGACGTCATCGCCCCACTGCTTTTGCGCGGCTTCCGCGGTGTAGTACCCGGCCGGTCCCGAACCGACGATCGCGATATGCCGCATGGCCTCTCCTCAGCCTTTCGAGTCTTTGGCCGATGCTATCGTCAAGACAGCAAAAGGAAAGCGGGCCAGCGAAGTACACGATCAGCTGTGGTGGATATCCTCGTCAAGGAAGGCGCGCAGCTTTTCGATGAAGCGGTCGCGCTGGGAGAGCATGAACAGGTGACCACCACCGTGGAACATCTCGATCCGGCTGTGCGGGATCGCGTTGTGGAGGAAATGGGCATTCGAGGGTGGGACCAGCTGGTCCTCCTCGTCCGCCATGACCATCACCGGCATGGACAGAAGCGGCAGGAACGGCACGCTGCTCCAGGCGGCAAACGCCATCATCTGGTATGAGAAACCGAGCGGCGACGGCGCCTTGGCCGCATTGAGCGAAACCTTGCCGCTGCCGCCGCCGTTGTAGATCGAGGCGAGGTTCCGGCGCAGCGTCCGCTCGACCGTGTACTCGCGCGGATCGGACAGGTGGGCGAGCATGGAGCTGTTGCCGGGCACCATTGTCGCGCCGCCTGATGCCGTTGCCGCAAGAACGATCCGGCCGGTCCGGGCGCGGTGCTGGAAGGCGAACTGCTGGGTCAGCGCGCCGCCCCAACTGATCCCGAGGATATCAACCTGTTCGATGCCCAGGAGATCGAGCAGCGACGCCGTGGTCAGCGCCATGCTCGGTATCGTGTAGGGCAGGACCGGATCGGGAGAGCCGCCGATGCCTGGCATGTCGAAGCAGATCACCTCGCGCTCTGGCAGGCCGCGGGCGACCGGAGCAAGCAGTTCGAGGTTCATGCCGATGCCGTTGAGCATTAGCAGCGGGCGATGTCGGCCCCTGCCGGCCCCTTCGTGCCAGCGCGCGATGTTGAGGCGACGACCGGCAACGCCGATCTTTGACTGTTTCGGTGTACTGTTCACTTTGTCCCCACGCTCCAGACGCTGACTAGCACCTTCGCACTCGCAGCAAAAGTACACGAATACGGATCGCTTAACGCTTTCTCAAAGCACGGTCGTGCAAACACGGGTCATGCCGGGAGACACTGCAACTCAATCAAACAGGCAAACTGCCACGCGCGACTTCGCGCGTACGCGTCGGCGGGAACGCACCGCCGCGCCGGCCGCGCCCGAAGCGGGGGCCAGTTTTCTGTTTGGCAGCGATTCGTCCAATCGGCTGATTGCACCGGAATGGCCGCAAATGGCCTATGTCATGCTGGCGCTTCCGCTGCTGGTTGCCTGCTTTAACCTCGTGATTCCGAACCCGCTGGCGGCGCTTCTGGCCGTGGTCGCCGCGATTGCCACGCATTTGTCGAAGCTCGCGGTGCGCCATGAAGCGCAGAACCAGATGGAGACCGGGCCGCGGATGGCGCTGATGGGCGCAGCGGTAGCCTTGCCGATGTTCCTTTTTGGCTCTGCGATGGGCGTCTGGGGCGCTTCCGGCCAGATCGAATGGTTCTACTGCCTCGTCGCCGTGGCAACGGTGTCGCTGCTGGCGACAGTGGTCCTTTCGGGACGTCTGGTCGGCGTGCTGGCCGCGCAGATCTCCGTGTGGTCGGGCGTTACCTGCGTCGCAAGCACGTTCGGCGGGTACTTCTCCCTGCTCGTCGGCGTGGCAATTTCCGTGGCGGCCTACTTGCGCCAGCGCAAGATCGACCTGTTGCTCCGCGAGAAGCAGGAAAACGACCAGCGCGCATCCACCCGCGCGCAGGAAATCCTTTCCGACTATGAGGAGACGGGGCAGGGCTGGTTCTGGGAAACCGATCGCCGTGGCCAGCTGACATATCTGTCCACGCCTGTTGCCGAGATTCTCGGTCGCAAGGTCGACGATCTGATCGGGCGTCCCTTTGCCGAGCTGTTTAACCTGTCCGAGCAATCGGGCGAAGGCGAGCGAACGCTGGCCTTTCACCTCTCTGCGCGATCCAGCTTCGGCGAACTTGCGGTGCGGGCAGCGACAGCGGAAGAGGAACGCTGGTGGTCGATTACCGGCCGGCCGACTTACGACACGTTCAACAACTTCACCGGTTTCCGCGGCTCGGGCACCGACCTTACCGAGAAGCGCCGCTCGCAGGAGCATGCTTCGCGGCTTGCGCATTTCGATTCGCTGACAGGCCTGTCCAACCGCTTCCGCATGTCGCAGACGCTGGAGAAGATCCTCCTCGCTCCGCAAATGCATCAACGGGCCTGCACGGTTTTCCTGCTCGATCTGGATCGCTTCAAGCAGGTGAACGATACGCTCGGCCATCCTGCCGGAGATGCTCTGCTCAAGCAGGTGGCGCAGCGTCTGGAGCGGGTTGTCGGCAAGATGGGCCGCGTCGGTCGCCTTGGTGGCGATGAATTTCAGGTCATCCTGCCTGGCAAGATCGAGCGTGAGCAACTCGGCCATCTGGCGCATCGCATCATCGAGAGCCTGTCGCAGCCCTATTCGATCGAGGGCAGTCGCGTGATGATCGGCGCGTCTGTCGGCATTGCGCTGGCCCCGGACGATGGCGTGACCAGCGAGGCACTGATCCGCAATGCCGACCTGGCGCTCTATGCCGCCAAGGATGGCGGGCGCGGCCGGTTCCACTTCTATGCGCCGGACCTGCACAGCGATGCTGAAGAGCGCCGCCAGATGGAGGAAGACCTGCGCGATGCGGTCTCGAACGGCGGTCTCGAACTTTACTACCAGCCTGTCGTGCAGACCGCGACCGAGAAGATCACCGGTTTCGAGGCGCTGCTGCGCTGGAACCATCCCGAGCATGGCTGGATCAGCCCGAGCCGGTTCATACCCATAGCGGAAGATACCGGCCTGATCGCGCCAATCGGTGAGTGGGCCTTGCGCACCGCCTGCCAGGACCTTGCCCGCTGGCCCGAGAACGTGCGCGTCGCTGTAAACGTCTCGCCACTGCAGTTCGCCAATCCGTCGCTCCCGGTGATCGTCACCAACGCGCTGGCGAGCTCGCAGGTGGCAGCAGAACGCCTTGAACTGGAAATCACCGAGAGCGTGTTCCTCAACGACGACGAGGGCACCGACCAGATGTTCAAGTCGTTGAAGGCCATTGGCGTGCGCCTGGCACTGGACGATTTCGGCACGGGCTATTCCTCGCTCGGCTACTTGCGATCGGCGCCGTTCGACAAGATCAAGATCGACCAGAGCTTCGTTCGCGGTGCGACCCAACCGGGCAGCCGCAATGGCGCAATCATCGCCTCGATCGTCAGCCTTGCCGAGGCGCTGGGCATGGAAACGACGGCCGAAGGCGTCGAGACGCTGGACGAGCTGGACCTCGTCCGCATGCTGGGTTGCAGCCACGTCCAGGGTTATATCTACGAGAGGCCGCTGTCGGCGATGAACGCCGCTGCCCGCCTTTCAACCGGTCTCATGGCTATCGCGCAAGGGCCACGGTCCGCGCGTGCCGCCCGCCAGTCGATGCTGCGCAAGGTCGTGCTCGATCACGGCGGCCATCGCTACAACGCGATGGTCCGCAATATCAGCCAGACCGGCGCGCTGATCGAAGGTTTGTGGAACGTGCCGCCGGGAACCATCTTCCGGGTGCTGCTGGCTGAGAACCACGCGGTCACGGCAACTTGCCGCTGGTCAAGCGATGACCGCATGGGCGTGGAATTCTCCATGCCGCTCAGGCTCGACGAGGGCGGACGCATCGCAGCCGTGGCCGGCATTCCACCGGTCAGGAGCGAGCCCGAGCCGGTGGTTCAACGCAAGGTCGGCTGACCGGTCAGCCCAGCGCTGCCATCTTCTCTTCAGCAAGACGGTCAAGCTCGGCGCGGCTCTTCTTCTCCGCCGCCGTCTTCAGCTGGCCGCACGCTGCGTCGATATCCCGCCCGCGCGGGGTGCGCACCGGCGCGCTGATCCCCGCTTCGAAAACGATGTTGGCAAAGCTCTTGATCCGCTCCGGGCTGGAGCACTCATAGGGCGCACCGGGCCAGGGATTGAACGGGATCAGGTTGACCTTGGCCGGCAGCTTGTACTGGCGAATCAGACGCACCAGTTCGCGTGCGTCATCGTCGCTGTCGTTCTTGTCCTTGAGCATCACGTATTCGAACGTGATGCGGCGGGCGTTCGAAGCGCCGGGATAATCGGAGCAGGCCTGCAGCAACTCGTCGATGCCGTACTTGCGGTTGATGGGCACGATCTCGTCGCGCACATCCTTCGTCACCGCGTGGAGAGAGACCGCGAGGTTTACCCCGATCTCCTCGCCGCAGCGCTCCATCATCGGCACGACGCCGCTCGTCGAAAGCGTGATGCGGCGCTTGGACAGCGCAAGGCCATCGCCGTCCATCACCAGCTTGAGCGCATCGCGCACATTGTCGAAGTTGTAGAGCGGCTCGCCCATGCCCATCATCACGATGTTCGTAAGCAGGCGGCCATCGGGGGTGTAGGCGCTGGCCGCTTCCTCGTCTTCATCGTCGAAATCCAGCCCGGCCATCGTGCCACCAGCCTTGGGCCATTCGCCCAGCGCATCGCGCGCGAGCATGACTTGGCCGACGATTTCGCCCGGCGTCAGGTTGCGCACCAGACGCATCGTGCCGGTGTGGCAGAAGCGGCAGTTGAGCGTGCAGCCGACCTGGCTCGAAACGCACAGCGTGCCGCGATCGGCGTCGGGGATGAACACCATTTCGAAATCGTGCTTGTCCGCCGTCCGCAGCAGCCACTTGCGGGTGCCGTCGGTCGAAACCTGCGCCTCGACGATGTCCGGGCGACCGATAACGAAGCGTTCGGCCAACCACGGGCGCATGGTCTTGGCGATGTCGGTCATCGCGTCGAAGTCTGTCACGCCGCGATGATACAGCCAGTGGAACACCTGCTTCGCGCGCAGCTTTGCCGCCTTGGCATCCAGGCCGGCAGCCTCGAACAGGGAGGCGATCTGCTTCTTGGGCAAGCCGATCAGGTCCACCCGGCCATCCTCGCGCGGCGTCACCTCGCGCGGCACGGGAACTGGATCAACGTGCCCGGCGATGGGCATGTTGGCGGGAAGCGAGGGGCTGGGATCGATCTGGCTCTGCATCGCGCGCATATAGTGATTCGTGGCGTCAGGCGCAAACCGAGGCTCGCGCGAACGCCTCACGTGCGCTCCCGTTCCGGCATTTCATCGCCTGTGAGGCTCAAATCATCGAAATTTATGTGGCTGAAATGTCACGGTTTCCTGTTGTGTGAGGTTCAGGAAACCGGATGCAGTTCCGCTCATTCCACCGGTCACTGTCGGGTCGCAATCGACAACAGGACCGGCAGGAAGTTTCGAATGGAGTGAGACATGAAGAAGATCTGCGCAATCCTCGCCGCCGGCACTGCCATCGCCGCCGCCCCTGCGTACGCGCAGGACGCTACCCCTGCCGAGGCGTTCAGCGGCTTCCACGCCGAAGCCCTTGTCGGGTATGACCACATCCGCTCGGGCAGCAGCGAGGACATCGACACCACCCGCGACATCAAGCAGTCGATCGACGGCGTCGAATACGGCGGTGCGATCGGTTACGACATTCCGCTTGGCACCAACCTTGTTGCCGGTGCGGAAGCCGAAATCACCGACAGCAGCGCCAGCCGCGATTACAACAACAGCCAGCCGACCGTGTTCAACCTCGGCCGCGTTGATGCTGGTCGCCAGTACTACTTCGGTGCCCGCCTCGGCTATGCGATGAGCCCGAGCACGATGGTCTATGTCAAGGGTGGCTACAGCAACGCCCGCTTCAACCTGCAGGGCACTGACGGCACCACCAACCTGCGCCAGCGTCTCGACACCGATGGTTACCGCGTCGGTGCGGGCGTCGAGCAGAAGCTTGGCACCAACTCGTTCGTGAAGCTCGAGTACAAGTATTCGAACTACAGCGAAGGCGAATTCGACTTCAACGGCAACACGCCGGATTCGAGCCGCTTCAACATCGATACTGACCGTCACTCGGTGATGGCTGGCGTCGGCGTCCGCTTCTAAGCGTCACGCTGACAAGCAAAGGGAAGGGCGGGCCGCACGGCTCGCCCTTTTCCTATCCCGCACAGCCCAGCGCTGCGGCGTCCAGGGCCGAGGCAGCGCCATTGAGCGGGTAGACATCGCGAAAGCGCTTCCCGTCCGCGCCTTGCGCCGTCACCACCACGCGCGGCGCGCTGCGCATCGCGGCGATGATCCCGGCATTGGCGCGCTGGTCCATGGGCCATGCATCGGCCTGACCTGCCTGCAAAGTGAAGTTCGCTTCCGGAAACGAGACGTTGACAGACGAACCCGGCGCGAGCCGCCGTGCCAACCGAATGTGTACGGCCCCGCGAATGCCGCGCTTGGGCCAGAAGCCGACAGTCATGTAAGGTTGGAACGCCTGCTTGCGGCCGTTGACCTTCTCGGCCATGGCAATCGCATAGCAGCGCGGCACGCCCGGATCGCGGAACGCGCCCCAGGTGCCGAACACGCCGAGGCTGTCACGCGCCACCGCCGTCCCGCCCAGCGCCAGCGCCGCCAGAACCAGCAGCCGCCTCACGGCTCCTCCCGTTTCGCGCCGTCGAGGAGCTTTGCGGCCCGCTCGGCGTCCTGCGCCTCGCGCAGCTTGTCACCCTTGGTCCGCCCGAACTTCGCGCGGTTCGCTTGCGCCTCCACTTCGCGAGAGGCCCGCGCCTTGGCCTTGCGCACGCTGCGCAGGTTCACGACATCGCCCATCAGGCGTGCTCGATCCCGCGTTCCGAACCGTAAAGCACGCGCTCCTCGCCGTTCTCGACCAGCGCGATCGAACCTTGCACCAGCGACGGCGCGATCGGCGCGCCGTGGACGGGATGCACCGGATGGCCCGCCATGATCCCGCGCAGCACGCGGCTCGAGATGCCGTGCATCACCACGATGTGATCGCCGCTCTCGTCCGCCAGTCCATCGAGCCAGCGGTTGAGACGTGCCGCGATCATCGGATAGTCCTCGCCATCGGGGGCAGGGCGCAGAAGGTGGTCCTCGATCACGATTGGGCCGACCTCGTCCTCGACATCGCTGTAGGACCGGCCGCACCACGATCCCATGTCGATTTCTTTTAGATCCATGGTCCGCTGCCCGGCAAACCAGTCGAGGCCCAGTTCCTCGGCGATCAGCGCCGCCGTCTGCAGCGCGCGGCCGGTGTCGGAGATATGCAGCGTCACCTGCGGCCGCTCGCCCAGTTCCTGCCGCAGCGCGCAGCCCATCGCCACCGCCTGCTCGAAGCCCTGCCGCGTCAAGGGCGTATGGATGTGGTTGGCCTGCAGCCGACGCGTCGCATTATAGACCGTCTCGCCGTGGCGCATGATGTAGAAGCGACCCCGTTTCATGGGCATGCTAATAGCGTCAGGCGTTGGGATAGGAAACGCTCATGATTTCCCACTCCTTCTCGCCCGAAGGCAGCCGGACGACGCGGAGATCCCCGACCCGCGCCCCGCGCAAGGCCTTGGCAATCGGCGCGCTCCACCCGATCAGCCCTTTCGAGGCATCCTGCTCATCATCCCCCACCAGCGTCAGCACCTTGCGGTTGTCGTCCTCGTCGGCAATCTCGACACAGGCCCCGAACAGCACCCGCGTTCGATCCTCCTGTCGCGCCGGATCGACCACCCGCGCCGCCTTCATCCGCCGCGCGAGAAACGCCAACTCCCGATCAATCTCCCGCATCCGCTTGCGCCCATAAAGATAATCACCGTTCTCCGACCGGTCGCCATTGCCGGCGGCCCAGCTGACGATCTCGACGATGGCGGGGCGTTCGGTGCCAAGGAGATGATCATAGCGCGCGCGCAGGGCTGCAAATCCGGCGGGAGTGATGGGGTGGCCGTCAGGTTTCATGCCCCGCTTGTGGGCGAGGACGAAAACAGAGACAACAAATCCTCCCCGTTTTTCCGCAGGACAAATGGGGAGGGGGACCGCCCGCGCAGCGGGTGGTGGAGGGGAAGGCTAGGAACCCCTCCGTCATCGGCTACGCCGCTGACACCTCCCCGTTTGTGCATCGCAAGAACAGGGAGGATCGAGAACGGCGGCCTCAACACTAACCCGTCATCCCGGGCTCTGTTGCCCTTGCAGCGAGGTTCGCGGTTGTTACGGTTTCAAGCGGGTGTATGTTTTGAGCGATGGCATCAAGTCTCCTCTCTGGCGTCCCCCTCCGCGTTCGCAGCACTGTTCTTGCAATTACCATCGGGGCCGTAACCGTACCGATGATCTTTATTGCGTTCTTTGCAAAAAGAGAAAATTTGCAACCCGGCATGGTCGTTGGTTGCTATGCTGCGCCCGGCGCTCCGGCGCTCGAGATAGGTCTGTCGACAATTCGCATTATGCAAGCTTCGGCGCCGAGATTGAGCTACGAGCCGCAACAGTCAAAAACGAGCTATCAGCTAAGCGTCAG
The DNA here is from genome assembly GCF_012641315.1 of Novosphingobium sp. ERW19. Lineage (NCBI taxonomy): Bacteria > Pseudomonadati > Pseudomonadota > Alphaproteobacteria > Sphingomonadales > Sphingomonadaceae > Novosphingobium > Novosphingobium sp. ERW19. The sequence goes on from NZ_JABAIC010000003.1 coordinate 457,781, forward strand.
GCCAGCGTTAAAGCTTAAACCGCAAGCCGACGGGCACTACCGTTTCGAACAAACAATGGGCATCGGCTATTTCTGGGCACTTCTGCCTGAAGAAGGGAAGAATCGAAATCGCGTTAGGCATCCCCGCGATTATTCCGGACGCTTTGAAGTCTATGCATCGGATGGCGCTCGGCTGGTTTATGTCAGGCAGACCACGTCGAATCTATGCCGCCAGAACTGATCACCCCGGCTCCCGCTTGCCAATAAAGTAGCTCATCGGATTGCTCCCCCGATAGCTCGCGTACTGCGGGTTCATCGCCTCGTAGACCACTGCGTTTTCCAGCACGCGCTGGACGTAGTTGCGGGTTTCGGAGAGCGGGATCTTCTCGATCCATTCCACCCAGTCGATCCCGCCGTTGCGCGGGTCGCCATTGGCGCGCAGGAACTTGTTCACGTTGCCGGGGCCAGCATTGTAAGCCGCCACCGCCAGCGGCCATGACCCGCGATAATAGTCGAGCATCCGCTGGAAATAGCCTGAGCCCAGCTGAATGTTGTATCCGGCATCCTGCGTCAGCGACGAAGCATTGTACGACAGGCCTAGCTTGCCCGCCTGCTCGTTCGCCGTCCCCGGCATCAGCTGCATCAGGCCCCGCGCGCCCGCGTGGCTGACCGCGTTCTGCGCGAACTGGCTTTCCTGGCGGCTGATCGCGTGGATGCCGGTCCACTTGCTTTCATAGCCCGGCGGCACCGGGATCAGCGGGAAGGCAATGTGCTGGAAATCGAGGTAGCCGCGGGCTGCCGCCGCTTGCCCGACGATCACGCCGAGATCGCGCCGACCCAGTTCGCGCGCCAAGTTTGCCACCATCATGTGCTGCGCTTCGGTCTGCTGCTGCTCGGCCACTTCCTTGAAGAAACGTACCGTCGTCTTCCAGTCGCCATTGCGAGCGACCTCGCGCACGGCGAGCGTCAGTGGCTGGCTGTAGAACCGGCTGCGCTGGTCCGCGGAAACCTGTACGTCCGAATCCTTGGCGTATTGCGGCACCGGACGGCCCAGCCGCTCCAGCGCCAGCAAGCCATAGAACTGGTCGCCATATTGCGCCGCCATCTCGAAATAGCGCCGCGCCTCGGCCTGCTGACCAGCGCGCGCCGCCGCCTTTCCGGCCCAGTAGAAGCCCTTCGAGCGGGTCCCCGGCGTCCGTGCTGCCGCGCCATAGCGCCAGAACAGCGGTGCCGCCCCGGCATAATCGCCGGTGTTGAAGTACCCCTGCGTGCCGCCAAGCCACATCAAAGAGGTGTAGTCGTCACGCAGCCCATAGTTCAGCTGGCTGACATCCTCGCCGGGCGCAAAGGCATCGTCGATCCCCGCGGCGATGCGCATGGCCGCGCGCGCATCGCCCGATGTTGCCGCGCCGCGCGCATTTACCAGCAGCTCCTCGACCCACTTGTCGCGGTCCAGCGGCTGCCGTGCCAGCAAGGGGCGATTGGCCAGCAGATCGCGCGCCGCCGCGCCCTGACCGGACTTGCGCAACTGCCGCGCTCGCTGGAAGATGAAGCCCGGATCGGCGTTGAACTGTTGCGCCGGCACACCAGCCAGCAAACCATAGGGATCGCCACCCTGCATCGCCGCAAGCCGCGCCGCATCTATCGCCTTGCGCGCCGGGCTGACCCAGACGATCTGCCGTGCCGCTTGATCGGTGGCGCCGGACCACAGCAGCGCATCCATCCGCGCATCGTGATCGTCAGGCGTGAAGCTCGTGCCCCATGCCGCCAGCAGCGCGGTTTCGGCAGCATCGGTCATCGCCCCGCCGCGCCAGGCCGCCCGTGCAACTTCCCGCGCTTCGGGCCGGCCCAGTTGCGTCAGCGCCAGTGCATATTGCGCGCGGCCAAGGTTGGTCAGCGGTGGTTTCTGGCTGAAATAGGCGACCAGCCGCGAAGGCTCGGCAAAGTCTCGCTCCAGCGAAAGCTCGGCATAGCGGCGCAGCTTCTCCTCGTCCGGAAAGCCCGGATAGGACAGGACGAAGCTGGAATATTCGGAAAAGCCGAAGCGGTTGGAACTGGTCAGCAGCTTCCACCGCTCCACCGCTGCCATCATCGGCCCGCCTTGGCTGGCCGTCAGGTTGGCACGGGCGCGGTCCCAGTCGGATCCATCGGCACCTTCAGCGCCGCTTGCGTGCACTGCGCTCGAGGCGACGACCGTCTGGAGCAGAACCCCGGCAAACCCCCAGCGCAACATCAAGGCTTTCACGTCCATGCCGGACATACTATGGAGCGGCTCCTTATCACGCGCTGAACAGCGCCCCTGTGGGTTCGGATCACGATGAACCGAACCGCATCATGGGGTAAACCGAGGGGTATTGTCCATGTTTTCCGGCTCGATTCCGGCCCTAGTGACTCCATTTCGCGATGGAGCGTTTGACGAGAAAGCGTTTCGTCGCCTCGTCGACTGGCAGATCGAGAACGGATCGTCGGCGCTGGTCCCTTGCGGCACCACCGGCGAGGCCTCGACCCTGTCGAACGCCGAGCATCACCGCGTCATCGAAGTCTGCGTCGAACAGGCGGCGGGCCGCGTGCCGGTGATCGCCGGATGCGGCAGCAACGACACGATGAACGCCCTGCTGCACATGAACTTCTCGAAGAAGTGCGGCGCGCAGGCCGCGCTCTGCGTCGCGCCTTACTACAACCGGCCGAGCCAGGCGGGCATCATCGCCCACTTCAGCTACCTTGCCGAGCACAACGACCTGCCGATCGTGCTTTACAACGTGCCCGGCCGGACGGTGACCGACATCCTGCCGGAAACGGTCTGCGAACTGGCCAAGCGCTATCCTGACAAGATCGTCGGCATCAAGGACGCCAGCGGCGACCTGTCGCGCGTCACCGATCACCGCATGGGCATCGGCCAGCACTTCTGCCAGCTTTCGGGCGACGATGAACTGGCGTTGCCCGCCAATGCCGCCGGCGCCGTCGGCTGCATCTCGGTCACCGCGAACGTCGCGCCCAAGCTTTGTGCCGAGTTCCAGGCCGCTTGCGCCGCCAACGACCTGGAGAAGGCGCGCGAGCTGAACGACAAGCTCTATCCGTTGCACTACGCGATGTTCGAGGACGCCTCGCCGGGCCCGGTCAAGTACGCGCTCAGCCGCCTCTTCCCGGACATCTCGGACGAGCTGCGCCTGCCGATGGTCCCGTGCAACGAAGCGGCGCGCAAGGCGGTCGACGCAGCGCTGGAGCATGCCGGCCTGATCTGACGCGTCGCGTCCGGAAAACCGCTGCCCGACAAAGTGCGAAGTTCCCCTTCCGCTTTGTCGGGCCAGCGCCTACATGCAGCAGCATCATGGCACGCCCCGTACATCCCGAATTCGATAAAACCAAAGTGGTCGCCGAGAACCGGCGCGCCCGCTTCGAATACTTCATCGAGGAGAAGTACGAGGCGGGCATCTGCCTGACCGGGACCGAGGTTAAATCGCTGCGCTTCGGCGAAGGCTCGATCGCCGAAAGCTATGCCGAGGTGAAGGGCGGCGAGGTCTGGCTGGTCAACTCCAATGTGCCCGAATTCAGCCACGGCAACCGCTTCAACCACGTGCCCAAGCGCCCGCGCAAGCTGCTGCTGAAAGAGCGGCAGATCGCCAAGTTTACAGGTGCGGTCGAGCGCAAGGGCATGACGCTGGTCCCGCTGTCGATCTACTTCAACAGCCGTGGCCGCGCCAAGGTCGAACTGGCGCTGTGCAAGGGAAAGAACGTGGCGGACAAGCGCGCCACCATGAAGGACCGCGACTGGAAGCGTGACAAGGCGCGGATCATGAAGGACCACGGATAGGTCGATCCGGGTGATCCACTTCACCGACCGGCAAGGAAATACGTCCTAGAGCGCAAGAATCGGCCCGTGGCGGGGCAGACGGGAAACGGGTACAACAGGCGCGCAATGTTCGAGCGGATCGTCAACTGGGCGCGGGCCAACATGCCGACGCGCGAGCAGATGGAGCAGAACCGCTTCGCGCGCCCGCTTGCCGCCCGCCATGAACTGTGGCGCTTCACGCGCCGTTCGGTGCCCCGTGGCGTGGCCGCAGGCCTGTTCATCGGCATCTTCGCGCTGATTCCCGGCATCCAGATCATCGGTGCGGCCTTGATGTGCGTGCCGTGCCGGGGCAACATCCCGCTCGCCGTGCTGATGACCTTCATCTCGATCCCGCCGACGACGCTGTTCGTGTTCCTTCCGGGCGCGATTGCCGTGGGCAACAGCTTCGGGTTCCACGCGGACTTCTCGACCGTGCAGGCCATGGTGACGAAGGGGGCGGGCTTGAGCGAGTGGCTTGTCTGGCTTGGGTCCGATGCCGCGCCCTCGCTGGTCATCGGGCTCTTCCTGATCTCCATTGTCTCGGCCGTGATCGGCTATGTCTTCGCAGCGTTCGGCTGGCGCTGGTGGACCGCGCACAAGCGCAAGGTGCGCAACATGCGGGCGGCCGCGCGGGACTTTCCCGACTGATGGCAAACGTGGCCAGCGAAGGGGCGGCTGTGGTCACGCCGACCGTGCCCTTGCGCGATTGGCTTACGCTTGCAGGTGCAGTGGCGGCAAGCGCCGGAGCGCTCTGGGGTATCTCCGGGCAGCCCCTGCTCGCCGCCGGGTTTGTCGGAGGAGTCACAGTCATCGGCGCAGCCTTGCGCGTTGCCATTCGCCCGACACAGGACGCTGCACCGCAGGATTTCGCCGTGCCGGACTGGACGGTCACCAATGCCGCGATTGCGCGCGACGACGTGGGCATTGCCATTACTGACAGAGCCGGGCGGCTGGTCTGTGCGAATGGCCTGATGGGCGCCTGGTTCGGAATTTCCGCGGCACCGCCACGTCTTCCGGTAGAGCGCGGCTCGGTCGAGCTGCTCGAAGCGGCGACGCGCGCTGCGTGGCGAGATGGCTCGGCAAAGGCCGATGGCGTTGCTTCGAGCCAAGGCACCTGGACGGCGGAAGTTGTGCGCGTGGGGCGCGGCGAGGACTACCTCGTCTGGCGCTTCGCCCCGGTTGTGACCCCGGATCTCGTGGCAGACATGGCGGCGCACATCGCCGGCAAGGTTGGCCGCGCGCTCGCGCGCGAAGGGTTGCAGGCGGCGGTGGTCTCGCCCGAGGGCGTGATCCTTGCCGCAAACGCGGCCTTTGCCCAGCGCGCGACCGGCTCGGTCAGTGCCCAGATGGCGGGTGCCGATTTCGTCTCATTCCTCGCCAGCGACGAAAGCGACCGGATCTACTACGCCCGCGAGGGCGGCAAGGGCACGCCGGTCAAGTTGGTCCACGTGCCGGTGGCGGATCCCGATGGCGTCGCCAATACCGATCCATCGCGCACGACTTCGCTGTTCCTGCTGATTGACAATGGCGGCTTCGGGCAGGGCATCGGCGATGTCACGGCGGGCCTGCCGCAGATCGAAGCGCTGCTTGCGCGCCTGCCGCTCGGCCTGGCGATGACCGACCGTGACGGGCGCTTCCTCTTTGCCAACGCCGCATTCCTGCGCGCGGCCGGACACGACGACACGATCCCGCCGCCTTACCCGTCCGACCTTGTCATCAGGGAAGACAAGGGCGCGCTGGTCGATGCCGTGCGCCGTTATGCGCAAGGGCAGGCGACCGCGGGCGACGTTGCCGTGCGGTTGCGCGCCGCACCGGATGAGCCGGTCTCGCTCAGCCTTGCCGGCGTGCGCGGGCTTGGGGAAGGGGCCGTCTTGCTCAGCCTCAAGGATTCCTCGGAAGAGACCCGGCTCAAGCGGGAGATTGCCCAAGCGACGAAGATGCAGGCCGTCGGCCAGCTTGCCGGGGGCGTGGCGCACGATTTCAACAACGTGCTGACTGCGATCATCGGCTACTGCGATCTGATGCTGATGCGCCACACGCCTGGCGACAGCGATTACGACGATATCCAGCAGATCAAGGCCAACTCGAACCGCGCAGCATCGCTCACGCGCCAGCTTCTTGCGTTCTCGCGCCAGCAGACTTTGCGGCCGCAGGTGCTGCAACTGCCCGACGTCGTGGCCGAGGTTTCCGCTCTCCTCAAACGGTTGATCGGCGAGAAGATCACGCTCGAAGTCGTGCACGATCGCGACCTCGGCTTTGTTCGTGCCGACCCCACACAGCTTGAACAGGTGCTGCTGAACCTCGCCGTCAACGCACGTGATGCCATCAACGACAAGCTTGCCGCCACGGGCGCCAAGGGCGGCGGCGTGGTCAAGCTGATGACCCGGCGGGTAACGGCGGCTGACGTTCGCGCCATGAAGAGCGAGATCCTGCCGCTGGGGGATTACACTGCGCTGATCGTCGAAGATAATGGTCACGGCATCAAGCCGTCGCAGATCGGCAAGATCTTCGAGCCTTTCTTCACCACCAAGGAGAAAGGCAAGGGCACCGGCCTTGGCCTTTCCACCGTCTATGGCATCGTGAAGCAGTCCGGCGGCTTCATCTTTGCCGAAAGCGAGGTGGGCAAGTTCACCCGCTTCAGCATCTATCTTCCGGTCCATGTACCCGATGCCAGCGAAGCGCCCGCGCGCCAGTTGGCAAGCCCTGAACCGAAGCGGGAATGGTCAGGCGGCGGCCGGATCCTGCTGGTCGAAGATGAAGACACCGTTCGTGCCGTTGCGGAACGCGCGCTCGTCCGCCAGGGCTATGAGGTGACCACGGCGGCCGATGGCGAGGAAGGGCTTGAGGCGATCGGCCGGGGCCAGTTCGATCTTGTCGTGTCCGACGTGGTCATGCCGACGATGGACGGCCCGGCCATGGCCCGTGAGATTCGGGCCCTGCGTCCAGACCTGCCGTTCCTCTTCATGTCGGGCTATGCCGAGGAGCAGCTTCGCCGCGAGATCGATATCCCGAACATGCACTTTCTCGCCAAGCCATTCTCCGTTCAGCAGATATGCGACGAGGTGGAGAAGGTCCTCAGGGCACGCTGAGCACGCGAAGGCCGGAAACGGTCGACCACTTCGACCACCTGACGAGAACATTCATCTGCAATTCGTCCAAGCTTGTGCTTCAAACAGTTGCTCAGTCAGCAGATCCCAGGCGATGAGCAGATCGCAACGCGCGAAAATTCCGATGCAACTCGGTAGTGTGAACAAGCCCAAGCGCTGATCCACACTGCCGAAACGGAGGGATGGGACAAAATGGATATGCTCGATGCGATCGACTTCAGGATCCTCACGCATCTGCAGCATAATGGCCGGGCCACAAACCTCGCGCTCGCTGACGCCGTCGGCCTGACGGCCAGTCCCTGTCTGCAACGCGTAAAGCGGTTGGAGAGCATCGGACTGATCCGCTCTTATGGTGCCCGGCTGGCGCTAGCCAAGCTTGGCGAACATGTTGTCGTATTCACGGAAGTGACGCTGACCAACCACCGCAGGGCCAACTTCGAGAGGTTCCTGGATCGCGCTCGCGAGATTCCCGAAGTGATGGAATGCCATCACGTGACCGGGGGGCATGACTATCTGTTGCGTGTCGTCGCACGTAGCATCGCGCAATATAGCCAGGTCCTTGAGCGGCTGTCTGCGGGTAATTCCGGAGTTGGCCGGATATCGAGCTACGTAGTGCTCGGATCCCCCATAGAGCGCGATATCCTGCCTCTCAGGGAACTGTTCGAGCCGAACCTGCCCGAAGAAGCGTGACCTTGCCCGCATAAGCGTCGGAACAGGCGCACAGCCTTATCTGACGAATTTCAAGATTCGGCTGATTCATCTTGCCAGTCGAATTCCAAAGTTCAGCACATCCTTCCGCTTTCCGGCCCGTAGACGTTGCGCAGAGAAATCGCGGAGGTTTGCAAATGGCCCTGTTTCGCCCGAAGTACGTGACTTTCGATTGTCACGGCACTCTCATCAACTTCCAGATGGCCGACGTCGCGCGGGAGCTTTACGGCGATATGCTCGACGAGCCCCGCATGGTCGAATTCATTCGCAACTTCCAGGCTTATCGCATCGACGAAGTCTCGCAGGACTGGAAGCCCTATGCCGACGTCGTCCACAATGCCCTTGCACGCGCCTGTCGCCGCAACGGTGTGCCGTTCAAGCCCGAAGATGCGGAACTGATCTACAGCCGGATTCCGACCTGGGGACCGCACCCGGATGTTCCCGAGGGCCTCGCACGGTTGGCGCAGCACATCCCGCTGGTCATTCTCACAAACTCGATGGTGTCGCAGATTTCGTCAAATGTCGCGCGTCTTGGTGCTCCGTTTCATGCGGTTATCACTGCCGAGGAAGCCGGGGCCTACAAGCCTCACCTGCGCGCATTCGAACACATGTTCGACGTGCTTGGTTGCGGACCGGAGGAAATCACGCACGTGTCTTCCTCGTTCCGCCACGACCTGATGTCGGCCTACGATATCGGCATCAAGAGCAAGGTTTGGGTCAATCGCGGCCACGAGCCAGCCAACCCTTTCTACGAGTACACCGAGATTTCCGACGTTTCCAGGCTGCCTGCGGTCTTCGGGTTCTGAAAGGCACCGGGCAAATGGCTGGGATCACTCCTCCGGTTGAAACACGCAAAAGGGCAAAGAGCGAAGCCGAGTATCGCGCCGCGGCAGCGCTGCTCGCCCTGTCGCCCTACGAGCTTGCGGCCGAACTCCCGCCCAAGTTGCTGGAGCGCCACTATGGGCTGAAGGGTTCCGCCATTCTGCTTGCCTCGGAGTTCGAGCGCACCCTTGCTATCGAAGTGGCGACTGGCCAGCAGTTGATCCTCAAGCTTTCGGATCGACCCGAGGCACAGAACAGCTTCCGTTTCCAGAGTACTGTGCTGCGCCAGCTCGAGGACGTTTCGGACGTGCAGGTTCCGCGCGTTCTCGACACCATCGACGGCAAGGGCCTGTTTGCCGATGGAGCGGTCTGCGGTTACTTGCAAACCCGGATCGGGGGCACGCCGCTGCACGCGCTTGAATCGACGGAACAGTTGCTGGCGCAGGTCGGTGCTACACTGGCTCGGCTGGGGCAATCGTTGCGCGGCGTGGAGGCGCCTGCGCCTGATCGACCTGTGCTCTGGCAGATCGGGACTTGGCCCTGGCTGGAAGAGCTGCTGCCTTACCTTCCTGCCGGTTCCATGGCGGACCAGGTAAAGGCGGCTCTGTCAGACTACCTGACCCATGTCGAACCACGCATCGGTGAACTGGATTGGCAGATCACGCACAACGATCCCAGCCCGCACAACATGTTCCTGACAGACGGCGTGATTGCGTTCATCGACTTCGGTGACGGGAGCTTGAATCCGCGCATTCAGGATCTGGCGATCGCTGCCGGCCACTTCGTCACCGATCCTGGCAAGCCATTGGGTGGAGCGGCGGCGATGATTGCCGGCTTTCACGCTGTGCAACCATTGACCTCCCTTGAAGCGCGCCTGCTCGTAAGGTTGATGCGGGCGCGACAGAGCGCGCTCATCCTGATCAATTATTGGCGGGCCGATCTCTTTCCGGATGAGGCCAGTTACATCAGGAAAAACGTACTGCGCGCGCAGACCGGCCTTGCGATCCTGTCGGCGCTTGATGCCGATGCCGGAGAGAGGGCAGTGCGCAGTGCGATGAACCAGGCCGCCTGAAGCGAGCCTCACCTCAACTCGCTTCTTCGAACGGAAATCACGCCATGTCGACCGACCTGATGCCCAACCGCTATCGCCCCGGCGAGGTTTCACTTCCCGAACGGGAGGCAGCACTTATCGCGCGGCGCGACGCTGTACTGGGCGCATCTTACCGGCTCCAGTACCGCAAACCTGTACACTTTGTTCGCGGGGAGGGGATGTGGCTCTACGATCCTGACGGCAAGCCCTATCTCGATTTCTACAACAACGTGCCCTCTTTGGGCCACTGCAATGCCGAAATTAACGCTGCGATGGCGGCGCAAGCTGCGCGCCTCAGTGCAAACACCCGCTATCTCGAACCGCGTGTCGTGGAATATGCGGAGCGACTCGTCGATACGTTCCCGGCAGAGCTTGATCGCGTGATATTCACTTGCACTGGCAGTGAATCCAACGATCTGGCGCTGCGGATTGCGCGCCTCGCCACCGGCAATGAGGGCGTCATCGTTTCTGCCTATGCCTATCACGGCACCAGCGCCGCCGTTGCAGCAGTATCACCGAACCTTGGTGATGCAGTAAACCTGAGCCCCTCGGTGCGGATCGTCAACCTGCCTGGGCCGAGTGGAATTCCCGACGAGCAGGCGAATGATTTCTTCGAAGCTGAAGTACGCGCTGCGATTCACGATCTGCGCCGTCGCGGCATCGGCATCGCCGCCTTCATGTTCGACAGCATCTTTTCAAGCGACGGGGTCTGGATCGACCCTCCGGGTTTCCTCAACGGCGCCGTCGCGGCGGTTCGGGAGGCAGGGGGCCTCGTAATCGCTGACGAGGTTCAGCCCGGGTTTGGTCGAACAGGTGCCCACTTCTGGGGGTTCGCTCGCCACGACATTGTCCCCGACCTGGTGACCCTGGGCAAGCCGATGGGCAACGGCTTCCCGATTGGTGCGGTTGTCGGGCGTCGCGGACCGGTCGAGACGTTCGGTGTCACGGCGCGCTATTCGAATACGTTCGCTGGCAACACCGTGGGCATTGCTACGGCTGATGCAGTCCTGACAATTCTTCAGCGCGATCGCATCCTCGATAACGTCCTCACGGTCAGTGAAACCCTGCGAAAGGGTCTCGAGCAGATTGCCAGCCGGACAGGCGGCATTCTTGGCATTCGCAACGCGGGCCTGTTCTTCGGCATAGACATCGGCATGGAAGCAAGCCCTCCCGTCGAACGTCGCGCCATGGCGCTCGACGTCGTAAACGCCATGCGTGACAACGGCGTTCTCATCAGCACCACCGGGGCTGACGAAGATGTGCTCAAGGTGCGCCCTCCGCTTGTTTGCCAGGATGAGCACGTGCAGTTGTTTCTCCGTTCGCTGGAAGATGCGTTGCGGATCATCACCAGCAGATGACACCTTCACGGCAGCGTGGACAAATTCCGCGCGGTCATGGCCGGAGATAACAACCGACAGTTCAAGCGGCGAGGTGAATGTGATGTCGAGCGCATTGCCGACACCCGGCTCGTCTCTCTTGCGCTGGAACGTGCTGATGAAGATACATCAGCGCACTCGGAATGCTGTGTCACCAAGAAACCCGGGTACTTCTGGCGTTCATCCCGGTTCGTGAAAGTCTGCTGAAATGCAGTAAGTGGCGGAGCGGGAGGGATTCGAACCCTCGATACGCTTTTGACGTATACTCACTTTCCAGGCGAGCGCCTTCGACCACTCGGCCACCGCTCCGCATCTTGCTCTGGAAGGCGCCCCCTAGCCGCACAAGATCGCTTTCGCAAGGCGTGGCTTCCTGCAATGATGAAGTTATGTCGCTTCTTCTTGCACTGGCCGCCGCTGCGGCTTCGCCCGCCGCTCCCAAGCCTGCCATTGCGCTGTCTCCGGGGGAGGTCGTGGCAGCTTCCCCGGCGGCGGATTGGCAGGCGATTTCGCCCGATGACCTGCTGGTGATGGACCTTGCACCCGATGCCAAGGGCAAGCCCCGGCGCGTGGTGATCCAGCTGATGCCCGAGCCGTTCTCGCAAGGCTGGGTGGGCAATGTCCGTAAGCTCGCAGCAGCGCATTGGTGGGATGGGCTGACGGTCTATCGCGTGCAGGACAACTGGGTGTCGCAGTGGGGTGATGCCGATGGGGAGGACAAGGCGAAGGCCAAGCCGCTGCCTGCGGACATCGAGCAGGTGCCGCAGGAGCGCTATGTCGTGAGGCCCGAAGGGCCTGAGCGCAGCACGACTCATGAAGAGCTCGATAGCTGGCTGGCGACAATCGAAGGCACGCATGCGGCGTGGCATGCGCTGGCGCGCAAGGGGGCCAAGGTGAAGGATTCCGATCCTTACGCCGACGAGACCTTTTTCTATCGCGGCTGGCCGGTGGCGGCATCGCAGGCGGGGCCGAGTGCGTGGCCGGTGCACTGCTATGGCAGCATCGGCGTGGCGCGCGACATGCCGCCCGACACCGGCACCGGGGCCGAGCTTTACGCCGTGATCGGGCATGCGCCGCGCCAGCTGGATCGCAACCTTGCTGTGGTCGGGCGGGTGATCGAGGGGATGCAGTTCCTGTCCTCGCTGCCGCGCGGCCCTGCGCCGATGGGCGTCTATGCCGATCCGGCCGAGCGGACGCCGATCCTGTCGGTCCATCCGGCGAGCGAGGTGGTGGATATGCCGGTTTACGAGTTCCTTTCAACCGAAAGCGCTTCTTTCCGCAGTTATGCCGAGGCGAGCGCCAACCATCGCGAGGCGTTCTATGTCCAGCCAGCTGGCGGGGTGGACATCTGCAATCTCAAGGTGCCGGTGCGGCGTCGCAAATGACCGGTGAAGACCATGCTCTGACTGTAACCCTGTGGCGCTGGGCAGGGGGTGCCAACGGCGGCGACTGGTTCTTTGCCAGTATCGATGGTGCAGTGGGCGAGGCGCTTTCGGCGACCGCGCTGATGCAGCGTCTGGAGAGCGGACGGCGTTCGGGCTGGGGTTCGGTCAAGGTCGTGGCGCGGGTCGGCGAGACCGAGTGGCGGACTTCGGCGTTCCCTTCGAAGGCGCAAGGGTGGATGGTGCCGATCAAGGCGGCGGTGCGCAAGGCGGAGGGGCTGGCCGAGGGCGAGCCTTTCGCGCTTTCGCTGAGCTTTTAAGGAAGGCCGTCGGTCTGGCGCAGGGCCTCAGCAAGCGCGATCGAGGCGGATGTGGCGAGGTTCATCGAGCGGACCTCTGGCCGCATCGGGATGCGCACGCGGGCATCGGCAACGTCGGAGATTTCTGCGGGCACGCCGGCGCTTTCCTTGCCGAACAGCAGGATGTCGCTGGGCGCGAAAGTGAAGTCGTAGATCGAGGCGCTGCTCTTGGTGGTGAAGAGGACGAGGCGGCCGGGGCCGGTCGCCTCGCGGAAGGCGGTGAAGCCGGGGTGGCGGACGACGCGCACGTGATCGATGTAGTCCATCGCGGCGCGGCGCACGCGCTTGTCGTCCCATTGGAAGCCGAGCGGCTCGATCAGGTGAATTTCGGCGCCAAGACACGCGCCAGTCCGCATGACGGCGCCGACGTTTCCGGCGATTTCGGGTTCGAACAAGGCGATGCGCATCGGCGCTGATTGGCGGCAGGGTGGGGTCTTGGCAAGGGGGTGACAGGCTCAAGATGAGCGGGGATTTGCGATATGGCCGATCATCCGCTGGCGAGTGCGGACGGTAACGCCGGGGGGAAAGCACAGATCGCGCGACCGGTGCGGTGCCGTTGCGGCACGCAGCGGGGAGGGCGCGGGACCGGTTGCGAGTGGCCGGGGGGGGCGGTTCCGAACCCCTTGTCGGCTCAGCCTGAGGGCGGACATATGTGAGAGGACGAAGCTTTGGCAGCGGCTCGCGGGCTGCCTTGGCTTCTGGCAAGCGGCTGCGTGAAAAGAACCTGTCGTTTGTGCTGACACAGTCGCACAATCATGGCGGGTTCCGCATCCGCAGCGTCGCTCAGGGTTCGGCGCCGTGCTATCAGCCCTGGGTTGTCCTGTCTGTCCTTGGGTAACGACAGGTCTTGCCCGGTGGGTCTTGGGCTTTACGCCCCTCGTTGAACCCGCGCGCACCTGCCGCACCGATCGCGCCGGAAGCCTTCACGATGTGTTGGCGTCCGAAGGGAGAGGAGCGGGGTGGCCTTGTGCCCTCTCCTGACCTGTGGGCGAGGCGTATAACCTATATGGTTCGTTTTGTCAAGGTCCTTCAACGCCACCCTTCACCGTCATCGTGGGCTTGGCCCGGGATCCCGCTTCTTGGTTACGAGGGAGCGCAAGAAGAAAAGCGGGCCCCCGGGTCAAGCCCGGGGCGACGAAAGGGTTTGGGCACCAAGTAAAGTGCCGCCGCAATTCGGTTCTAAATTAACAGGATATCGGTTCCACTCCCACTTTACTCCTTCACCGTCTCCATCGCCACGAAGGTCGAGGTGCTTGCCACGTGGGGCAGGGCGGAGATCTTTTCCCCCAATACGGTGCGATAGCGGCGGATGTCGGGGGTGCGGACTTTCAGGAGGTAGTCGAAGCTGCTGGCGATCATGTGGCATTCCTCGATCTCGGGGATGCGCAGGACGCCGGCGTTGAATTCGGCGAGGGCCTTGTCGCGGGTGTCGGACAGTTTCACTTCGGCGAATGCGATGTGGTCCATGCCGAGGCGCGCGTAATCGACCTGGGCGGCGAAGCCGCGGATTACGCCGCCTTCGACCAGCCGCTTGAGGCGGACCTGGCAGGGGGTCTTGGACAGGCCGACCTTTTCGGCAAGCGCGGTGACGGGAATGCGACCGTCGGCCTGCAGGACCTTGAGGATCTTACGATCGTAATCGTCCAGATCGACCGAAGTCAGGCCGGATTTGTGCATTTTCGTTCTCGATTGACCAGAATAAAAGGTAATCAGGCTCGGATATGAACCTTGTTCGGTCAGATTGCCGCCAAGGCTCGTGGTATGTCAATGCGCATGATCACGCCATTCGCCTCGTTCGCCCCGCCTGTCCGTCCTGTCACGCCGCTGCGCCGCGCGATCACCGCGGCCGCGCGGATCGACGAGGCCGAGGCGCTTGCGCCCTTGCTGCGCGCGGCGACGCTGCCCGGCGACATGCGCGCGGACATTCGCGCGACGGCGAGCGAGCTGGTGACGGCTTTGCGCAGCGAGCATCGCGGGACGGGCGTGGAAGGGCTGGTGCAGGAATATTCGCTCTCCAGCGAGGAGGGCGTGGCGCTGATGTGCCTGGCTGAGGCGCTGCTGCGCATTCCCGATACGGCGACACGCGATGCGTTGATCCGTGACAAGATTGCCGATGGCGAATGGAGCGCGCATCTCGGCGGCGGACGCTCGCTGTTCGTCAACGCGGCATCGTGGGGGCTTGCGGTGACCGGCAAGCTGGTCAGCAGCGTAGACGATCGGGGCCTTGGCGCGGCGCTGACGCGGCTGGTGGCGCGGGCCGGGGAGCCGGTGATCCGGCGCGGCGTGGACCTTGCCATGCGCATGATGGGCGAGCAGTTCGTGACTGGCGAGACCATCGAGCAAGCGGTTGGCCGTGCGCGCGAACTGGAGGCCAAGGGCTTCCGCTACAGCTACGACATGCTGGGCGAGGCGGCGACGACGGCGGCGGACGCGGCGCGCTATTATGCCGATTACGAGAAGGCGATCCATGTGATCGGCGCGGCTTCGGCAGGGCGCGGGATCGTGGAAGGTCCGGGGATCTCGATCAAGCTTTCGGCGCTGCATCCGCGCTATTCGCGGGCGCAGGCGAGCCGCGTGATGGACGAGCTGCTGCCGCGGGTAAAGGCGCTGGCCAAGCTGTGCATGGGTTATGACATCGGGCTGAACATCGATGCCGAGGAGGCCGACCGGCTGGAGCTTTCGCTCGACCTGCTGGAGAGCCTCGCGACCGATCCCGAGCTGGCGGGCTGGCAGGGGCTGGGCTTCGTGATCCAAGCCTATGGCAAGCGTTGCCCGATGGTGATCGACTGGATCGTCGATCTGGCGCGGCGGGCCGGGCGGCGGATGATGGTGCGGCTGGTCAAGGGCGCGTATTGGGACGCCGAGATCAAGCGCGCGCAAGTGGAGGGGCTGCAAGACTTTCCGGTCTATACCCGCAAGGTCCATACCGACGTTGCCTATATAGCCTGCGCGCGCAAGCTGCTGGCGGCGCCCGATGCGGTGTTCCCGCAGTTCGCCACGCATAATGCGCAGACGCTGGCGACGATCTACCACCTTGCCGGGCCGGATTATCGCGCGGAGGACTACGAGTTCCAGTGCCTGCACGGGATGGGCGAGCCGCTCTACGCCCAGGTCGTCGGCGCGGACAGGCTGGACCGGCCCTGCCGCATCTATGCGCCGGTGGGGACGCATGAGACTTTGCTCGCCTATCTCGTGCGGCGGCTGCTGGAAAACGGGGCGAACAGCAGTTTTGTGAACCGCATCGGTGACCCGGCGGTGCCGGTGGCGGATCTGGTGGCCGATCCGGTGGAGGTGGTGCGGGCGATGCCGCAGCCGGGGGCGCGGCATGACGGGATTGCGCTGCCGTGCGATCTCTATGCTGACCGGCGCAATTCGGCGGGGCTGGATCTGGCCTCCGAGGCGGTGCTGGAAGGTCTGACGGTTCAGTTGCAGGCCAGTGCTGCGGCGGATTGGCGTGCGGGGGTGGGCGAGGGGCGGGCGGTACTCAACCCGGCGGATCACCGCGACGTGGTGGGGCATGTGGCCGAAGTCTCGCCGGAGCAGGCCGCTGCCGCAGTGGCACGCGCGGCAGCTTCGCGCTGGGCGGATGAGCCGGTGGCGAGCCGGGCGGTGCGGCTGGAGCGGGCGGCGAACGCGATGCAGGCGCGGATGCCGGTGCTGCTTGGCCTGATCATGCGCGAGGCGGGCAAGTCCCTGCCCAATGCCATTGCCGAAGTGCGCGAGGCGATTGATTTCCTGCGCTATTATGCCGCGCAGGCGAGGGCCACGTTCGGCGCTGCGCAAGTGCCGCTCGGGCCGGTGGTGTGCATCAGTCCGTGGAACTTCCCGCTGGCGATCTTCACCGGACAAGTCGCGGCGGCGCTGGTGGCGGGCAACGCGGTGCTGGCCAAGCCGGCTGAGGAGACCCCGCTGATCGCCGCCGAAGCAGTGCGCCTGCTGCATGAGGCGGGGGTGCCGGAGGACGCCTTGCAACTGCTCTGCGGCGATGGCGCGATCGGCGCGGCGCTGGTGGGTGCGGAACAGACGGCGGGGGTGATGTTCACCGGATCGACCGAGGTGGCGCGGCTGATCCAGCGGCAGCTGGCAGGGCGTTTGTCAGCCGAGGGCAAGCCGATCCCGCTGATCGCCGAGACCGGCGGGCAGAACGCGATGGTGGTCGACAGTTCGGCCCTGGCCGAGCAGGTGGTGGCCGATGTCATCGCCTCGGCCTTCGACAGTGCGGGGCAGAGGTGTTCGGCGCTGCGGGTGCTGTGCCTGCAGGAAGAGGTGGCGGACCGGACGCTCGCCATGCTCAAGGGGGCGCTTCAGGAGCTGCGGATCGGGCGGACCGATGCGCTGAACGTCGATGTCGGGCCGGTGATCACGGCGGAGGCGCAGGCCAATATCGAGCGGCATGTCGAGGCGATGCGGGCGCGGGGGCACAAGGTGAGCCAGGTGGCGCTGCCGGAGGATTGCGCGCATGGGACGTTCGTGGCGCCGACGGTGATCGAGATCGGCTCCATGGCGGACCTTGGGCGCGAGGTGTTCGGGCCGGTGCTGCACGTGCTGCGCTTCCGGCGCGAGGGGCTCAACCGGCTGATCGACGAGATCAACGCCAGTGGCTACGGCCTGACTTTCGGGTTGCACACGCGTCTGGACGAGACGGTGGCGAACGTCACCGCGCGCATCCGCGTGGGCAATATCTACATCAACCGCAATGTGATCGGCGCGATTGTCGGCGTGCAGCCGTTCGGCGGGCGCGGGCTATCGGGGACGGGACCGAAGGCGGGTGGGCCGCTCTATCTCGGGCGGCTGGTGCGGCGCGCGCCGGTGTTTGCGGCGCGCGGGAGCCGGGTTCCGGGGGCGGTGCAGGACTTTGCCGATTGGCTCGACCGGCAGGGCGAGGCCGAACTGGCGCGCAAGGCGCGGCGCTATGCCGATGCCTCGGCGCTGGGCGCGGAACTGGAACTGGCGGGGCCGGTGGGCGAGCGCAATCTCTATGCGCTGCATCCGCGCGGGGTGGTGCTGCTGGTGCCGGAGACGCGGGGCGGGCTGATCGAGCAGATGGCGGCGGTGCTTGCCACCGGCAATCGCGGCGTGGTGCAGGGGATGGCCCTGCCGGACGGGCTGCCGGAGAGCGTGGCGCGGCGGTTTACCGGTGATGCGCAAGGCGCGTCGGTCGCGCTGGTCGAAGGCGGGACGGAGCGGGTGCGGGCGGTGCTGGCCGAAGTGGCGGCGCTGGACGGGCCGATCGTCACCGTCCACGCGGCCGATCCGGGCGCGCCGCTGGCGTGGAATTGCGACTGGTTGCTGGAGGAGGTCTCGACCTCGATCAACACGACGGCGGCGGGGGGCAATGCGAGCTTGATGATGATCGGGTGAGGGGCTGTTCGCCTCCTTTTACGTCATCCCGGGCTCGACCCGGGATCCCGCTTTTTGTCTCGAGTGCGTGCTTTGGTGCATGAAAAGCGGGGTCCCGGATCAAGTCCGGGACGACGGAGTTTGAGGTGGGGGCCGGATGCGCGCCTTTCGGGCGCGAAGCACCGGTCGCTCAAGTGTCAGAACAGCTTTGACATACGCTCACGATCGTAGTCGAGGAGCCAGTCTGCAAAGCCAGAGTAAACCCCGTGAAGTGCTGCGGAATCATAAGCACTAACATCCATTCCGCGATCATCGTAAACGTGCAGCATGACAGACTTTTTGGGGTCGATCAGAAAGGTAACGACTGGAGCGCTAGGAAAGATGGGCATTTCTGACGCTATCGCATGCCACAGAAGGGCGTCGCGGGCGTTCCTGTTAGGACCCAGATCGTAGCTGCGGATGTCCCAGACATCACTCTCATCGTCGGGATCCGGATAAAGGGTTGCCTGCCATTCGCTGATCTGTGGCGCATCAAATCCGCTGGACTGAAGAGCCACGAACCCGTCTTTCACCTCGTCAGGGAGACCAGGCTGATTTGGCAGGCGGCCATTCCAAGCCACAACGCCTATGCAGTTCTCAGAGAAAAGCGCGTCGGCGACGGTCGATGCACGACGGTGCGCCTGAAGAAATCGAGGAACTGGCTGTGAAGTGTTATCAAACTCTTCGCCGCCAAGTTCGAAACGTAGTCGAACGTCCTCGACGCCAAAGCGGGCTGACCACAGACTCGACCACAAATTCTCAATGGATGGGCTGCTCATGGGGTTCGATAGCTTCCTTGTGCGCAATCGAGCAATGGCGTCGTTTCCTGGCCGGCCGCTTTTGAATAGCGTTCCGGACAGCTGCCGCGGATCCTACTTTTTTGCGTCTTGTAAAAAGGGGAGGGATTGCCTCGATCCACGCCATCCCTGCCAAAAGCGCCAGTAGGCATTGGCCGTTCCCCTCTGCGATGAAACCGGCAAGGCTGCCGGAATTTCTGGAGGCTCAAAGCAAGGTCCTGTTTTCAAAGGGCTGGGAGAGTGGAGTGCCGGGACGGTGTTGACTGCCGATGATCTGATCGCGCGCCATGGCATTCTCAATGCGCTGGCCAATCACAGCCGGGGTGTGGATCGGGCGGATGCGAACCTGCTGGGTTCGGCCTATCATGCCGATGCGACGGTAGACTACGGGTTCTATGCAGGGCCTGCCGCGACGCTGGTGGAGATTCTGGCGGGCGCGCAGAAGGGGGCGCTGCCGACGCTGCATCGCACGTCCAACTGCTGGATCAGGGTCGATGGCGAGCGGGCGACTTCGGAATCCTATGTGATCGCCTATGTCGAGGAGGCTGAGCTGCAGCGGTTCGTGCTGGGGCGCTATCTTGACCGGCTTGAGTGTCGCGATGGGGAATGGCGGCTGTGCCATCGGACCTATGTGCTCGACGGCAATGTGAACCGCCCGAACAGCGCCGTGCGCGCCGATCCGCCGACAGGCTTTGATCACTTCGTCCCCGCAGGCGGCAAGGGTGCCGCCGATCCCGGCCGGGCGCTGCTCGCCTTCCACGCCGCAAGTGCAAGGAATACAACGATGTCCACGTCACCGAACAAGGAAGCCGCGCTGGATGCAGCGCTCGCCCGCGCCGAGATTCACGACTTGTGCATGGCCTATGCGCGCGGGGTGGACCGGGCCAATGCCGAATTGCTCGCCTCGATCTTCACCGAGGATTCCACGGTGATTTCGGGCGTGGTCAACGGATCGGGCAAGGACTTTGCCCGCGAGATCACCGCGTTCGTTTCCGGCAATCTGGAGATGTGCTTCCATTCGGTGGCCAACGAATGGGTCGACGTGCGCGGCGATGAAGCGGTGGGCGAGCATTACGTGATCGCGCAATCGGTGCAGGCCGGGACCGAAGTGCTGACCGGCGGGCGCTATATCGACCGCTATGTCCGCCGTGACGGGCGCTGGCTGATCCAGAGCCGGACCTTCGTGGCCGATTGGAGCCATTCGCATGAATCGACGATGCAGCGCGATGGCTTCTACGAGGCGCTGACGATCCGGGGCTGCTTCGGGCCGCAGGACCCGGTCCATGCCCACTGGGCGGCGTGAGGGAGAACGCATGATGAGCATTCGCGGACACGTTCCCCTGCCGATGGACGGGCGCGATCCATCGCACCTGCGCGGCGATGCGATCACCGGTGACCGGTACTATTCGCCCGAGTTTGCCCAGAAGGAATGGGACCACATGTGGACGCGCATCTGGCACATTGCCGGGCGCACTGCCGACATTCCCGAGGCCGGCGATTTCCTCGTCCACAACTTCATGAAGGAATCGGTGATCGCGGTCCGCCAGGAGGATGGCTCGGTCCGCGCGTTCTACAATTCCTGCGGCCATCGCGGCATGCGCATGGTCCACGATTCCAGCTCGGTCGAGGCGTTCCATTGCCCTTACCACGGCTGGAAGTGGGGCATCGACGGGGTGCTGGAACATGCCCAGGACGCCGATGTCGATTTCAAGGCGGGCAACCCCTGCGGCAAGCTGAAGCTGAAGGAGCTGCGCTGCGACAGCTGGGGCGGGTTCGTGTGGTATTCGATGTCGGACGACAGTCCTTCGTTGATGGACTTCCTCGAGCCGATGCCAGAGCTGTACAAGAACTACCCGATGGACAAGGCCGTGCGGGTGGCGTGGTACCGGATCGAGATCAACGCCAACTGGAAGTTCGTCACCGACAACTTCTCGGAAAGCTACCACACCCGCACCGCACACCCGCAAGTGCCGCCGTGGATCGATCAGGACGTGGACTCCGCGCGGCACGAAATGTGGCCCAAGGGCCATGGCCGGACGGTGCAACCCATGCGGCCCTCGCTGTCGGACCGGCCCGAGGGCGGCGGCAACGCGATGTTCGAGGCCGAGCTGGCCAAGTGGGACATCGATCCCGCGTCTTACGCGACCTATGAGGACTTCGCGATGCAGGGCTGGCTCGATCTCAAGGCGGCCAAGCAGAAGCTGTGGCGCGAGAAGGGCTATCTCCACTACGAGCACATGGACGACGAGGAAATCACCGACAGCCCGCACACGGTGATGTTCCCCAACGTGACGATCAGCTTCCTGCCCGACAACCTGATCCTGTTCCGCAGCGAACCGCACGCGACCGATCCGGAGAAGTGCTACTTCGACCTGTGGTGCATGGCTTTCCCGGTGGAAGGTCAGACCGAGGTCCAGTCGATCATGGCGGGGATGAAACCCTTGCGCGAAGTGGCCGAATGCGAACACCGCGTGTTCGACGGCGGGCGAGGGGTGCCGGAACTGGCCGGGCAGATCGTCTATCAGGACATGGAGCTGGCCGAGGCGATGCAGGCGGGGATGCACTCGCGCGGGTACACCGACGCCTACCTCTCGGATCAGGAGACACGCATCCGGTTCTTCCATGAAGTGCTGAATGACTGGATCGAGGGGCGGCAGGGCCGCTGAAGTTGCACTCAACACCAGAAGAATTTTTCCGGAGAGAATTCAGATGAGCGGCGGTGAGATGACGTGGGACCTCGAAGCGGATGTGGTCGTACTGGGATCAGGCGGTGCGGCGTTGACGGCCGCCATCGCAGCCCATGATCACGGCGCGAAGGAAGTGGTGATCCTCGAACGTTCTGGCATGGTCGGTGGCACCACCGCAATGTCCGGCGGGATGCTGTGGATTCCGGGCAACCATCATCAGCTGGCGGCGGGGATCGAGGAGTCCGACGAGGACGTCGTCGCCTATCTCGACAGCCTGGCGCCGGGCGCGCTCGATCCTGAAACGCTGTGGGCGTTCATGCAGGGCGGGCCGGAAATGCTGCGCTTCCTTGAAGACAATACGCCGGTGCGCATGGCCTCGTTTTCCGACTTTCCGGACTATCAGCCCTATTCGCCCGGGGCCAAGCCCGATGGCGGGCGTTCGCTGGACAACGAGGCGTTCAGCTTTGCCCGGCTGGGCAAGTGGGGGGCACGGGTCAATCCCAGCAAGATGGCCTATCCCTTGCGCGGCAGCCTGATCGAAGCGACGCGTGGCACGCTCGACGAAGCCACGCTGGCCGAGCGCGAGGCGGGTGACTTTCGCGGGCTGGGGCAGGCGCTGGTCGGCTCGCTGTTCCTCGGCGTGATCGAGCGCAACATCCCGGTCGAGTTCGAGAAGCGTGCGCGCAAGCTGGTCAAGGACGGTGAGCGGGTGATCGGCGTGGTGGCCGAGGACGCGAATGGCAAGGACTTCCGCGTGCGGGCGCGGCGCGGCGTGGTCATCGCCACGGGTGGGTTCGAGTGGAACGAGACCCTGGTCAAGGCCTTCATCCGCGGACCACTGACCGGCCCGGTGAGCGTGCCCGAGAACGAAGGCGACGGCCTGCTCATGGCGATCGAGGCCGGCGCGCAGCTTGGCAACATGCAGAATGCCTTCTGGATGCAGAGCGCACTGGAGTTCAAGCCGCAGCACCGCAATGCCAAGCCCAATTACATGCTGGGTTCGGACGAGCGCGCGCGTCCCGGCGCGATCCTCGTCAATCGCAAGGGCAAGCGCTTCGTCAACGAGGCGGCCAACTACAATGCTCTGGGCAAGTCGCTCCATGCCTTCGAGGGCGGCACCCACGAATACGCGAACCTGCCGTACTGGCTGATCATCGACCAGCGCTATCGCGACAAGTACCCGCTGTTCAACTCGCAGCCGGGTTCACCCACGCCGGGCTATGCCATCGAGGCGGCGACGCTGGCGGAACTGGCCGAGAAGGCTGGCATCGATCCGGCGGGCCTGGAGGCCGAAGTCGCGCGGTTCAACCAGATGGTCCGCAACGGCCATGACGACGACTTCAACCGCGGCGACACCACCTACGACAACTTCTACATGTGGGGCGACATGGCGTTCGACCCGCCGTACCGCACGCTGGGCATGATCGATCAGGCACCGTACTATGCGGTGAAGATGGAAGCGGGCGCTCTGGGCACGGCCGGTGGCCCGAAGACCAATGCCGACGCGCAGGTGGTGGACTGGAGCGGCAACCCGATCCCGGGGCTTTATGCCGCCGGCAATGCCATGGCGGCGGTGCTCGGCGAGGTCTATGGCGGCGCGGGCGGTACGCTCGGACCGGGGCTGACCTTCGGTTATCTCGCGGGCAAGCATCTCGGCACGCATATCTCCAACCATTGATCCATGTTGGCAGAGCCCGGCCAGCGGGCGATGCCGTCGCATGGGCCGGTCGGTTCGTCCTTCGGGGCGGAACAGCGGCCGGGCACAGGGCTTCTCTCCGCTCAACGCCTCAGGAGAGATTGATATGCCGGCATCCGCCATTTTCGACACCCACGCCGAAGCCGAACGCGCCGTCAGCGATCTGCGCGGGCTTGGAGTACGTGACACGCAGATGTCCGTGATCGCCCACCACGGTGGCACGACCACGACCCGCTCTGGTGATGGCGAAGTGACCGACGAGCATCACCGCAACGTGTTGCGCGGCATTCTTGGCGGTGGCGCGCTGGGCGCCGGGCTGGGCGTGGCGGCACTGGCTATCCCCGGCGTCGGCCCGCTGGCTGCGGCAGGTGCGATTGCCGCTTCGGCCGTGCCTGAAGCAATCGGCATCGGTGCGGCGCTGGGTGCCATCGGCGGCTCGCTCAACGAAGTGCTGACCAAGCACGGCATCAGCAACGATGACGCGACCTACTACAATGACCGCATGAAGGACGGCGCTGTGGTGGTGACGGTGCAGGACGACTTTGCCGACAGCCGTCAGGTTTCCGAAGTGCTGCAACGCAATGGTGGCCACAACGCGACCACGCCGCGCATGATCTGACCCTATCGCAGTGCCGTGCGCGGAATGCTGATGGCGCAGAATACGCCTTCGGGGCGGAACTGGTAATCCAGTTCCCCTCCGATACCGTGGGTGACGGACCGCTCTATCAGGCGCGTTCCGAAACCGCGTACGGACGGTTCCGAGACGGGTGGACCACCCGTTTCGGCCCATGTCAGCACCAGTGCCGCGTCATCTCTGGACGTGCTGGTGCAGGTAACCTCAACGCTGCCATGCGTTGAAAGCGCCCCGTACTTTGCCGAATTGGTCGCCAGCTCGTGCAGAACCATGCCGAGCGCCTGGGCGGTGGCCGACGTGAGAATGAGGTTAGAGGTTTCGTCCCCGAGCGCGAAGTCGATCCCGTAAGGGGTCAGTTCGTCTTCGATCAGGGCCTGCAACCTCACGCCGTTCCAGCGGTTCTCCGAAAGGTGGCTGTGGGCGCGGCTGATGGCGGCGATGCGCCCCATCAGGGCTTCCTTGAAATCGCTGACAGTGCCCTGCGCCTTCATCATCTGGACGATCGACTGGACCACCGCGAGCAGATTCTTCGCGCGGTGATCGACTTCGCGTGTGAGCAGGTCTTCCCGTTCGCGCGCCTGCTTCAGATCGGTGATCTCGACGCAGAAGATACCGACGCCGCGGCGGAAACCGTCCGCGCCGTGGACGGGGTAGAACACCTCCGACCAGGTGCGCTTCTCGCCAGGCTGCGCCGGGGTTTCGCCGGTGATCTCGACCCCGCGCAGCACTTCGCCGCTCTCCAGGACCTTGCGCAGCAGCGGTTCGGCCGAGGAGCGCAGGTCGGGGAGAAGGTCCCAGACGCTCTTTCCGAGATGCTCCTCTGTCGAAAAGCCGTTCATCTCGGCCAGCGCCGTGTTGATGCGCGCGAACTTGAGATCCCCATCAAGCAGGCCCACGCCGACAGGGGCCTCGTCATAGATCGCCTGCAACTCGTCGATCACGCCCAGCAGATGGGCCTTCTGTTCCGCCTGATCGCGACCTTCGCGTTCAAGCGCCGCTTTGGCCGCGATGAGGTTCATCGCGCCGGTGCAGAGCGAGTGCACGACTTCGAGGACGATTATGGTGCTGGGGATGTAAACCAGCATGGCGAGCGGCGCGCCCGGCTGCATTTGGAGACCAGCGCCGGGATCGAGGAATAGGTAACCGGCACACAACCACGCGAGGAACGCCGCCGTGTACCCCGGCAGGCGGCCGCCAAGAAACGTCGCGATGACAATGGATGGATAGAAAGGCAGGAGCGGCGCAGGCGGCGGCGTGCCCATGGCGATGCGAACCACTAGAGCAAGCGCAATCAGGCCGAACGCCGACAGCACGCTATGGACCGGCTGGCCCATGAAGACGTGGCACAGCGAGAACGGCCACCGGCCAAACAGGTGCGCTTCGCCCTTCTGGCGACCCGGATGCATCCCCCATTGCCCTTTCGGCATGTGCAGGCGCAGCAGGATGGCTGCGCGCATCCATCTTGCCCGAGTTTGCCCTCGTGGCAATCCCTGCACAATGCTGAGCCATTGAAAAAGCGGCAGTTATGGCGAAGTAGGACGCTGCTGGCCGAGATGTCACAACATAGGTTAGTGAACTTGGGGGCAGGGGCGACAGATCAGGGGGTGGGCGCTGCCGCCAATCCGTTTGCAGGCCACCATGACAGCGTGTGCACGTCGTGCGCCGAGGTCCATATGCCCTTGGGCGTGTAACGCAGCGCGCCGCTTCCGGCAGGCTTGCCGCCACGCTGCGCGACGGTCATGGTCACCGGGTCGATCGCCGCCCAGACCTGATCGTCAGTGGTGCGCAGCCAGACCATGCCGCCGCCGGTGTCGATGTCGCCCCACTTGAGGTTCGCGCCGACCTTGACCCGCCCGACGACCTGTCCCGTGGCCGGATCGGCGCGGACAAGCGTGCCGTCGCCCTGTTCCTGCACCCATACGCCACCTTCGCCAGCGGCAAGGAAGCCCGGCATCGTGCCCAATGCGGCGCGGGCGACGACGGTGTTGGAGGCGGGATCGATCTTCTGCAGCGTCTGCCTGGTGGCGCTCACTGCCCAGACGGCGTCATAGCCGTAAGTGACGTACCAAGTGTCGGCGTCCACCGGGATGGAGGCCACGACAGCGTTGGTCTTTGGATCGACGCGGGCAACGGCGCCTTCGGGCTTGCTTGCCAGCCAGATCGCGCCTGCGCCATTGGCGACGATCAGTTCGCCCTGCTTCTGGTTGGCGATGCCGGTGGGGATCGTGGCGGTGATCTTCGCCGTTTCGAGATCGATACGCACTAGCGAGCCATCGGCGCAATTGGCCACCCACAGCGAGCCGAAGGCCACGGTCATCGCGCCGCAGGGGCGGGCGATCGCCACTTCCGCAAGTTTCCCGGTGCGCGACCACTTTTCCACCTTGCCGCGATTGGTCGCCCAGACCGCGTCGCCATCGACAGCGAGGAAATCGGCGAAACCGGGGACGGTCTGTGCCTGTTCGACCTGCGCGTGGGCGATAGTCGGGGCGAGAGCGGCGGCGGCGAGAAGTAGTTTGCGGAGCATCGATTTCCTAACTGACAGCTGCGGAAGCCCACCCCGCTGCGACTAATCTCACTTCGTTCGATAAGTCTCGCTCCCTCCCGCATGCGGGAGGGGTTGGGGGTGGGCTTACGACGGTTGCGTCTTCAAAAACTCAGCTACGCGAGGCGATGTAAGCGCGCCATCCGCCAAGGTGCGTAATGTCCTCGGCTCCGGCCAGCGCCCGCGGTTCCGCGACGAAGCCCTTGACGCTGCTGCCGTCGGCCAGCGTGACCGTGCCGATGGCGAGCGGCGGCGGGACTTCGACGGTGAAGCTGCCGAATTCGGCGAGGCCGAGCTCATAGACCTCAAGCTTGATTGCCGCCCCGCCTTCGTCGAAGACTAGCGCGGGCTTGGGCGGCGTGCTGTTGGCGATGGCGTAGAGCTTGTAGGTCGGAGCGGTCTCGAACGCGCCGACGAACTTCGCATCGCGCGAGGTCAGCTGCCAGTGCAGCGGCATGCCTTCGAGGTGTGCGCCAACGACGGCCAGTTTCACGGTCTGCATCTTGCCCTCCAGGTCGAGCGGGGGTGGGGGAGTGAGGTTCGCGGCGTCGAGCCACTGGTCGGCAGCATCGAGCAGGGCGCGGTCAGTGGCGGCAGGGCCGATCAGCGTGATGCCGAAGCCGGTGCCATTGTGGCGCACGCCTGCGGGTACCGCCACGGCGGCCATGTCGAGCAGGTTCACGAAATTGGTGTAGAAGCCGAGGTTGCTGTTGAGCGCCACCGGGGCCACCGCGAGTTCGGCGACGCGGTAGGTGGTGCCGGTGGTGGGGAAGGCGAGCATGTCGACGCTTTCCCACAACTGGTCAGCATGGCGCTTCAGTTCGGCCATGCGGTACACGCCGTTCCAAAGCTCCACGGCGGTCTTGTCCCACCCGGCTTCGACGACGGTGCGCACGGTGGGGTCGACGGCCTCGGGGATGTCACGAAGCAATGTGGCAATGGCGGCGGTGCGTTCGGCCACCCATGGTCCGCCATAGAGCAGTTGCGCGGCTTCGAGCAGCGGGGCGATGTCGATCTCGACCACTTCGGCGCTCTGCGCGAGGGTGGCGAGGGCCTGATCGTAGAAGAATTCGGA
Source organism: Novosphingobium sp. ERW19 (assembly GCF_012641315.1). Taxonomy (NCBI): domain Bacteria; kingdom Pseudomonadati; phylum Pseudomonadota; class Alphaproteobacteria; order Sphingomonadales; family Sphingomonadaceae; genus Novosphingobium; species Novosphingobium sp. ERW19. The sequence continues at coordinate 485,240 of NZ_JABAIC010000003.1, forward strand.
CTCACCGTCGCCAAAGAACGCGCGCTGATCGCGGCGGGGGACGCCGATGCGCTTGGGGTTGAGCGCAGTTTCGGGAAGTTGGCGCGACCATGGATCGCCCGCGTCGAATCCGGCCAGCGTGTGGTCGACCAGGCGAGCGTCGATGGTGTCGGAAGCGAAAACGGTGATGCAGTCTATCGAACGACAGGCGGGGACGAGTCCCTTGGTGCTCCAGCGGCCCTTGGTCGGCTTGAATCCGATCAGGTGGTTGAACGCGGCGGGCACGCGGCCGGAACCTGCGGTATCGGTGCCGAGCGCGATGGGCACGAGCCCTGTGGCAACCGCGATGGCCGAACCGGAGCTAGAGCCGCCGCTGACGTAATCGCGGTTATAGGCATTGCGCGGAATGCCATAGGGGCTGCGCGTGCCGACGAGGCCGGTGGCGAACTGGTCGAGGTTGGTCTTGCCGACGCAGATCGCCCCTGCGGCCTTGAGGCGGGCGATGACGGTCGCGTCCTCGGCTGGGGCATAGGCAAATGCCGGGCAGGCGGCGGTGGTCTGGAGGCCCGTGACGTCGATATTGTCCTTCGCGGCATAGGGCACGCCGGCCAGCGGCAGGACTTCGCCTGCGGCCACGCGGGCATCGATGGCGCGGGCCTGAGCAAGCAGGTCTTCCGCCGTGGCGCGGCTGATCCAGACTTGCGGCTGGATTGCGTCGTAGGCGGCGATGCGGGCGAGGGTTTCCTCCATGACGGCGACGGCGGGCGTCGTGCCAGCATTGACCCCCGCAGCGATGGCGGCGGCGCTGCGACGGTCGAGCACGGTCATGCGCTCCTCCGCAGGGCAAGCATGGGCGTGCCGGGCTGTAGCGGCTGGCGTTCCTTGATGTAGAGCGCGGCGACCGTGCCTGCGCCGGGGCTTTCGACCGGGCACTCCATCTTCATCGCCTCGATTACGGCGATCGTCTCGCCCGCCGCCACGGTGTCGCCGGGTTGGACCAGCAGCTTCCACACGCTGCCGCCGAAGGGGGCTTCGATGAGGTCTGCGCCTTCGGGGACGTCCACCGCGTTTTCGGCGGGGGCTTCGCTTTCCGTAAGGGCACTGACGCGGTCGAATTCGCCGCGGCGTTGCCATTCGGCGCGTTCGGCATCGAATGCGGACTGGCGGCGGGCTTCGAAGGCGGCGATGTCCTCGGCGTTGTCGGCCAGGAACTTGCGGTAGTCGGACAGGCGGAATTCGGACGGTTCGATCCTCAGCGCGCGCTTGCCGCTGGGGAAATCGCGGCGCCACTCGGCCAGCTCTTCGGCGCTGACCGGGTAGAAGCGGATCTGGTCGAAGAAGCGCAGGAGCCAGGGCTTGCCCTCGATGAAGTCTGCCGTCTGACGATGCGTGTTCCAGACCTGCACGGTGCGGCCGAACAGCTGGTAGCCACCGGGGCCTTCCATGCCGTAGATGCACATATAGGCCCCGCCGATGCCGACGACGTTGGGCGGCGTCCAGGTGCGGGCGGGGTTGTACTTGGTGGTGACAAGGCGGTGGCGCGGATCGACCGGCGTGGCAACCGGCGCGCCGAGGTAGACATCGCCCAGACCCATGACGAGGTAACTCGCCTCGAAGATCAGATTCTCCACCGCAGAAACGTCTGGCAAGCCATTGATGCGGCGGATGAATTCGATGTTGTCCGGGCACCATGGCGCATCGTCGCGCACCGCGCTCATGTACTTCTCGATGGTCTCGATGGTGGCGGGGTCGCGCCAGCTCAGCGGCAGATGCACGATGCGCGAGGGGATGGCGAAGTCTTCGAGATCGCCGAGGCGTTCTTCTGCCGCCGTGAGCGCGGCGAGCGCCTCGGCTTGCGTCAGATTGCGCCCATCGAAGTGCAGCTGGAGCGAGCGGATGCCGGGCACTACGTCGATCACGCCGGGTAGGGCCATGCGCTCAAGCTCGGTCATCAGCGCGTGGACGCGGATGCGCAGTTCGAGATCGAGCACCAGCGGGCCGTATTCGACAAGGATGTTGCGATCACCCTGCTGGCGGTACACAACGCCGGGGCGGCCCGGAGCTTCGGGTATCGTGCCAAGGATCGGCGTCTGCGTGGCGGCATCGCAGGGGCGGCTGGAGGCGGGCCTGGTGCCGGTGGCGAGGAATTCCTGCTGCGCGCGATCGGCAGCCGTTGCCTCGTCCATGGTGACGGGCACGAAGCGGACGCGGTTTCCGGGGACGAGCTGGCCGATCTTCCAGCGATCCGCCGCGATCACCACGAACGGGCAGACGAAGCCGCCGAGGGACGGACCATCGGGGCCGAGGATGATTGGCATGTCGCCGGTAAAGTCCACCGCGCCAATGGCATAGGCGTTGTCGTGGATGTTCGAGGGATGCAGCCCCGCCTCGCCGCCATCGCGCCGCGCCCATTCGGGCTTGGGGCCGACAAGGCGCACGCCGGTGCGGTTGGAGTTGTAGTGGACCTGCCATTCAGCGGTGACCACCATGTCGATGTCGGTCTCGGTGAAGAAGTCCGGCGCGCCGTGTGGGCCATAGAGCACGCGCACGCACCAGTCGCTCGGGAGCGTGGGCAGGGGCGGCGGGGCTAGCGGTTCGCCGACGGGTTCATGGGCGAGGTGGAGGACGTCACCCGCGACGAGACGGCGTGCGGCGTGGCCGCCGAACTGGCCCAGTTCGAAGGTGCTGCGGCTGCCGAGGTAAGGGGCGATGTCGAACCCGCCGGCGACGAGCAGGTAGCCGCGCATGCCGCCGCCCTTTGCTCTGCCGATGACCAGCGTCTGCCCTGCCTTTGCCTCGAAGAGTTGCCCTCGAGTTACCGGTTTGCCTTCGAGAGTTGCGCCGAAGTCAGCGCCGGTGAGGCACAGGGTGGCATCGGCTGCGAACTGCAGGGTGGGGCCGGTGACGGTCATTTCCAGTCCGGCGGTGCCTTCGGGATTGCCGAGCAGGCGGTTGCCGAGGCGGAAGGACTGGTCGTCCATCGGGCCGGAGGGCGGCACGCCGACCGCCCAGAGGTGCTGGCGACCGGGCCAGTCCTGCACGGTGGTGGCGGTACCGCCGCTGATCACCCTGATTGATTGGGGTTTGAAAACAACGTCTTCCAGTGCCCGAGTCGAGACTTCACCTGAAGTGAAGGCAGGCGCGGCGACGACGCTGCGCAGCCAGCGCAGGTTGGTCTCGATACCATCGACGCGGGATTTCGCCAGCGCGTCCTGCATCGCAGTCACGGCCTCGGCACGGGTGGGGGCGTGGACGATCAGCTTGGCGAGCATGGGATCGTACCAGGCGCTGACTTCGCTGCCGGCCATGACCCAGGTTTCGGCGCGGATGTCGGCGGGAAATTCGACGCAGGTCAGCGTGCCCGAGGTGGGGCGGTAATCGAGTGCCGGGTCTTCGGCGTAGAGGCGAATCTGCACCGAATGGCCGTTGGGGGTGGTCGGCGCAGTGTCGAGGAAGCTGTAATCACCGGCGGCGCCCCGGATCATCCATTCCACCAGATCGACGCCCATGACCATCTCGGTCACGCCGTGTTCGACCTGCAGTCGGGTGTTCATTTCCAGGAAAAAGAATTCCTTGCGCTCGGAATCGTAGAGAAATTCTACGGTTCCGGCAGAGCGATAGCGCGCGGCTTCGCCGAGGCGGATGGCAGCGGCGTAGAGCGCCTGGCGGACAGGTTCGGGGAGGAGCGGGGCGGGGGCTTCCTCGACCACCTTCTGGTTGCGGCGCTGCAACGAGCAGTCGCGCTCGCCCAAGGCGACGACGCGGCCCTCGCCATCGCCGAAGATCTGCACTTCGACATGGCGGGCGCGGCGGACGAAGCGTTCGAGGAAGACCCCGGCATCGCCGAAGTTGCTCTGGCCGAGGCGGGCGACGGCGGCGAACCCTTCGCGGATGTCGTCAGCGGTCTCGCACACGCGCATGCCGATCCCGCCGCCGCCTGCGGTGGCCTTGAGCATTACGGGCAAGCCGATGGCCTCGGCGGCGGCGAGGGCTTCGTCCTCGCTGGTCAGCAGGTCGCTGCCCGGCGCAAGGGGGACGCCATGAGCGGCGGCGAGTTCGCGCGCGCTGTGCTTGAGGCCGAAGGTGCGGATGTTGTCGGGCGTGGGGCCGATGAAGACGATGCCCGCTTCGGCGCAGGCGGCGGCGAATTCGGTGTTTTCGGAAAGGAAGCCGTAGCCCGGATGGATCGCGCCTGCGCCGGTGCGTTTGGCCGCATCGATGATCGCGGCGATGTTGAGATAGCTCTCGGACGGGCGCGCGCCGCCGATGCACACGGCTTCGTCAGCCTGTGCGACGTGGAGCGAGGCTTCGTCGGCCTCCGAATAGACTGCGACCGAGCGCAGGCCCATCCTGCGCAAGGTGCGGATGATGCGCGTGGCGATGGCGCCGCGATTGGCGATGAGGACCGTGTCGAAAGCGGGAGCGGCGGTCATGCGGCGACGATCATGCGGACGGGGGTGGGATTGAAGGCGTTGCAGGGGTTGTTGATCTGCGGGCAGTTGGAGACGACGACAAACACATCCATCTCTGCGCGCAGGTCGACCGTCAGACCGGGGGCGGAGATGCCATCGACGATGCCGAGTGCCCCGTCAGCCTCGACCGGCACGTTCATGAAGAAGTTGATGTTGGAGACGATGTCGCGCTTGCCGCGGCCTTCCCAGAGGTTGGCCTCAAGGAAGTTCTCGACGCAGGCATGTTGCGACTTGGTGTGATGTCCATAGCGCAAGGTATTGGATTCACAGGAACATGCGCCGCCAATGGTATCGTGGTAATCGACCGCGCTGCCGGTGATGGTCATCAGCGGGCGGCCTTCGTTGGACAGCAGCACTGTGCCTTCGCGCAGGAACAGGTTGCCCTGCGCAGCGACGGTATCCTGCGCGCTGTAGCGTTCGGAATCGTCGGCGGCGCTGTAGATCAGGAAGTCGACCGCCTGGTTGCCTTCAAGGTCGACGATCCGCAGCGTCTCACCCTGCTTGACGTGGTGCAACCAAGGCGCGCGGGCGGGAACGATCTCGTCGTGAATGATCGTGCCGGAAAGGCCGGAGAGGTGGGGATCGGTCATCAGGCCTGTCCTTTTCAGCGGCGGTAGTAGTCTTCGACGTTGAGGAAGGCGCGCTGGCCCTCCGGCGTCGCGTTGCGGATGGGGTCGGCCTCGCCAGTCACGGGTCCGCGCCATGCGGTGAGGCGCAACGGGGTGACGGAGTATTCCAGCCTGGGATCAAGGACATGCGGGACGTTGGTGACAACGACTATCACGTCCATCTCGGCACGCAGGATCACGCTGCGACCGGGAGCGTAGGGGCCGACGAGTGGGGTGATGGTGCCGTCTTCCTCGATGCGGGTGCCCTTGAACAGCGTGACGCAAGGGTGGACATCGCGGCGACCGAGGCCGTGCTTGGCGGCGCCCAGAAGGAAGCGGTCGCGTCCGTTGGGATAGGCGCCGCTGTTGCGGCCTTCGCCGTACTTGGCGAGGTTCGTGGCGGCGTTCGAGGTGCCGGAGAAGCAGTCGTGCGTGCCCGCATCGTCGGCCTCGATGCTCATCAGCACGCGGCCCATGTCGGATAGCAGGAGCTTGCCGGTGCCGAGGTAGGCGTTCCACTGCACCTTGACCGTATCGGCAAAGTTCAGGCGCTCGGTCGGCATTTCGGCGTTGAACAGGTTCAATGAGGCGCAGGCATCGCCCTTCACGTCGATCAGCCGCAGGCGGGTGCCGCGGGCTATGCGGCGGGTGGCGTAGCCGCCGGGGGCGACGGTTTCTTCCCAGAGCAGGTCATCCGCGCTGACGCCTAGGGGCAGATCGGTTGCGACGGGCGGGAGGATCGGCATCGATTCCACCACCGTTCCGGCCATCGAGCGGGCATGGTCGCGGGCGGCGTTGGGGTTCGCCAAAGTTGAGGTGGGCGCGGCGGTCATGCGGCGGCTCCTTTCTTCGATCCGGGGCCAGCCTCGGACAGAGGCGGCAGCAGGGCGGTGGTGGTGACAAGCTGGAGCTGCTGGACCCCGCGCACGCGGCGCAGGGCATCGGCAAGGCCCTTGAGCCGGGCGGCGGGGCCTTGCACCAGCAGGACTTCGAGCGACTGGTCGTCCTTGAGGAAGACGTGCTGGGTGGAGATCACTTCGGTCTGGAAATCGGCCTGCGTGCCCGCGAGCTGCTGGCGCACGCGGCCCCGGTCGCCGCGATAGACGAGGGTGATCGTGCCCGCGAGGATCTCGTCCGGACGGGTCAGCGCCTCGTGCGCGGCGAGGGCGTGGCGGATCAGTTCGGCGATCAGCTGCGAGCGCGAGGGGAGCTGGCGTTCCTCGACCATCATGTCGAGCTTGCGGAACAGGTCCGCAGGCAGGCTCATGCTGAGGCGGGCGAGGCTGGCGGGTTCGCTGGACATCACGCCGCTTCCGGTTCCGGCTCGGGCGCTGGTGCGTCCTTGCGCAGGGTGAGATCGTAGACCGCCGTCGCGCCGAAGCGGTGGGGGGCGTGGGGATCGTGGCGGCGCTTGTCGAGGGCGAGGACGCGGGTGCCGAGCGAGAAGGCTTCCTTGATGTCGTGCGTGACCATGATGATGGTCAGGCCGAAGTCCTGCCACAGCTGGCGGATCAGCACGTGCATGTCGGCCCGGATGCCCGGATCGAGCGCGCCGAACGGCTCGTCGAGCAGAAGGATGCGCGGGCGCATGATCAGGGCCTGCGCGATTGCCAAGCGTTGTTGCATGCCGCCCGACATCTGGCTGGGGTAGAGGTTCAGGCTGTCCCCAAGGCCCACTGCCTGGAGCATGGCGGTTGCTTCTTCGGCGGCGCGCTTCTTTGCATCGCCGACGAGACGCGCGAGCAGCGGCGCCTTGGTGCATTCGAGGCCGAACATCACGTTCTGCAGCACGGTGAGGTGCGGGAAGACCGAATAGCGCTGGAACACCACGCCGCGATCGGGACCACATTCGCGGGCGAGCGGCTCTCCGTCGAGGGTGATCGTGCCCGAGGTCGGCACTTCCTGGCCGAGGACGACGCGCAGGAAGGTGCTCTTGCCCGCGCCCGAGGGGCCGACGACCGAGACGAACGAGCCTTCGTCGACATCGAGATCGACTTTTTCGAGCACCACGCGGTCGCCATATTCGACCCAGACGTTGCGCAGGGAGAGGAGCGCGCTCAATGGCTTGCTCCGTGAGCCCAGGGGAACGCCTTCTGGCTCAAGGTCCTGAGGCCCCAGTCCATGGCGATGGCGAGCAGAGCGATCCACGCGACGTAGGGGATGATCACGTCCATCGCGAGATAGCGGCGGACGAGGAAGATGCGGTAGCCGAGGCCGACATCGGACGCGATGGCCTCTGCCGAGATCAGGAACACCCATGCCGGGCCAAGCGCGAGGCGCAGGGCAAGGATCAGGCGCGGCATCGCCTGGGGCAGGGCGACGCGGATGAGGATCTGCCAGGAGCCTGCGCCAAGTGTCTGTGCCTTGGCCAGCATTTCGCGGGGCAGGGTGCCGACATGGCCGGCAACGTCACGGATCATCACGGGCGCGATGCCGATGACGATCAGGGCGACCTTGGCGGTCTCACCCAGGCCGAGCGCAACGAACAGGATCGGCAGGAGAGCGATGGGCGGGATGACGGCGATGCCGGTGACGAGAGGACCGAAAGTGGCGCGGACCGGGGGCAGGGCACCGAGGACGAGGCCGACCAGCAGCGCCATCAGCGTGGCGATGGCAAGGCCAAGGCAGAGGCGCTGGAGGCTGGCGAGGGTGTCGGCCCAGAACACCACTGTTCCGGAAAGCACGTCGGCCTTGGTCATCTGCGCCCAGAGCGCCGTCGCCATGCCGGAGGGCAGGGGCAGGATCTTGTCTGCCGGGTTCACCGCGTGGCGCGAATAGGCGGCGAACAGGTAGACGATGACCAGCAGCAGGATCGGCACGGCACCGAGCGCGAGGCGCTGTTTGCGGTCCGGTTCGCGGTTTACCCAGCGCATGAGGAAGTGTCCCGAAGTATCGAGGAGATCAGAGCTTTCCGTCGGCGGCGAGCTTCATGAAGCTGTCGTCGAAGCGCAGGGTGACGCGGGCGGGATCGCCGAGCGTCTTGCCGCCGGGGAAGGCCATGCCGACCGCATCGGCCGAGGAGGCTCCGGGGAACAGGCCCTTGGAAAAGCTGAAATCGCGCACGCGGGTCATGGTCTCGATGAGCTTTGCGTCTTGCGTGGCGGCGACCGCGTCCTTGGCCTGAGCGTAGAGGAACGTGGTCTTGAGCTGGGCTTCGAAGACTTCGGGCGTGGTCCCGGCGAGCTTGGCCATTGCGGCGCGGGCCTGCTTGCCCTGCTCGTCCTGCGCGGTCATCACCTTCATCGTATCGTACCAGATGCCGGCGAGGGCCTTGCCGAGATCGGGGTTGGCCTTGAGCGTGGCAGTATCGACGACGAGGAGATCGAGGATTTCGCCGGGGATATCGGCCGAGGTGAAGACCTTCGACACGCCGGGTTGTGCGGCCATGACCGAGAGTTGCGGGTTCCATGCGACCGCCGCAGTGGCATCGGGCGAGGCGAAGGCGGCGACGATGTCGGCGTCGGAGGTGTTGATCGTCTTGACGTCGGTCAGCGCCATGCCGTTGCTGCCGAGCGCGCGGGCGAGCAGGTAATGCGAGACCGAAAGCTCGGCGAGGTAGACCTGGCGGCCCTTGATCGCGGCCAGCGAGTTTGCGCCCTTGAGCAGGATGCCGTCATTGCCGTTGGAATAATCGCCGACGATGATGGCGCTGGTGTCCTTGCCGCCGGCAGCGGGAATGGTGAGGGCGTCCATGTTGGCGACGGTCACGCCATCGAACTTGCCGGCGGTGTACTGGTTTACCGATTCGACGTAGTCGTTCACCTGCACCACATTGATCTTGATGTGGTACTTATCGGCCCACTTCTTCACGATGCCGGCCTGCTGGGCATAGGGCCAGGGCATCCAGCCGGCGTAGATCGACCAGCCGATGCTGAATTCGGTGCGCTTTTCAGCGACCTTTTCACCGCCGGAGCAGGAGGCCAGTGCCAAGGTCGCTGCGATCAGCGCGGTCTTGCCGACCTTTCCAAGATTGGCACCGATCTGCGTCGCAAAAGCCTGTAGCACCAGCCATTCCCCTTCGTGGAGTGAGCTTGATCGCTGCCCCGGACCGGAGAGTCCTTGGTATTACGATCAGCCGCTTTGGTAATACCTGCCCGGAAGAAAGTGCGGATACGTCGATTGACGTAGCGCCCGGTTTGGCGGGTTGGGCCTAAGTCTGGTATACGGGTTCAGTTCAGGGGTCTTGCGGGCAAGCAACATGAACATCAGGAAATTTGCAGTCGATATGCTGCCGCCGGTGACGCTGGCGATTGTCGTTTCCTTCTGGGGACTTGCGCCGAAAGCCTGGGTCGAAAGCACCTGGACCGCCATCATCATGACTGCGCTCGTGACAGCGTGGGTGCTGGGACTCGAACTGGTGCTAGAGCGTCATGCCGGGTGGCGGATGAACCGCCAGGAGTTCTTCACCGACCTGTTCTACATGGTGCTGAACGCGACGCTGATTTCGAAGGTTTCGCAGCTTGTTGGCGAAGCGCCGTTAATGGCCTTCAAGAAGGCAGCGGGGATCGCCACGCCTTGGGCGGCGGAGATGCCGTTCCTGGCGCAAGTGGCGCTGGTGCTGTTCGTCTATGAGTTCGGCCAGTACTGGATGCATCGCCTGATGCACAATTGGACGCCGTTCTGGCTGACCCATGCGCCGCACCACCACATCACGCAACTGAACGCGATGAAGGGCGCGGTCGGCAATCCGATCGAACTGGTGCTGATCAGCCTGAGCATCGTCGTGCTGTTCGACGTGTCGCAGGCAGCGGTGCTGGGCGCATTCGGCGCAACGGGGGTGATCTCGACCTTTGCGCACGCCAATGTGCGATCGGACCCGCCGAAGTTCTATTCCTGGTTCTTCACCACGATCCGCCACCACAGCCTGCACCATTCGGTCCCTTACGAGGACACGCGCTGCAACTATGGCAATTCGCTGATCCTGTGCGATCGCATCTTCGGCACCTACAAGGAAGGTGAGGCCAGTATCGTCGGGCAGGATGATCGCAGGCGGCTGTCTATCCGCGAGCAGTGGGTTTTCCCCTTCGTGCCGCTGGTCAAGGCGTGGCAAGCACGGCGCGCTGGTGGGCAGGCGGGCAGCAATGGCGTGGCGTAACGACGTTTGCGCCGGTCGGGCGAGGGCTGCCACAAGAGCTGTAAAAAATCCTGCTTACCCGGTTGACCGGACAGGCAGCCACAGCTAGAGGCCCGACCTGCCCAGCGGACTTCGGTTCCGCGCAACGGGGCGGAGTAGCTCAGCAGGTTAGAGCAGCGGAATCATAATCCGCGTGTCGGGGGTTCGAGTCCCTCCTCCGCTACCAATCCCTTATCCGGAAGCTTCCGGCAGCTTCCGCATTTTTCCAAAAATCGAAAGAAAAGCAGAGGGTTGCGGGTGATTCGCGTCCGCATGCGCCCATGGCTTTCCACATGCAGCCAGATTTGGTGTGGGGGTATTTTGGGGGTAGTTTTGCGGAGTATCGGAAAGGAGCGATACCCCCATGCCTCTGACGGAGACTCAAGCCAAGAATGCAAAGCCACGCGAGCGAGCGTACAAGCTTGCCGACAGCGAGGGCTTGTTCCTGCTCGTCCAGCCGAACGGCACGAAGCTTTGGCGGATGAAATACCGATTTGCAGGCAAGGAGAAGTTGCTGTCGTTTGGCGCTTATCCGGCGTTGGGGATCGCCGCCGCCCGGGACAAGCGCAAAGCGGCCAAGGCGCTCCTTGCCGAGGGCAAGGATCCAATGAAGGCCAAGGGGGAGGTGATATCGGAGAACGGTGACACCTTCTACATGGTGGCGAAACGCTGGCACGAGAACCGCCAGTCGGCATTGAATCCGGCACATGCCGAACGTGTCTGGTCACGAATGGAGCGGGACGTGTTCCCCTCCCTAGGACAGAGGCTGATCCACGAGATCACTGCCCCCGAGGTCCTGGAGATGATCCGCAGGATTGAGATACGAGGCGCGCTAGATATCAGTCGGCGTGCCAAGCAAGGGGTAGGGCAGGTCTTTCAGTTCGCGATTGCTTGCGGGCTGGCATCCAGCGATCCCACTGCTCACCTTAGTGGCGCCCTGAAGCCTCGGCCCAGGGTGAAGCACATGAGCCGCCTTCCTCTGTTGGAAATACCTGCGTTCCTCGAAAAGCTGCGAGCCTATCAAGAGGAAGGTGACCGGCGCTCGGCGGTCACCCGCGATGCAGTACTATTCGCATTGCTGACCTGGGTCAGGACAAAAGAGCTTCGACTGGCCGTCAAATCCGAATTTGAAAATCTCGATGGTACGGAAGCCGTTTGGCGGATTCCGGCTACACGCATGAAGATGGGGCGCGAACACCTCGTTCCACTTTCAGCCCAGGCCGCACTCATTGCTAGAAAAATGGTATCGGCGGCGACCGGTGATTACCTGTTTCCCGGGACCCACCCAGACAAGCCGTTGTCTGAAAACACGATGATCTATGCGCTTTACCGCCTTGGATATCATAGTCGCCAGACCATCCACGGCTTTCGAGGCCTCGCCAGCACCTGGGCGAACGAGCAATTGGTTGAATTTGGCAAGCCGGCGATGTGGATCCGGAAGTACCATGAGGATTGGGTCGAGTTGCAGCTCGCTCATTCAGAGAAGGATGATGTCCGGGGAGCTTACAACGCGGCGGAGTATCTCGCGCCCCGCCGGCGAATGATGCAGGATTGGGCTGACTTCCTCGATGGGCGGAAGGTCGTCGACATCAGGAAAGGGCGAAAGCGCGCCGCGTGACGCCCGTCAGGAGAAGCGTTCAATCTGATCAAATGGCATTCGACGCAGTTCGTATCAAAACTGCCAGTGACGCAGGACGTCGCGGACATATCCGGGCGTTTCGCCATTTCGGGGAATGCCGCCTGCACGTTCGACTGCCCCTGGCCCAGCATTGTAGGCCGCCACGGCCAGGTGGACCACGCCAAACCTGTCGAGCATCTGCCGGAGATACCGCGCAGCGCCGAAGATGTTGGCCATAGGATCGAAGCGATTGGAGACCCCGAGTTCTTTTGCCGTTGCTGGCATCAGCTGTCCGAGACCTGCTGCACCTGCTGGGCTGACCGCGAAGGGGTTATATCGGGATTCTGTCCATACGAGCGCATCGAGCAGGCCTGCGGGCAATGAGTACTTCGCTTCCGCCGCATAGATGTGGGGAAGGTAGCTTGCTCGCCTGAAGTCGGACGGGCCACGTTTGGCCTTGGGTTCGTATCTGTATGGCAGGTTCACGCGGCCATTTTGTGGCACAATAAGACCAGATGCCGGGCCGGCCTGACGGCCTGACCACAGCCCATGCTCGACCAGCTGGAAGCCGTTCGATGTTTCAGCAATCCGGATGCCTTCGGAGTGACTGGCGTGGGCTTCGATTGTGGCTGGCGCGGACAAATCCTGGGCTCTGGCGGAGGTAGCAGAGGTGATCGCGAAGCCTGCGACCAAGATAGCTTTCATTGTCATTTCTCGATCCTTCTATAGCCGAATCGAGCGAGAACATATAGAGAACATATGAAGTAGGAAAATGGTTTGGCGCTGGTGCAGAGCGGAGGCTGCGCGGGGAGGGCACCTCAACCGGAGAAGGTCGATGCCCCCGTTAGACAATGCTCATCAACTCGAACGCCGCGCCCGCACCATCGTCGAAAGCCTTCAGGGGATATGGAGTCGGGGCAAGGGCATGTGCCGCTGCCCGGCGCATGATGACCGAACTCCTTCACTAAGCGTGACGCTGGGAAGAAAGGCGATCTTGTTTCATTGCTTCGCGGGATGCCTGAACGAGGACGTCATTGCGGCGTTGGATCGCCAAGGTTTTCGCAGCCGCGACCTGTTCAATGGCTCAGACGTCAGGTCCATCGAACGGCAAACTCATGGTGACTTCAGTCCCAATGCGCGGCGCTTGTGGCAATCGGGGACGGCGATCTCCGACGGCCCTGCCGCACAATACCTTGCGCAGCGCGGTCTTCTGCCCGCATCCGATCAACTCCGATACCTGGCGCGGACGCCGCTCGGGCCGCGCGGCGCTGTCCAATTTCTGCCCGCGATGCTGGCCGCAGTAACGTCCGACATTGGCATAATCGCGGTACACCGAACGTTTCTCAACGTGGAGAGCGGCAAGCTTGCCGCTTTCGACCGGCCCAAGCGTGCGCTTGGCTCCCTTGGTTTTGGTTCCGTCAGGCTGGCGCCGCCGGTGCAAGGGCGTCTTGGACTTGCCGAAGGGATCGAGAGCGCACTTTCAGCAATGCAGTTGTTCGGGATTTCTTGCTGGGCAACGCTCGGGAACGAGCGCTTCGGACTTGTTGCGATCCCGGAGGGCGTGCGCGAGCTCCATCTGTTCATCGACAATGATGCCGGTGGCGCTCTCGCCGAGAAGCGAGCTTTGAAGGCTTACGCTGCGCCTCATCGTGTCATCCACTCACGAGCACCGGCCTCGTCCGGTTTTGACTGGAACGATGAGCTGAAGTCCCGGCTTGCCGGTAAGCCTGATCCGTTGACCAGAGGGGAGGGGGCCTTTGGCTGATTGAGGCCTGCCCGCTGCAGGACCTCGTCAGGAGGTTTCCCATGTCCAATTCGTCCCTCGCTTTCGCATTCGATCCACCATCTCCGCCGCTTGTCGTGACGGCAGCCAAAGCAATGGCGGTACAATTGGCAGCAGGCGGCGCGCTTTCGCGCAGCGACATCAACCGCACGATGACGGACCACTTCGGCGGAACCGATGCACTCGGGGCATGGTCAGTCCGTGATGCTCACGCTGCGCTCGAGCTGGCGCAGGTTCAACACCTGCAAGCATCAGATCAAATCCAGCTCTCGAGCCCGATCGACGAGGCGGAACAATTCTTCTGCGGTCTCAATGCCCAAGTTCCGACCCAAACCAATCGCAGCGACGAGCAGATCGAATTGCAGCAATTCGCAACGCCGCCGCGCCTTGCCTGGCTTGCTGCTCGGGCTTGCGCGCTAGCCCCTGGCGAACTTGTGCTCGAACCATCGGCCGGAACGGGGATGCTCGCGGTCTGGGCCGCCAAGGCCAGCTCGCGCCTTGCCCTCAACGAAATCTCGCCGCTTCGCCGCGACTGCCTGAGCGCCTTGTTCCCTGCGGCCCGAGTGACCGGCTATGACGCTGAGCTGATCGACGAACTGCTCGATCTAGCCATCATCCCGAGCGTCGTGCTGATGAACCCTCCCTATTCCCACGGCATTGAGCGAGGGCGCGATAGTCGCACTGGCTCGCGCCATCTGCGATCGGCCTGGAACCGTCTGGCGTCCGGGGGGCGGCTTGTCGCGATCATGCCTGAATGGTTCGACTGTGCGAAGTTCCTGGCGGGGTTGAAGGGACCGATCTCGCTGCGGCTCAATGCCGCCGTCGAACGCGCGTTCGTCAGACAGGGCACCGGCATCACCACGCGGCTGTTGGTCTTCGACAAGGTGGAAGACTCCCATGAGCCTGTCGCTATCCGCACAAACGACTTTCGCCAGCTGGTCGATCTTGTCGATACTTTGCCGGCTCGCGCCAGCTTGGAGGCTGTTACTGAGCAATCGAGCCTTCCGGCTCGTGCGCCGTTTCGCCTGGTGGCGGTGCCGCGCAGGCCGCTGCCGACACCAGCCAGGATCACGCCTCCAGCCTCCGCCATCGGGTCGCTCACCTACCAGTCGCTCGAAACCCCTGCGCCGCTTGCCCCTCAGGTCGGCCACTATCTGCCCTATCGTCCAAGCCGGATCGTTATCGATGGCGCAACCGAGCATCCGACTGCGCTCGTGGAGTCCGTCGCCATGGGTTCGATCGCTGCACCAATTCCCGATGCTGTACCGCAGCTGCCTGACGGGCTGATTACCAAGGGACTGCTGTCGGCTGCTCAGGCGGAGACCCTGATCTACGCTGCAAGCGCCCATGCGCGCGACCTTCCCGGCCGGTTCGAGCCAGAGGACAAGGGCTGTTCTCTCAAGGCATCTGCGGAAGGCCAGACCTACCGACTGGGATATTTCCTCGGGGATGGAACAGGTGCCGGGAAGGGTCGTCAGATTGCGAGCGTCATCCTCGATCGCTGGGTGCGCGGTGAACGCCGCCATATCTGGATTTCGAAGAACGAGGCACTACTCGAAGATGCTCGGCGCGACTGGGCGGCTCTTGGCGGCCTCCCGATCGACATCCAACCTCTGGCGTCCTGGAAAATCGGCACCCCCATCGCCATGCGCGAGGGCATTCTCTTCGTGACCTACCCGACCCTGCGGTCAGGCCGAAACGATGCGACCCGCCTCGACCAGGTCCTCGCCTGGGCCGGCGACGACTTCGACGGCGTGATCGTGTTCGATGAGGCGCACGCCATGGCCAATGCTGCTGGCGGCGAAGGATCGCGGGGCAAGGTCAAGGGATCGGAGCAAGGCATTGCCGGGGTGCGTCTGCAAAACCTCCTGCCCCGGGCAAGGGTGCTCTACGCTTCGGCCACCGGAGCGTCCGACGTGAACAACCTCGCCTATGCGACGCGCCTCGGGCTCTGGGGGCCGGAGACCGCCTTCGCCAATCGCGAGGCTTTCGTTGCCGACATTCGCGATGGCGGAATTGCAGCAATGGAACTGGTCGCGCGGGATCTCAAATCACTCGGCCTCTACACGGCCCGGGCCCTTTCGTTCGCCGGTGTCGAATATGAGATCCTCGAACATTGCCTGACCGAGGATCAGATCACGGTCTACGATGCCTATGCCGAAGCCTGGGCGATCATCCACGCCAACCTGCGCGAAGCGTTGGAAGCCACGCGGATCATCGACAGCCAGACCGGGGGCACGCTCAACTCGGGTGCCAAGTCTGCAGCGCTGTCGATCTTTGAGGGGACCAAGCAGCGCTTCTTCGCGCAGCTGCTTCTGTCGATGAAGCTCCCAAGCCTGCTGCCCGCGATCGACAGGGTGATTGCCGATGGTCATGCTGTTGTCGTGCAACTCGTCTCGACGGCCGAGGCCATGCTCGACCGTCGGCTTGCTGACCTGTCTGACGAGGAGCGCGAAGCTCTCGAGATCGACCTCTCCCCGCGGGAATATGTGATCGACTATCTCGCCAAGAGCTTTCCTGTCCGCCTGATGGCGGTGTTCACAGACGAAAACGGTAATCCTCGCTCCGAGCCGATGAGTGACGAGCAAGGCGCACCTGTGCTCTGTCGAACTGCGCTGGCCGCGCGCGACCGGATGATCGAGCAGCTCTGCGCCTTGCCGCCCATCGCCACAGCCCTCGATGCCATCATCGAACGTTTCGGCGTCGACCAGGTGGCGGAAGTCACCGGTCGCACACGTCGGCTGATCGTCGGCCGCGATGGTCGTCAGAAACTCCAATCCCGGTCGCCGCGCGCCAACGTCGCCGAGACCCAGGCATTCATGGACGGTGCCAAGCGCATTCTGGTGTTCTCCGATGCCGGAGGAACCGGGCGCAGCTACCATGCCGATCTGGCCGCGAAGAACCAGGCCCGCCGCGTCCACTTCCTGCTCGAGCCGGGCTGGCGGGCTGACGCCGCAATACAGGGGCTCGGGCGGACCAATCGCACCAATCAGGCATCGGCACCGCTGTTCAGGCCGGTGACCACCGATGTGCGCGGCGAGCGCCGCTTCATCTCGACGATCGCGCGGCGCCTCGACAGCCTCGGCGCTCTGACCCGCGGGCAGCGCCAGACCGGTGGGCAGAACCTCTTCGATCCTGCCGACAATCTCGAAAGCATCTACGCCAAGGAGGCGCTCCATCGCTGGTTCGGCCTGTTGTTCACCGGCAAGCTCGAAGCCGTCGGTCTCGGGCGCTTTCAGGAGCTGACAGGTCTCCGGATCGAAGCGCCTGATGGTTCGATGGTCGATGACCTGCCGTCGATCCAGCGGTGGCTCAACCGCATTCTTGCGCTTCCCATAGCCCTGCAGAACGCGATCTTCGACGAGTTCATGGGGCTGGTCGAAGCGCGCATCGATGCCGCCCGGCAGGCCGGCACGCTCGATCTCGGCCTCGAGACGATTGCAGTCGAGGACTTCACGGCCCTGTGCGACACGCTGCTGCGCACCGATCCGGCATCGGGCGCGACCACCCATCTGCTGGAACTGGAAATCGCCAGAGCCTTGAAGCCGCTCACACTGAAGCGGCTCGAGGAGCTTTACGGCATCACTGGGCAGCGGCAACGGGCGGTTCGAAATGCTCGCTCAGGCCGGGTTGCCTTGCTCGTGCCTGCCCGCAGTATTCTTGCCGATGACGGTATGCGCGTGACCCGCTTCGAATTGCTGCGCCCCCTCAAGCGCAGTCACATCACCGAGGATCAGCTCGCTGAGAGCAGCTGGGAAGGGATCTCCGTCGACGCTTTCCGCAAGGCCTGGGTCGCCGAGGTGGAAGAGGCGAGGACCAGCCACAAGCGCGAGCGCCTCTATGTCGCGACAGGTCTCCTGCTGCCGGTCTGGGACAAGCTGCCTTCAGATTTTGTAAGAGTCAGCCGTATCTCGGCGGCGGATGGCCGTTCGCTCCTCGGCCGCGAGGTTCCCGTCCACTGCGTGCCCGAACTGTGCCGGGCGCTTGGTCTGGAACGGGAACAAACGCTCTCTGCTGATGAAGTTGTTCAGACCGTCCTGGCGACGGGCAGGGCCACGGAGTTCGCGGCCCGCGAGAAGCTCGTGGTCAAACGCAGCCTGGTCAATGGCTCACAGCGACTTGAGCTTACGGGATGGAGTGCTGCTCGGCTCGACTGGTACAAGGCCCAAGGCTGCTTTACCGAGATCATCCGGTATCAGACCCGGCTCTTCGTGCCGATCGAGGGCGCGGCGAGCGTGATTGCCAGACTGGCATGATCGGCAGAGTTCCTTGCCAAATGGCATTATTTGCCATATATGATGCCATATGGAGAACTGCCATGCTGGCTCTGCAACCCGTTGATACTTCCGTTACCGCCTTCCGTCCCGATCCGATTACCCAGGATGAGGCAGCTGCCATGTTCCGGGCAGTCCTCAATCTGTTCGGCAAGTGGGATCTGACCGACGAACAAGCTGCAACCCTGCTCGACATGCCGGTGCGCTCGTATCGCCGATGGAAGGCGGAAGGTCCCGGGCGGGTTTCGCGCGATGGGCGTGCGCGTCTGTCCAACCTCATGGGCATCCACAAGGCGCTTCGGATCATCTTCTCGGAGGCCACCCGCGGGTATTCTTGGATCAGAGCAGCGAATGAAACGTTCGGCGGAGCCAGTGCGCTCGACGTGATGCTGGGAGGCGAGCTGACCGATATTATGCGGGTGCGTCGCTACCTCGACGCCGAGCGCGGTGGCTGGTGAGCGAAGCGGCGGATATCCCCGTTTCTAGAGTTGAGTGGAAGGGCGCTGTTCGGATCATCCGCAGTGCCTTTCCGCCGATCGACTTGTTCGAAGACATTGCTGATCCAGCCGACTGGCCGCTGCTGATCTCGGCAGAGCAGAAGACCAATCCTCGCATCATGGCAACGATTGGCAATCTTGACCTCGTTCCAGCAAGCCGGCGCGTCGGCGGCAGCGGCGCATCCTACCTGATGGCGCCATTCACCCACGTCAGCACCGACCGGCCAAGCCGCTTTACCGATGGCAGTTACGGTGTTCTCTACGTCGGGGATTGGTTCGAAACTGCGCTGTTCGAGACAATCCACCATCATGCCCGTTTCATGGCGCGAACCCGGGAAGCGCCGGGATGGACCTCGCAGTTCCGCGAAATCATCATGTCGGTCGATGCAGACTTACATGATCTCCGAACTCTGGCGGGGAAGCCGGGTTCGGCGCTCGATCCTGACAGCTACGCTGCATCTCAAGCGCTCGCGCGGCACCTCAGGGGCGCAGGATCGAACGGGATTGCTTACCCGAGCATCCGGCACCCCGGCGGGGAGTGCGTCGCGCTCTTCTACCCGGACTGCGCTTCAAATCCGCTCCAGGGTCGGCACCTCGACTATCACTGGGATGGCGCGCGGGTTGATCTGGTCCGTGATGCGGGATCGGGCGCTGTCTTCCGGATTGTCGATTTGCCGCCCGATCCCGCCTGACCGAACGAGCTGGGTTTCCGGCCGAGTGCTGTAGGATCTCCGAGCGAAGTTGACGGCCAGCAGGCTCATGCCTGCGCACCAGCCTCCACGAGTTCATGAAGGGCCCTGTCTGGCGAAACCGGGCCCTTGTACAACGGGCTACAAGGTGTCTCCGCGAGCTTGGCGGAAACGGCCAGGAGGTCGTCATCATCGCCCTTTTCATAGGCATAGGCTGCCAGCCAGAATTCGGCCTGCTTAACGAACTCGTTGAGGATGCCCACGACACTCCGGTTCGCGGTCTTTGCATACTTGACGGTGTCCATCCGGCAGACTTCCTGAGCGATGAATTCAGATGAGACGCCGTGCTCCCTCAGAACCAGTGCCAATTGTGCCGGGAATCTTCGCGCAAGCGTGGCCGCTGGGGCCAGCGGCATAAGCACTGGAAGCAGCGTGCGCTCAGAAACCAGCAAAGCTATCTGCGGCTTCCAGAACAGGACGGTGGCATACCAGCTGCCCAGCGCGGTGTCGCTCGGCCCAGGCGCACAGATTTCCGGTTTGATCCGATCAAGCAGTTTCTTGGTGCAATGGAGGCGAAACATAGCGTCGAAGGATAGTGTTCGGCGTCCCGCGCGTCCACGGAAGCTGGCGGCCTCGCCGCTAAAATGGCAAGGGCCGACCCAGGACCGGTGGTTCCCAGTAGGCACTATCAACCTACGCTCGTACCGAAACTGGTCGTTGTGAAGTGACGAAAAACTACGCAGCAGCCGCAGACAAAGCCAAGGTTCATGGACGCCACTATTTCTCTGAAACCAGCCCGACGTCGAAGCGGTATGAAATCATTCCCAAGGGTACTTCCTCTATTCCAGTTGTCCCGATATGTTCTCAGCCTGCAGAACCAACCTGGGAATAGAGCCTATGACTTCCTCGTCTTCCGTCGCGTGCAGCGATCCCTTTCTGCTACGCTTTGCCACGCCGCGAGCCTCTGGCGCAGAAATGCCGGGACGCTACTCCGCAGACTTGGACGTGTGGGTGCTCGACTGTGAAGGCGGCGAGCAGCCAATCATCGAAGTCTCGGCTGGCTCCCTTGCGATGACGCAGACCAAAACGATGCAACAGGTCGAATCCGACGACGATGACCCCATGCGATTCGGTGCGATGGAAACCGGCACTTACACGAAGGTCCGTCAGGAATCCGACGACGAAGACGGATCACTGTGCCTACCGGAAATCACCACCAAGACGGACGTCCAGCAGGAGCGCGACGACCAAGCCTCAAATCCCTATTGGTGATTGGAGCGTTCGGCTTGATCCTCATTGTCACCAACAAGCGGGATGTCACCACCGACTTCGTCGTGCTCGAGATGCGGCGGCGCGGGGAGCGCTTCGTACGACTCAATACGGAGGACATGCCACAATACCAGGTGGTGATGGCTGATGGCGATCCAGCGAACCTGATATTCTCCGGGCCTGGAGGGAGGTTCTCGCTCTCCGACGTGACTTGCGCCTACTATCGACGGCCTGGCAGCATTGAGGCCAATGGGACCGAGCCGATCACGGCCTATGTCGTCGCCGAATGGTCTGCAATTCTGCGCAGCTTGTGGAATGCGCTCGAAGATCGATGGCTAAACTCACCGTTTTCGATTCTGCGAGCGGAAGACAAGCCACGACAATTGGCGGTTGCGCGCCGAGTTGGGCTACGCATCCCCGGCACGCTCGTGACCAACGTGTTCGATGCAGCGAAATCGTTCTTCACAGATGGCCCGATGATTGCGAAGCCGCTGCGCCATGCACTGATCGGCGACGGAGAGGCCGGCAGCGTCGTCTTCACTAGCCGCGTCGCTGCACTCGAGGCCGGTGACGCAGAGGCGGTACGACGTGCCCCCATGATCCTCCAACGGGAGGTCACAAAGCTCTCGGATGTGCGAGTGCTTGTTGTCGACAATCGCGTCTTCGCGACACGCATCCTATCGCAGGCGCATGACGAGACCCAGGTGGATTGGCGAAAGGGCGTACGGTTCGACCTTGAGCACCAATTATTTGATTTACCGCCCGATATTGTTTCAGCTTGCATCGCTGTCACACGGGAGCTTGGTCTGCGCTTTGCAGCCATCGACCTGATTGAGGACAGTGAAGGCGCTTTCTGGTTTCTTGAGGCGAATCCGAATGGGCAGTGGGCGTGGATCGAGCAGCGCACGGGGGCGCCGGTCACCGCCGCGATAGTCGATGCGCTCTCCGTCCGCATCGGCGTGGCCGGAGGTAGCCGTGCGGCATGAAAGCGCTCCGCGTCCTTGATTGGATATTCCCGTATATCGAAGGGCTGACGCTCGCCCAGAAGGCGGTTGAACAACAGCGCTACGACTCCGACATTGCCGCAATCGAAGCCGGTAACTACACAGTGAATGACGAGAGAGCACTGGACGAGGCGCAAAAAGTTGCCGCCGCCGAGATAGAGCGGGTTCGAACGGCCGAAGGCAAGGCAACAACCTATCTCGCGGTATTGGCCGCGCTCGTACCAGTGATCATCACACTACAAGCAGCGAACTGGGAGAAGAAGGCCGGTCCTGCCCCCGATGCCGCTCGACTCTTCGTATTAGCTGTGGCGACAATTTACGTTGCGGCAGCCGGCTTCCACGCATTCAAGACTCTCCAAGTCCAGGGATTCCAGAGGGTCGGCGAGGCAGAGATCGCCGCAGCGTGGCAGACGCCAAACCCCCTTCGCAAGCTAACACGTGGAACACTGCTCGCGACACGGCGCTCGCGTGACGCGGTCAACGCGAAGATCACCCGCATCCGAGTGACGCACGAGCATCTGCTGCGCGCGTTCGGAACGTTCGTCCTGCTGCTGCTACTCGACCCGCTATTCTACGCGATGGGCTTCCGTAATGCAGCGCAGGAGTCCGCCAAGCCACAGATTGTGGTAGTCGAGCGTCACCCGCCAGCTCCGGCACCGAGGCCTGCCGGAGTCCCGGCCACCGGTGGTCGGTCGCCAGTGACCGTTCAGCCAGCACCACTTGAGAAGTCGGCGCTGCCAGCTGCTCAGACTACAAGGTGCCCCAATGGCACCAAGTGATGAGGTAGCAGGAGCGCGGCCCCGATTGCGCGCGCCTTTTCTTACGCGCTGTTCGCTGACCATGTTGGGGCGAGCGAGTCATCGCTATTCATCAAGGCTACACGGAGGTTGAAATGGCTCGTAGGGTTTTCTTTAGTTTTCACTACACTCGCGATGTCCGGCGAATTGTCCAAGTTCGCAACTCATGGGTGGTCCGCGCCAAGGGTGAGGCGCAGCCCTTCTACGACGCGGCAGACTTTGAGGAGGCCAAGAAAAGGGCTGGAGGCATCGAGAAGTGGATCGAGGAGCAACTCAAGGGCACGTCCGTGACGGCAGTGCTGTTTGGCGCGGAGACCTACGATCGCGAGTGGGTTCGACACGAGATCAAGCGCAGCTATGAGCTGAAGAAGGGTATCTTGGCAATCGATATCCATAAGGTCAAAGACCCACAGCTCGGGGCCGATAAGAAGGGGAAGAATCCCCTCGACTACTGGCAGGTCGAGCAGAACGGACGGAAGGTGCCGTTAAGCAGCCTCTACAAAACCTACGATTGGGTTGATGACGACGGTTACAACAACATGGCGAGCTGGATCGAGGCCGCCGCCAAGGCGGCAGGGCGCTGAGACACCGATGAGCTTGTATGAACTCGCGATCCTAGGTGCCGCCGCGCCCCACGAGCGGGAAGCCTTGACCGCAAGCCTGCGCGGCATGATCGAAGACTTCGGTCTTAACTTAGATGAACATGTCATTGTGCACGACGGCACATCGGTCGGCGGCCGAGACAAGCGCTCGGCATTCGCCGCCGTATTCTTCGGCGGGGACGATATCGTCGATGTCGACATCGCAGAAGCGCTGGTGCGGGCTAGCGTCCCTCTTATCCCGACCGTGGGGAGAGACGGAGATTTCGGACGTGATGTCCCGGACTTCCTTCAGTCAGCAAACGGTCTCAAGCGGCGGGACGACGATCCTGAGATGACGGAGCTTGCCGCAGCCCTTCTCGAGTGCGTGGGACTGCTTCGTCGGCAGAGGCGTGTGTTCGTCAGTTATCGCAGGATAGAGTCGCGGTCGGCTGCGCTGCAGCTGCACGACCTCCTCACAGCCCGTGGTTTCGACGTTTTCTTGGACACTCATGACATCAGGCCAGGCGATCCCTTCCAGGAAGTTCTCTGGCACCGACTAGTCGATTCCGACGTGATGGTAATGCTCGACACGCCGGGCTATTTTGACAGCCGCTGGACCCGCCAGGAAATCGGGCGCGCGCGGGCTAAGGACATTCAGGTATTAAGGGTGATCTGGCCCGATCATTCGCCCAACAAGCTGACTGACATGGCCGAAACGGTGTACCTCGATCCAGGCGAGCTCGAAGGGCACGATGGACCGATTGCTGCAGGGGTAGCCGAGGATATCGTGCTTCGGGTCGAAAGGCTTCGTAGCCGCAGCATCGCCGCGCGATATCTTTCGATCACGGGAAAGCTCCGCGCCGATGTGGAGAAGATCGGCGCGTCTGTCGAAGGCATCGGGGCGCACCGCGCGATCGCCGTCCGGCTCCTCGGGGACAAAAAGGTCTGGGCCTATCCCATTGTGGGCGTGCCGACGGCGGAAATCCTCAATGACGTTGCCGAGAAAGCGCGGCGCGCCGATCAACGGGAGATCCCGGTGCTCGTATACGATCATATTGGTATTCGGCAGGCATGGAGCACACATCTCCAGTGGCTTGATGAGCAGATCCGGACGGTTCGGGCCATCAAGGTGTCAGAGGCGGGCTGGGCGCTCGCCGGCTGGGAGGATTGATTATGTCAGGCGCCATTTTCCTCTCGGCTGGCGTTCCCGACCCGAAGCGCGGGCCGGAGTATGCTGCCACCGCCGATACAGTAGCGATCGGGGCTGCGGTCTCGGCTCTTGTTCATGTCACGCTCGGCCGCCGCCTTTTGGTCTGGGGTGGCCAACCGGCGATCACGCCGATGATTTGGGTCGTGGCCCAAGACGTTGGTGTGGATTATGGGCGATGGGTGCGGCTCTATCAGTCGCGGCACTTTAAGGACGAATTCCCCGAGGACAACGAGCGCTTCCAGAATGTTACCTTTACCGATGACGTCGACAGTGATCGTGACAAGAGCCTACTCGCGATGCGGGAGCGGATGTTCTCTGACCACGATTTCGATGCTGCAGTGTTCATAGGCGGCATGGGCGGGATCATTCAAGAATATGAGCTATTTCGCCGCCTCCAGCCGAACGCCACGGTGCTGCCCGTCGTCTCGACAGGTGGAGCAACGCTGGAGGTCGCGGCGAGGGCTGGCGTGCTTCCCGCTGATCTCGCCGATGATCTCGACTACGTCGCCCTGTTCCATCGCCACCTTCGCGTGTCCGTCCGGGAGGAGCGCTTCAAGAGCCCTGATGATCAGCCGGTCGATGTCGACGAGCGTTTCTGGCATCCGGCCCCGAAGCCCTGAGGTGACCACATGGCTTTCCTGAGACAGGCCGAGATCCGTGCGAGGGCACTGCGTCGAGCTGGTGCTCTGGGGATAAGCGTCGAGGAAGCACTCAGCTCGGCCGCGCGCCAGCGCATGTCTCGCTATGACATCTTCCTTTCGCAAACCATCCGGGACGCGGAGATCGTGCTGGGCGTATATGATCTGCTGACGTCGGCCGGTTACTCCGTCTTCTGCGACTGGATAGAGGCGCCTGACACCGACCGGAGCAAGGTCACGCCGGCGAATGCGGCACTAATCCGCGCCACAATGGGCGTCAGCGACACCCTCCTGTTCCTTGACACAAAAGGCGCGGATCAATCCCTCTGGATGTGTTGGGAGCTCGGGTGGTTCGACGGCGGGCGCGGCCCTGTGGCTGTACTTCCGGTGCTAACAGAGGGCGAGCGGTACTACCGCGGTCGCGAGTTCCTCGGTCTTTACCCTTACATTGAGGTGGACGAAGACGGGCGCATCAAAGTTGTTCGCCCCGTCGTGGCAGGTCCGAGCGGCATCATGGTATTCGAAGCGCCGAACTGGCGATCATTCGAGTCTTGGAGGAGCGACCCGCGCGACTTCATGCGGCCACGCGTCATGGGAGAGTTTACCCGATAACGGCGTCTACGCTTGACTAGTTTCGTCGTATACAACGCTTCCCAGTCGCAGCGCTAATCGGCATGAACGTCCTAACGATTGTCATCGATCCTTGCCCTGCCGAGCGGGACTTTCGTTGCGAACGCATTAGAGGGGAGGGGGCTCTGCCCTGATTGAGCCATTTGGGCGTCGATGGTCGATGCTCCGGGCTCACAATCAGGAGTGTGTCCCATGATCAAGTCGATCCCGCTGAACAAGCTCGTTCAGTCACCCCGCAATGTCCGACGCCACAATGACCCGGCGGCAGATGCTGAGCTAAAGGCCAGCATCGCCGCCCGCGGCCTGCTGCAAAACCTTATTGTTCGGCCAGCCACCAAGGGCAAGTTCGAGGTCGAGGCTGGGGAGCGTCGCCGGCGCGCGATGCTCGCGCTGGCCGAAGAGAAGCTGCTCGCTCGCGACCATGAAGTCACATGTCTCGTGCTTGAGGATAGTGCTGAAGCGGCCCTCGAGACCAGCCTCGCGGAGAACTTTCACCGCCTCGCCATGAACCCCGCTGACGAAGCCCAGGCCTTCGCGGCGCTCGTGTCTGGGGGGGCGGCTGTCGAAGAGGTTGCCCGCCGCTTCGGTCTGACTGTCCGCTTTGTCGAGGGGCGTCTGCGCCTTGCGACGCTTGCGCCGGTCGTGTTCGAGGCTCTGGCATCGGGCCAGATCACTCTCGACATTGCCAAAGCGTTCGGCGCTACCTCGGATCAGGACATCCAGACGCGCGTATTCGACCAGGTGTCCTCGGGCTATTATGCGCCTAACCCCGACAGTGTCCGGCGTATGGTCCTGTCTGGAACCGTCCGGGGCAGCGATCCGCGCGCCCGTCTCGTTGGCCGCGACGCCTACATTGCCGCCGGCGGGCGGATCGAGCGCGAACTGTTCGACAACGACGACAGCGAATCCTGGGTCGATGTTGCGCTGCTCGAGAGCCTCGCGGCGGCAAAGATGGAAGAGCAGGCCAAAGCCCTCGCCGCCGAGCAGGGTCTCGCTTGGGTCAAGCCGACGCTCGATCCCTATGCCAGCCACGATCTGGTCGAAGGGCTGGTCCGGCTTCCTGCCGAACCTGCGCCATTGACCGACGCAGAATTGGCGAGGCTCGACGAACTCGATGCCTCCTATGACGAGCATGCGGCGATCCTCGAGGATGAGGACAGTGCCGAGGAGGCTGTGGCAGCCGCCGAAGCGGCGATCGAGGCCATCGAACGCGAATGCCAGGAAATCCGCGCCCGCCCGCCCGTCATCGCGCCGGAGCTCAAGGCCGAGGCAGGAATGGTGCTGGTGCTCTCCCGCGATGGCACACCGGTTCTCCAGCCGGTGTTCTACGGCGAGCGTCAGGCTGAACCCACCGAAGCCGACGACGGGATCCAAGTCGTTGCAGGCGAAGAAGGTTCGGACAGGCGCCGGACCACCTTGTCGAAACGTCTGGTCGACGAACTCGCGATGCAGCGCCGCGATGTTCTGGCACTTCACGTTGCATCTGATCCCGGGCTGGCGCTCGACATCATGGTCTTCACCCTCGCCGATGCCGATACCCACGACTGGCGGGCGCGCCCTTCGACCACGCTGCGCGCGCCTGTTCCAGCAGGCCCGATCATCGGCTTCGAAGCCAAGGATGCGCCGGCGAGCAGCGCGCTTGCTGAG
>NZ_JABAIC010000030.1:0-2980 GCF_012641315.1 Novosphingobium sp. ERW19
TCCGTTAGTAGTGGCGAGCGAACGCGGACCAGGCCAGTGCCTCATCTTCAACTAGCAGAACAGTTTGGAAAGACTGGCCATAGCGGGTGACAGCCCCGTATGCGAAAGTGATGGATGAGGACTTGAGTAGGGCGGGACACGTGAAATCCTGTCTGAACATGGGGGGACCACCCTCCAAGCCTAAATACTCGTACATGACCGATAGCGAACACAGTACCGTGAGGGAAAGGTGAAAAGCACCCCGATGAGGGGAGTGAAACAGTACCTGAAACCGAATGCTTACAAGCAGTTGGAGCCTCTTTAGGGGGTGACAGCGTACCTCTTGCATAATGGGTCAGTGACTTAGTTTATCGAGCAAGCTTAAGCCGTTAGGTGTAGGCGCAGCGAAAGCGAGTCTGAATAGGGCGACAGAGTTCGATGAATTAGACCCGAAACCCGGTGATCTAGGCATGACCAGGTTGAAGGTGCGGTAACACGCACTGGAGGACCGAACCGTTGAATGTTGAAAAATTCTCGGATGAGTTGTGTTTAGGGGTGAAAGGCCAATCAAACCGGGAAATAGCTGGTTCTCCGCGAAATCTATTGAGGTAGAGCGTCGAATGTATGCCGCTGGGGGTAGAGCACTGGATGGATGCGGGGGTCGCGAGATCTACCAATTCTAACCAAACTCCGAATACCAGCGAGACTTGTTCGGCAGACAGACGGCGGGTGCTAAGGTCCGTCGTCAAAAGGGAAACAGCCCTAACCTACAGCTAAGGTCCCCAAGTCATCACTAAGTGGGAAAGCATGTGGGAATCCCAAAACAACCAGGAGGTTGGCTTAGAAGCAGCCATCCTTTAAAGAAAGCGTAACAGCTCACTGGTCTAAACAAGGGTTCCTGCGGCGAAGATGTAACGGGGCTAAAGTGATGCACCGAAGCTTAGGGTTCAGTCTTTGACTGAGCGGTAGCGGAGCGTTCCGTAGGCCTGTGAAGCGATCTGGTAATGGGTCGTGGAGGTATCGGAAGTGCGAATGCTGACATGAGTAGCGACAAAGAGGGTGAGATGCCCTCTCGCCGAAAGACCAAGGGTTCCTGCTTAAAGCTAATCTGAGCAGGGTGAGCCGGCCCCTAAGACGAGCCCGAAGGGGGTAGTCGATGGGAACCACGTTAATATTCGTGGGCCTGGTGGTGTGTGACGGATCATGTGTGTTGTCACTCCTTATTGGATTGGAGTGGCTTCGAAATGGTTCCAGGAAATAGCCCCACCGTATAGACCGTACCCGAAACCGACACAGGTGGTCAGGTAGAGTATACCAAGGCGCTTGAGAGAAGTATCCTGAAGGAACTCGGCAAATTGCCTCCGTACCTTCGGAAGAAGGAGGCCCTCACATTGCGCAAGCAGTATGAGGGGGCACAGGCCAGGGGGTAGCGACTGTTTAGCAAAAACACAGGACTCTGCTAAGTCGGCTTCAAGACGACGTATAGGGTCTGACGCCTGCCCGGTGCCGGAAGGTTAAGAGGAGGAGTGCAAGCTCCGAATTGAAGCCCCGGTAAACGGCGGCCGTAACTATAACGGTCCTAAGGTAGCGAAATTCCTTGTCGGGTAAGTTCCGACCTGCACGAATGGCGTAACGACTTCCCCACTGTCTCCAGGATATGCTCAGCGAAATTGAATTCTCCGTGAAGATGCGGAGTACCCGCGGTTAGACGGAAAGACCCCGTGCACCTTTACTGCAGCTTCAGAGTGGCATTAGGAAAGAATTGTGTAGCATAGGTGGGAGGCTTTGAAGCACCGGCGCCAGCTGGTGTGGAGCCATAGGTGAAATACCACCCTGTTGTTTTCTGATGTCTAACCCAGGACCGTTAGCCGGTTCGGGGACCCTCTGTGGCGGGTAGTTTGACTGGGGCGGTCGCCTCCTAAAGAGTAACGGAGGCGCGCGATGGTAGGCTCAGGCCGGTTGGAAACCGGCTGTTAGAGTGCAATGGCATAAGCCTGCCTGACTGCGAGACTGACGAGTCGAGCAGAGACGAAAGTCGGTCATAGTGATCCGGTGGTCCCTCGTGGAAGGGCCATCGCTCAACGGATAAAAGGTACGCCGGGGATAACAGGCTGATGATTCCCAAGAGCTCATATCGACGGAATCGTTTGGCACCTCGATGTCGGCTCATCACATCCTGGGGCTGGAGCAGGTCCCAAGGGTTTGGCTGTTCGCCAATTAAAGTGGTACGTGAGCTGGGTTCAGAACGTCGCGAGACAGTTTGGTCCCTATCTGCCGTGGGCGTCGATACTTGAGAGGAGTTGCCCCTAGTACGAGAGGACCGGGGTGAACATGCCTCTGGTGTACCTGTCGTTCCGCCAGGAGCGCAGCAGGGTAGCTATGCATGGACGGGATAACCGCTGAAAGCATCTAAGCGGGAAGCCTCCCTCAAGATAAGGTATCATCGAGTCGTGATAGACCATCACGTTGATAGGCCGGGTGTGGAAGTGCGGTAACGCATGAAGCTAACCGGTCCTAATAACTCTGTTCATGCTTGAAGAGTCCCACCATCAATGACAGCTCTGCACGGCACCCCCTTGGGGGAATGGCCCGTGATCAGGTCTGGCGTTGGACGGACGGTTCTCCAGCCAGTCATCTGATACGCATCGATTAAAAACATCCGCAGGCTCCATTGCCTGGTGACCATAGCGTCCGTGCCCCACCCGATCCCATCTCGAACTCGGCCGTGAAACCGGACAGCGCCAATGGTACTAACGCTCAAGCGTTGGAAGAGTAGGTCGTCGCCAGGCATTGCAGCTTGCGGAAGTTCAACAAACCCATTCACATATCTCACAAGCCCGATCCCAAGCGCACATGCGCATCACGGATCAGGCTCAAGAGATCGCGAAAGGCCGCAAATCGGCCGCTCGCACAAACAACCCCGGCGCGGGGTGGAGCAGCCCGGTAGCTCGTCAGGCTCATAACCTGAAGGTCGCAGGTTCAAATCCTGCCCCCGCAACCA
>NZ_JABAIC010000032.1:0-2360 GCF_012641315.1 Novosphingobium sp. ERW19
AGGCTCACCAGACCACCGGCATCGAGCGTGGTGAAGTCGAGCGTGCCGAACCCTGCCGAGACATTGCCCCCCGACGTCACCGCATCGCTCAGCACCGCGCCGTTGGTCACGGTGAGCGCGAGATCGCCGCCAGCGTCGAGCGCGCCTGCCTGCAGGCTGTCGGCGCCGAGCGTCATCGTCGTGCCCGCAGTGACCGAGGCCAGCGTCAGTGCGCCGGTCGCGGTCACGGCGATGCTGGTACCCGCATCGAGCGTGCCGCCGGTGATCGTGCCGCCTGCCAGCGTGATGCCGCCTTCGGCAGCGATCGCATCGAACGTCAGCAGCGCCGGGTCGATGAATACCGAGCCACCGGTTGACGTGACCGTCCCTAGCGCTGCCGTATCGGCAACCGTCAGCGTCACGTCGCCCGCCGCCACGAGGCTCGTCGCCGTGAGGTCCGTCGCGGTGATCGACAATGTGGTTCCAGCATTGACGGCATCGCCCGCAACGCTGCTGCCGACAAGGATGGCTCCACCAGGCGTGTCGATTGTTCCGAACCGCAAGGTCGTGGCGCGATAGTCGAGCTGGCCCACGCTCGCCAGATCGAGGTTCGCCGTG
Organism: Novosphingobium sp. ERW19; assembly: GCF_012641315.1. NCBI lineage: Bacteria > Pseudomonadati > Pseudomonadota > Alphaproteobacteria > Sphingomonadales > Sphingomonadaceae > Novosphingobium > Novosphingobium sp. ERW19. Next base: position 598 of record NZ_JABAIC010000032.1, read on the forward strand.
CCATCGACACGCACAAGCGCAGCGCTGTCTGTCAACAGGTTGGCAATCTGCAGGTTGCCAGCACTCAGATCCAGCGAGCCTGCAAACACATCGCCAAGGCCGACATCGCCTGCCGACCGCACGGTCAGGAGCGTGCCCGCCTCGACAAGGATGCCGGTGATCGCACCTGCCGTGAGACTGGTTGTCGTAAGGGATGCGACATCGTCGAACGCCAGCGTCCCGGCGGTGATCGCCACCGTGCCGGTTGGTGCGTGGACGCTGCCCAGCGCGGCATTGCCGGTCACGCCGATCGTGACGGCCCCCGCCTCGATCAGGTCGAGGCCAAGGCTACCGGCAGTGATGCCCGCATTGCGTCCCGCCGTAACCCCGCCGAGCGTCGCCCCGCCCGTCACCTCGATGGTCAGGTCCCGCACGGCATCGAGCGTCGTCACATCGAGCGTTGCCGCCGAGATGAACAGGTCGTTGCCGCTCTGGATCAACGCGGCGGTGATAGTGCCCGTGGCGTTCAGCGACATGTCGTAGCCCGGACCGCTGGTCCCGCCCACGACACTGCGCACCACGATGTCCTGAGCGGTCAGGTCAAGCCTGCCTGTCAAGACATCGCGCAGGGTCAGTGTGCCGCTGGCAGTGCCGGTCAGCGCGTCACTACTGACATCGCCGCCGGTGATCGTCCCGCCCGCAAGCGTGACCGCGCTGCTCTCCAGCGATGCAAATGTGATCGTCGGTGCCGCAATGGTGATCGCGCCGACGCCACCGGTGCTGGCACTGGTCGTGATGTTCACGCTGCTGGTGCCGGTCAGATCGATTGTCGTCCCCGCAACCAGCAGGCCCACATCGATCGTCGCGCCGGACAGCGCCATGCCCTCAACCGCCTGCGCCGAGGTCAGCGTCAACGCGCCGGTCGCGGTCACGGCGATGCTGGTACCGGCATCGAGCGTGCCGCCGGTGATCGTGCCGCCTGCCAGCGTGATGCCGCCTTCGGCAGCGATCGCATCGAACGTCAGCAGCGCCGGGTCGATGAACACCGAGCCGCCGGTTGAAGTGACCGTCCCCAAGGCCGCCGTATCGGCAACCGTCAGCGTCACGTCGCCTGCCGATTGCAGGCTCGTCGCCGTGAGGCTGGCTGCGGTAAAGTCGAGCGTGGTTCCGGCGATGGCCGAGCCCAGCGTCGCCGTGCCGCTGACATTGCCCGCGATCAGCCCATCGGCGCTAAGCGTCGCGGCATCGAGCGTGCCCGCAGTGAGCGTCAGATCGCCGCCTGCGCTGTAACCGGTGACACCGGCAAGGCCGATCACCGTCGCATCGAGATTGCCCAGCGCGGCCAGCGATGTGCCGCTGGCGCTCGCCGCCTGCAGAGCAAGGTCGGTGCCTGCGCTTGCCGTGGCCACTGCATAGGTCCCGCCAAGCAGAGCGGTCAAGCTGGTGCCCGCGACAATGCTGCTGCCGGCAAGATCGCCGCCTTCGAGGCTCACCAGACCACCGGCATCGAGCGTGGTGAAGTCGAGCGTGCCGAACCCTGCCGAGACATTGCCCCCCGACGTCACCGCATCGCTCAGCACCGCGCCGTTGGTCACGCTGAGCGCGAGATCGCCGCCAACGTCGAGCGCGCCTGCCTGCAGGCTGTCGGCGCCGAGCGTCATCGTCGTGCCCGCAGTGGCCGAGGCCAGCGTCAACGCGCCGGTCGCGGTCACGGCGATGCTGGCGCCCGCATCGAGCGTGCCGCCGGTGATCGTCCCGCCTGCGAGCGTGATGCCGCCGTCGGC
>NZ_JABAIC010000033.1:0-2181 GCF_012641315.1 Novosphingobium sp. ERW19
ACCCACGACTGGCGGGCGCGCCCTTCGACCACGCTGCGCGCGCCTGTTCCAGCAGGCCCGATCATCGGCTTCGAAGCCAAGGATGCGCCGGCGAGCAGCGCGCTTGCTGAGCTCAGATCCGGCCTGGACGAAAGCTGGCGTGCGGGCACCGATGTGACTGCCCGCTTCGATCTGTTTCGGGCGCTGCACGATGACAGCCGCGCGGCCTGGCTGGGCTATGTCGTGGCCCGGTCGCTCGAAGCGAGCCTCAACATGGCCGGTGAGCGCCAGCTGCCATTCCAGGATCATCTCGGCAGCCTGATCGGTATCGACATGTCGCAGTGGTGGCGCCCGACGGCGGCCAACTACTTCGACCGGGTCTCGAAGCAGGTGATCCTCGACGCGCTGACCGATGTCGGCGGTCTCGAGCTCTCCTCGCGCTTCGCCTCGGTCAAGAAGGGTGACCTCGCGATGAGCGCCGAGCGCGTCTTCGCCGGCACCTACATCACCGAGGTCGAGGTCCGCGAAAAGGCCCTGGCCTGGGTGCCTGAGGTCATGCGGTTTGCCTCCGCTGCCCCGGAGGCTGGCGAAGCCGAGATCGACGCAAGCGACGCTGCGCCTGGTGTCGAAGGCGAAATTCATACCCCCCGCGAACTGGCCGCCTGACCTCCTCCTGACAGGCTCGGCCACTCGCACCTCGAGAAGCGGTCCTTCGGCTCACGCCGGAGGGCCGCTTCCTTTTTGGGAGAAGAGCAGAGGGGGCTCGGGACCCTGTGGCACTGACCGGCGAACCCGTCGCCGATTGTCCAGATGCCGCAATCAGGAGAACCATCATGGCCTATCGCAAGGAGCAGGGCGGCGGCCTGTCGCCCGCCACCCGCATCACCCAGGAAATCATCGCCCGTCTGGAAGCGGGCACGAAGCCGTGGATCAAGCCGTGGCGCGGTGTCCCGGTCTCCCGGCCCTTGCGGGCCTGCGGGATCCCGTACCGCGGCATGAACGTGTTCTGGCTCTGGATGGTCGCCGACATGTGCGGCTACGCCTCGCCATTCTGGATGACCTACAATCAGGCAAAGTCGCTCGGGGCCCAGGTCCGCAAGGGCGAGAAGTCGACCATCGCGATCTTCTACAAGAGCTACACCAAAGAGGTGGAAGCGCCCGATACCGGCGAAAAGACCGATGAAGCCCGCCGGGTGCTGAAAGCCTATCCGGTCTTCAATGCCGATCAGGTCGAAGGGCTGCCTGAGCGCTTCCATCCTGCCGCGACGTTGGAACTGGTCGAGCCTGAAGGGCGCGCGTCCGAGCTCGACGCCTTCTTTGCGGCCATCCCCGTCAATCTGCGTCACCAGGGCTGCGAAGCCTATTACGAGCCAAGTGCGGATCGCGTCACGATGCCGCCGGTCAGCCTGTTCAATGGCTTCGATCACTATTACGCCACGCTCGCGCACGAGCTGTCGCACTGGACCGGCCATGTCAGCCGCCTGGGACGCGATCTCAAGAACCGCTTCGGCACGGCGGCCTATGCCGCTGAGGAGCTGGTCGCGGAACTCTCCAGCGCGATGCTGGGCGCCGAGCTGGGCTTGCCGGTCACGCACCTCGACAGCCACGCAAGCTATATCGAGCATTGGCTCAAGCTTCTGAAAGACGATGACCGCGCCATCCTGACCGCTGCAGCAAAGGCCGAAGAGTCATCGAGCCTGCTCCTGAAGCTCGGCGGGAGGGCGATGCCTGAACAGTTTGACGACGCGTCAGACGACGCGGCGCTTGCGGCCTGAGGGAGGATGCTATGGGCCGATCAGTCAGCTATCCCAGCGGCGCAATTGTCGCATTCACGGTTCTCGAGGTCGAAGCCGAGGACGACTGGGAATTCGAGTATGAATGGCTGCGTGACGATCTGTGCGAGCGGGCCGCCAAAGCCTTCCCGTCGCTGATCCCGCATGACGGCTGGCGCGGCCGGGAGGACCGGATACTCATGCGCAATGCCTATGCGGATTTCGGCTTATCGGTCTATGGCGGGCTGGTCGCCGTCTGGATCGTCGAACGCGACGACGGGCCTTATTGGGACGCCGATTGGCGCACGGCCCGCTCACCGCGGGCACAGCGCTGGCTGTCCCAGATCGCATCCCGTTTCGATGCCTTGTTTGGCGACTACGATTGCCTCGGGCACATGTCGAACGGCGAGGGGGTCTACACCAAGCGCGC
>NZ_JABAIC010000034.1:0-1944 GCF_012641315.1 Novosphingobium sp. ERW19
CCACGTGGCGTTCGAGATGGACGATCTCGATGCGGTGATGCGCGGCATTGGCTGGATGCGCGACAACGGCTTTGCCCCCGCATGGGGCCCGGGCCGCCACGGGCCGGGCGATAATGTCTATGCCTATTACATCGCGCCGTTCGGCCCGGTGATCGAATATTCGACCGCGGTGGAAAAGGTCCCGGCAGACTATCGCACCGGCGAGCCGGACGACTGGACCTGGCCCGAGAGCCGCATCGACCAGTGGGGCATCTCCGACAAGGACTTCGCCGGCTTGCGCGTGGCCGAGGAACGCTTCCGCTGCCGCCGCGACTGGCAACCTGAACCACTTTGAACGCAGCACCTTGAACATCGACAGACGAGGTTTCGTCGGCGGCGCGGCCGCCCTTGCGCTGGCAGGATCGGCGGTGCAGGCACAAGGCGTCCTCAGGGGAGACAAGACCATGGCCCGTTACATCAGCTTCCGCCGTCCTGACGGCACCCCCAGCTTCGGCCGCCTCGAGGGCGAGACCGTGCAGGATCTCGGCGCCCAAAGCGCTGCGGCATGGCTGAAGGATGTCGTGGCCGGCGATCTTTCCGCGTTGGCCACCACCGCAACCCATGCTCGCGCCGACGTGCGCCTGCTCCCGCTGATCCCCAATCCGAACAAGATCCTTTGCGTCGGGCTCAACTACGCCACGCACGTGGCCGAGACCGGGCGCGACCAGAAGGAATACCCGGCGATCTTCACCCGCTGGGCCGACAGCCTGATCGCCGATGGCGAGCCGCTGGTGCGCCCGCCGGAATCCACCCGCTTCGATTATGAAGGCGAGCTTGCCGTGGTCATCGGCAAGGGCGGCCGCCGCATCCCGCGCGAAAAGGCGCTGGAACATGTCGCCGGGTACTCGGTGTTCAACGACGGTTCGGTGCGCGACTGGCAGCGCCACAACATCCAGTTCACGCCGGGCAAGAACTTCCCCGGCACCGGCGCCTTCGGCCCGGCCCTCGTCACGCCCGACGAGCTGCCCGATCTTGGCGACCAGCGCGTGCAGACCCGCATCAACGGCCAGCTCGTCCAGGACCAGCCCGTCTCCGACATGATCTGGGATATCGCCTTCGTGATCGCATACTGCTCCACCTTCACCACCCTCGAACCCGGCGACGTCATCGCCTCCGGCACCCCCGGCGGCGTCGGCGACAAACGCAACCCACCCCTCTACATGAAAGCAGGCGACATCGCCGAAATCTCCATCGGCAAAGTCGGCACCCTCACCAACCCCGTGATTGACGAAGCTTGAGCAGCGCGCGACAGGTGCAGGCCATGGACTTTCTCCCCATTCTCAAGCGCGAGAGACGGGTCAGCACTGCGATCAATGTCGTGCTGAGCGCCGCATTCTTCCTGCTGGTCTTCGGCACCCGCAGCCGCGAATTGAGCATGGCCGCACCCGACAACTTCGCGCTTGATTTCCTGGGGCAAGGTGCTGGCATCTCTATGATGGCTGCGCTTGTGCCAGCGTTGCTTGTACGTAGGTCTCTCCGGAAGGGCGGCAGGCAAACCTTGCCAACAACTGGCGCGATCGCAGGACAGACCGTTAGAATGCTGATGGGCGGGCTGTCGATCGCAGCCCTGCTCGCAGCGTTGTCGCTTCTTGGTCCGGTTTCAGGCCTAAACTGGTCAACCGCCCTCACTACAAAGTTGATCTTCGGCGGACTACTAGGCTTCACGGTCACTCACCTGACACTAAATCGGCTTTTTACGTGAAGACTAGATGATAACGATTTGTCGTAATTCGCTCAAAACCTAATGATCATAGCTAGAAGAACACAGCGGCGGCGGGTTTGATTGCTGCGCAGTAAGTGCCTGATTCAGAAGTTTCTCAATTCCAGCAATATCTTGCGGTTCGGCGCGTGAGCATTCGGATTGAAGCTATGAGTGCCCATGCGGTTGAAGACGCGATGGACTTT
>NZ_JABAIC010000035.1:0-1629 GCF_012641315.1 Novosphingobium sp. ERW19
AGGGCATCAGCCAGGCAGTGAAGCTTACTGGTGAACCCGCCCCGCGAGCGGCCAAGAGCGCGTCGATGAGTCCCCCTCATATGATGAGTTGCAGGTCAAGGAGGTATGTCGTCGTTTCGTTTTTCCCGGTTGGTATCGTATCCAGCTGAGCCCGCTTCACGAGTACCGGCGGGGTATCCTCGCCTGTACCACCTCATATCCGGTCGCCGCTTGAGACGGCTGCACCATAATCCCTCATTCGGGGGCGTGGCTCAGGAGAACGGAACCCTTCTTTTGAGCGGCATTGGAAGCCATGGGGGGCTTCGGTCCGTTCGCCTGGATCCGTCAGGGCCGAACAGGTCCTGGGGATTGGAATAAATCGCGACAGCCGCTGGCTATGCCGCAGTCATAGCAGCTCCCTCGATCACGACCCCGGCGGTCACATACTTCCACAAGGCCACAAGCAGCTTGCGTGCCAAGGCGACGATCGCGACCTTCCGGCCTCGCCCGCCGCTATGGCTTGCCCGTTCATGGAACCAGTGCGAGAGAGCCGCGTCCGGCTGATAGCGCAGCCACAACCATGCTAGCTGGATCATCGTCGTGCGCAGTCTTGGATTGCCCGCTTTCGAAACACCCTGTTCACGATCGATCGAGCCGCTTCGCCAAGGCGAGGGCGCAAGCCCTGCATAAGCCGCGACTTGGCGCCGATTGTCGAACTGTCGGAATAATCCTTCGCTCGCAAGGATGCTGGCGGATTCCACGCCGATGCCTTTGATCCCCGCCAGCATTGCTTGAGCCGAGCTTTCGTGGGTTCGCGAACAGAGTGCATCCCGTTCAGCTTCCACGGCCTTGATCTGCCGGTCCAGCAGTTCAAGCCGGTCCAGCTCACGACAAATCTGGGACTTAAGGTGAGCGGGCAATGGGTGACCATCGCCGGTCTGCAGTTCTACCAAGCGCTCACGGCGATCGCGACGCACTGGTTCATAATGCCGGATACCGACACCGAAGAGCAGTCCCTTGATCCGATTGACGTGCCGTTTGCGCTCATCGATCAGGGTCCTGCGCTCTCGTCCGATCCTGCGACGGTCCTCATCTTCGATGGCAGGAACTCGCACCATCGAGCAGACGCGAGGCTCCCCACGTATCCATGCCATCAGGGCGCGCACCAACGCCTCCCCGTCGATACGGTCGGTCTTCGCTCGCCGGTGCCGGCGCGATACCGCAATCGAGGCTGCATCCACAACGTAGCTTGTGATCCAGTCTTCCGCCTCAAGCGCCCGATGAATCCAAAAGCCGTCGAGCCCCGCCTCCTGAATGACCACCACAGGATAGAGCCTGCCCTCCCGGACCCGTGACTTGTCTCGCAATGCGCCCAAACAGGCCAGTAATGCAGGAAGATCCCCGCCGGGCACTGAGTGACGCGACATCCGTTCGCTGCCAGGTGACAACGACGTCACAAGCCACGTCGATTTCGACAGTTCCAGAGAAACGAAAATTGCGCCAAGATCGACCCGGATCGCGGCAGGCTGCGAGGTTGGTTCTGCTGACATAGCAAATCCTTTCAGAGTGGTTGGTAGCAAACCGACTCTGATCTCCTTCAGGCCGCTATCCAACTCTCATCATGGGATCTTTTCCGCCCGCTGCCGAGAC
>NZ_JABAIC010000036.1:0-1402 GCF_012641315.1 Novosphingobium sp. ERW19
ATCATCTGGCAGAAAGGCGGGGATGCGAACCTGCTCTGGAGTAACGGGACCGGCCTTAGGGGCGCACATCTTTGACTCGTGGCTGGTGCCGGTGTTCATCACGCACAGGAACGGCTTGTCCTTGGGTGCCTTGCGCCAGTGCCCTTCGATGCCCTGAATGTCCCAGATGGCTGCCGGAACGACATCGCTGTTGTAGTCTGTCTTCGGGTTGTTGATGCAGAAGTAGCCCGCCGCACGCATCAGTTCAGGATAAGTGCGGAAAGATTGCGGCAGCTTAGCTTCGGCCCGCATGTGCTGGGCCGGCGAGCAGCTCTCGGGATTGACGCCGGTCAGCATGGCGAAGCGTGACGGCGCACAGACTGGCGCGTTCGAATAGGCATTGCCGAACAGCACGCCCTTCTTGGCCAAGGCGTCGATGTGCGGCGTATGGGCCAGCTTGTCACCGTAGGCGCCGACGTAGGGATTGTTGTCCTCGCTCACCAGCCAGAGGATGTTCGGCAACGCGCGAGGGGTCTGGCCTTGGGCTGTTGTGAGACCGGCTGCTCCGAGGCCTAGAGCACCGAGGGCCAAGGCTTGGCGGCGAGTGTGTAACATCGTGCGGCGCTCCCACTGCAGGCGCATGGATAACATTGATCAGCTTACCCACCGGAACGGACGGTCGGAAAACTTATGGCCGGCCCGGTGTGCGCAAACCGGCCAAGCCAAAGATTGGCCCGGTAAGCCAACTCACCGGGCCTTGGCTCTTTTAGAACCGGAAGCCGAGTGAGGCCCCGAAATAACGGTCAGCATTCTTGGGACGGAAAGCGTAGACGTCAACAACACTAAGGTTGTTACCGATTAGCGCAGACGTCGTGGTGGTCGTGTAGAAGTTCTGATTGAACAGGTTCTTCACGAAGACCGTCAGCGTGTAGCGCGAATCTGGCGCTGAAATCCCGATGCTGGCATCGACTAACGCATAGCCGTCCTGCGTCTGCAGCGGGTCCTGCTCGATCGCGAACTGCACGTCGCTTTGGTAAGATAGGTCAACCTGAACGAAGCCATCGAGTGAGGACGTGATCGGCCCTTGCCAGCGGGGGCTTACGTTGAAGCGCCACTCGGGCGAAACCGGAAGCTGCCCGCCCCGGACGTCCTGCACAAGGCCACTCGTCGCCAGGCTACCATTCGGCGCCCTGAACTGATAGCGATAGCACGTGTTGACGGGCCGGGTTCCACCCAGTGCGACAGTGATTGCGCTTGGCTGCAACTGGGTTGGGCAGTTCAGGCCGTCAACGTCGAGGGTAGCCTGCTGATAGGTGACGGCTGCGCTGACGGAAAAACGACGCGAGGGACGGAGCGTGGCTTCGATTTCCACGCCCTTGGTGCGCGAGCTGCCCGCATTGGTCGGCTGAAAGGCGATCACGCC
>NZ_JABAIC010000037.1:0-1307 GCF_012641315.1 Novosphingobium sp. ERW19
ACCAGTTCCACATGGTGCCATCCTCGAGCCGTGCGACGGGGAGGTAGGCGGGTTTGTAGGGGTATTTGGCGGCGAGTTTCTCGTCGATGTCGACGCCGTGTCCGGGGGTGTCGCCGACGAAGAGTTCGCCCTTGTCGAAGTGGTAGTCGTGGGGGAAGACTTCGTCGGTTTCAGGGGTATGGCGCATGTATTCCTGGATGCCGAAGTTGGGGACCCAGGTATCGAAGTGCAGCGCGCAGCCCATGGTGACGGGCGAGAGGTCGGTGGCGCCGTGGCAGCCGGTGCGGATCTGGTAGAGGCTGGCAAGATCGGCAATGCGGCGCAGGTGGGTGAGGCCGCCGGCACCGACGACGGTCGCGCGGATGTAGTCGATCAGCTGGTTCTGGATGAGATCCTTGGCATCCCAGATGGTGTTGAAGATCTCGCCCACGGCCAGCGGGGTGACGGTGTGCTGGCGCACCAGCTTGAAGGCCTCCTGGTTTTCGGCAGGCGTGCAGTCTTCCAGCCAGAACAGCTGGTAGGGTTCAAGCATCTTGCCAAGGTTGGCCGCTTCCTGCGGGGTATAGCGGTGGTGGCCATCGTGGAGCAGGTGGTGGTCGAAGCCGTAGGTCTTGCGCAGCTCCTCGAACATCTTGGGCACATAGTTCAGCGCCTTGCGCGTGTCCCAGCCGGTGACCGAGGGCAGGGCGGCATCGGCCGGTTCGTAGTAGAGCTTGCCGCGGCCCACGCCATAGGCATCCTTGATGCCGGGCACGCCGGTCTGGGCGCGGATCGCCTTGTAGCCCATGTCGATGTAGTGGCCGACCGCCTCGACCGTCTCGGCAATGTCCGAGCCATTGGCATGGCCATAGACCATGATCCCGTCACGGCTGCGGCCGCCCAGAAGCTGGTAGACCGGCATGCCGGCCATCTTGCCCTTGATGTCCCACAGCGCCATGTCGACCGCGGCAATCGCGCGCATCGTCACCGGGCCGCGCCGCCAGTAGGCGCCGCGGTAGAGATACTGCCAGATGTCCTCGATGCGGCGCGGGTCCATGCCGATGAGGCAGGGAATGACGTGCTCCTCGAGATAGGCGACGACCGAAAGCTCGCGCCCGTTCAAGGTGCCATCGCCGATGCCATAGACGCCCTGGTCGGTCTCGATCTTGAGCGTGACGAAGTTGCGGCCCGGGCAGGTGACGATGACGCGGGCGGCGGTGATTTTCATGGGGGTTTCACTCGCTAAGGACAGGCGGATTGTGGTATTACCGATTGACGGACCAGTTTCGGTCTGTCAAGTTCCCTGAATTGGTATTACCAGAAAGTTC
>NZ_JABAIC010000038.1:0-1245 GCF_012641315.1 Novosphingobium sp. ERW19
TCGAGCCACATGCGCGAAGGCGTGCCGCGAAACAGCCAGTAGCGCTCGGCAAACAGCCGCCACGCCGCGCGCGGGTCCACGCCCTTGTTGCGTACGCCCAGATCCTCCAGCGCGAGCCCTTGCGAATAGAGCATGCGGAAGACGTAGTGGTCCGGCACCAGCAGCAGGTCGGTGGCATTGCCGAACGTCGCGTTGCCGGCAAACCAGCGCGGATCGGTATGACCGTGCGGGCTGACGATCGGCAAGCCCGCCACGCTGGCGTACAACTCACGCGCAATCGCGCGCACCGAAGGATCGGCCGGCAGCAACCGGTCGGGATGAAGCTCAAGCGTGCGGGGCATTTCTACTCTCTCAAGGCATCCGTTGATGGCCCCCGCCCTCAGGCGGTGGCTTTGGCGTATCGTTCGCGTTTGGCTTGCGTGGCTCTGCGGGCTTCGGCGAGGAGGCGTTCCTCGGTGGCGAAAAGCAGCCCCTCGAGCACGGCGGAGAGGTGGGCGCGCATGGCGGCACGGGCGGCGTTGGGATCGCGCGCGCGCAGCGCATCGAGGATCGCTGTGTGCTCCTCTACCACAGGCTTGATATTGGCGTGGCGGGCCTTTTCATGCAGGAGCGCAGCCTCTGGCGAAGTCCCGCGCAGGTCCCACAGCTGCGCCACGGTGTTGTAGACCGCAACATTGCGGGTGGCGCGCGCGATGGCGAGGTGGAACGCGCGGTCGGCGCTTTCCGAACCATCAGGATTCTGGTTCTCTTCGGCAATCTGCTGGACCAGATCCTCGATCTCGGCCAGATCCTCGTCAGTCATCTGCGTGGCCGCCAGCGCCGCTGCCTCGCCCTCGAACAGCAGGCGCGCCTCGGTCAGTTCGAACGCGGTCACGTTGAAGCCGGGACGGTCGTTCTCGCCCGGCAAGCGCTTGACGTAAGCACCCGAACCGATGCGCACTTCGACCAGCCCCTGCACTTCGAGCGCGATGATCGCCTCGCGCACGGTCGGGCGGCTCACTTCGTATCGCAGCGCCAGGTCACGCTCGGCCGGAAGGCGGCTGCCAACGGGGTAGCGCCCTGCCGCCAGCTCATCGAGCAGCGATCGAGCGAGATCCTGGTACAAACGGTCGTGGGACTTGCCAGTTGCCATATGAACTTTCTGGTAATACCAATTCAGGGAACTTGACAGACCGAAACTGGTCCGTCAATCGGTAATACCACAATCCGCCTGTCCTTAGCGAGTGAAACCCCCATGAAAATCAC
>NZ_JABAIC010000039.1:0-934 GCF_012641315.1 Novosphingobium sp. ERW19
AGAGCCCGAACCGAAAGTTGTTGAGCAATACCAGCATGTTGTGATTCACGCCTCTTTGCGAAGAGATGGAGTGAATGGTGACATGGACTGGTATTGCCCGGCGCGAGCATAGCCGGGAGGGATTGCGATATCCATCGGATATGACGGATGCGGAGTGGGCGCTGGCAGAGCCATTCGTGCCTCCGGCAAGGCGTGGAGGCCGACCTCGAACGGCAGACATGCGCGAAGTCCTCAACGCTTTGCTTTATGTAGCCGCGAGTGGGTGCGCGTGGCGACTCTTGCCCAAATGCTTCCCTCCGGTGTCGACGGTGCGGCGCTACTTTTACGCCTGGCGCAATGCCGGTCTGTTCGAGGCCATCAACACCGTGCTGGTTATGAACCTGCGGGAAATCGAAGGACGCGAAGCCTCGCCCAGTGCTGGAGTGATCGACAGCCAATCGGTGAAGACCACGGAAAGTGGCGGAGTTTCCGGGTTTGACGCAGGCAAGAAGGTCAAAGGCCGCAAACGACACATCCTGACCGACACATGCGGCTTTCTGATCTTCATTCTCGTCCACGCCGCCGACATTCAGGATCGCGATGGTGCTGTCGATGTGCTGGCTGCCGTCCGGACGCGGTTTCCATGGTTACGCCATGTCTTCGCTGACGGCGGCTATGCAGGTGATAAACTGCGATCCGCGCTTGTCGGCATGGGCAAGTGGACTATCGACATCATCAAGCGTTCCGACAAAGCCAAGGGCTTCGAGGTGCTACCACGCCGATGGGTTGTAGAGCGAACCTTCGCATGGCTTGGCCGCTGCCGACGCCTTGCCAAGGACTGGGAAAAGTCCATCGCGTCTTCAACCGCATGGGCACTCATAGCTTCAATCCGAATGCTCACGCGCCGAACCGCAAGATATTGCTGGAATTGAGAAACTTCTGAATCAGGCACTTA